>JAAEUB010000187.1 GCA_024227755.1 Paracoccaceae bacterium | reverse complement strand
TGACAGCGGCAAGCTGGCGCAGACCATCCTCCAGACCCGGTCCGCGCGCACCCGTTGCCGAGGTTCGGTTGGCTTTGTCAAAGGATGCTTTAAAGACAAAGCCTAGCCCAAGGTCGGCGCATATCTCGTGCAACTTCCCGGCGATATCCAGTGCATGATCCCGGCCTTCTAGCTGGCAAGGCCCGGCAATAACAATCAGTGGCAGGTCGTTGCCAAAGGTGACATTGCCAACACGCACATGCTTCATATCAGGACGAAATCTGTTCGCGCAGGATTGAAGCAGTCAGCGAGAACATCAGGTAAATGCCCGAAAAGATGAGAAAGGCCAGAATGGTATTTTCAAACGCCCGCGGGTAAGTCGCCTCATCCGGTGCTACCGGACTAACCCCAAGGGACAAATAGCGCGTTTGCTTATTGGCTTCGATCCGCGCGGTTTCCAATTGTTGCAGTGCCTGTTGCATCAGCAGAATCCGGGTTTCGACATTGGTCTGGGCAATTACCAGCCTGGCGTTCGTGCGGGCCAGAGAGCCACCTCCATTGTCGCTTTCTGTTAGCTTAGCGCGCAAAGTTGCAATCACATCTTCCAGCCGCGAAATGTCCCCGGTCACCCCGTCGACACGAGCCTGATTAGGTTGTGTATTGTCCAAAAGCTGTCGCAACTGCAACTGCTTATCCAAAAGCTGTATTTCGTAGTTTGAGACTTGAGACATCACAGAACCTGTTTCGCTGTTGGGATCAAACACACCCAGCTCTTCTTGCAATCGCAGTACCTCTTCCTGTGCATCCAGCATCTTTTGCTCGGCATCGGCATAGCTGTCACGCGCACCCTGCATCTGGTCCTCGCGTTTGCGCAGGGTCAGGTTATCCACTCTGTCCTCGGCATATGAGATCAAAGCCTGCGAATAGCGCGCGCTGATTTCCGGGTCGGCAGCGATGACCTCCATCTTGATAATACCCTCGCTGGGGTCATAGCCAATTTTCACATTCTTCTTGTAAAGCTTATAAGCCGCTTCGTTTGAGGCATCCGCCCCCATCCGTTGTAATGGATCAATGGCGGGGTTTGAGAAATGGTCTTTGAAACCCACATCGGCGTCCAGGCGCAGCATCGCATCGCGCGAGGTCAGATAGCTTTGTACGGTAATCGAATCCTGTGACGTTGCCATCCCGGTGCCCGAAAACAAGCTGCCAAGTCCGCCGCCACCGCTTGATTCAGCGGTCTGGATCACAAATTCTGATTTGGTGGCAAACATCGGCGTTGCAATATTATAGTAATAATAGCCAGCCAGTATTGTTGGCAGAAAGACAAAGAATGCCAGCCGGGTAAACAGTAAAAGAACCTTCTTGCGGCGACGTTTGGCAATATCAAGCTGGATATCCATCACCGATCTGGCACGCGCAGCGGCGTCCATCACGCCCTCGGATGGCAGGTCCGGCTTTTTTTCAACAACCTGCGGCAACTGGTGCGGTCTGGCTTTGGTTGCCTCGCCTTGGGCCGAGACAAGTTCCAGCATCGCTGCACGTTGGAAAGGGTCAATGCCCGCTTTACGCAACAAACGCACAGCATCAAAATCCGATGTGGCTGGTAGCCCGTGCTTTTGCGCCAGACGACGCGCCATGCGCAGTTGACGCCCGGTCATTCCTTCCTTACGGATTGCCGAAATCTCTTCTTCAGCGCTGACTTCAATCGGCGCGGGGGCATCAGCATTCTTTGCCGCCGTAGCAAAAACGGCATTGCCAAAGCCGTCTTCCTGCCCTGTCATGGCAACCTCTTCCATCGCGTTAAGCTGGCGGGGTCGGCGAAGCGCAGGCCGCGCTTCTTCGCCAGAGGCTTCACTTGCTGATGTTGTTTGCGAGGGGGAACCTGCCGATGGGGAACGGCGCACGCGAAACTTTTTAACCCTGGGTTTCATAGTCATAGAGTTGTTTTGCCTCTTCCAAGGTGTCAAACATGTAAAACTGGCCGTCTTTCAGAACCGCTGCCGACCGACAGAACTTTTCCAACGTTTGCGCCTGATGCGACACCACGATGACCGTGGCGCTTTCAAGCCGCTGACGCAGAACATCGCCTGCTTTGCGATTAAACTCGGCATCCGTTGTGGCCGGCATGCCTTCGTCGATCAGATAGATGTCAAAATCCAACGCCAAAAGCAGCGCGAAGGTAAGGCGCGCGCGCATACCCTGGCTGTAGGTGCCAACTGGCATGTCATAATATTCCTCAAGCCCGCACAGCCAGCGGGTGAAGGCTTCCAGATAGTCCGGGTCAAGCCCGTAAAGCTGCGCCACATAGCGGGCGTTTTCCTTGGCAGAAAGCTTGGGGGTGACGCCGCCCATGAAGCCAAGCGGAAATGAAACGCGGCAAGAGCGCCTGACTTCACCCTCATCAGGTTTTTCCAGTCCCGCCATCATGTTGACCAAAGTTGTTTTGCCGGTGCCATTTGGGGCGAGAATGCCAAGGGAATTTCCAAGCTCCACCCGAAACGACGCCTGATCAAGAATGACCTTGCGCTGCTTGCCCGTCCAAAAGGACTTGCTTACATTAATAAATTCCAGCATGGGTTTTTACCCGCTCAGATCTCGTTGCCTCAACTTGCGTTCTGCAAGTATATCCGGCAGGTCCTAACAAACACTCAGCGCGTGCCCGTGGCCTGCCTTTCCTTTATTATGAGGGCTTTGTACCCCTTCATGCAATGGATAACGATAGAATATGCCGGATTTATGGCAAAAATGCCCGATCCCGAGCCGTTTGCCTTGTTGAGGGGATGCGGTTGAAACCGGGGTTTTCTTTCTGTACTGCACTAAAAAAAAGGCTCGGCGGCCCATTCCGATACTGCCCGTTCGGCGCGCCTGTTCAGTGAAACCCGAGGAAAAGCCGAAAATCTGGCCCTACGGAACTGTACACCCGTATTTACATTACCTATATTTGGCCCAAGAAAAATGGCGCGGAGGAGGAACCCTTTCGCGCACTGAAAGACGGGGGGCAAAGACAGGTGAAACGCGCGATAACGGCTGTTGTCTTCATGATCCTGTGGCTTTTGATGTCCGGGATCTACGACCCAATGCTGGTGGGCTACGGCGTTGCCTCGGTATTTCTGGTAGTCTGGGTCATGGCGCGCATGGACCGGGTGGACGGCGACGTTTTACATTGGCAAATCAAACCCCTTGCCTTCATGAAATATCAGTATTGGCTTCTGGGCGAGATTGCCAAGGCGAACTGGGTGGTCACCCGAAACATCCTGTCACCACACTTGCATCTGCGCCAGCATATGTTCGCAGTGCCGGTGGATGCCGAAAGCGATATTGCTCAGGTCATGTTTGCCAATTCCATCACTCTGACGCCGGGCACCATCACCATCGAGACTGAACCCGGGCGCTTCACCGAACCCGGACGTTTTTTGGTACATGCACTGGATTACAGCGAGGCGGATCAGGCGAGCATTGCCGAGATGGACCGACGTGTTGCTGCCTGTGAAACCCGGTCCGCAGGTGAGGGGGCAGAGGAGTGATCTACACCATTGCTGCCACTATGGTTCTTATTGCGATGCTGCTGACGCTTTACCGGCTGTTTGCCGGACCGACACTTTATGACCGGGTGCTGGCGGTAAACCTTTTTGGCACCCATACGGTGGTATTCATTGGCATCCTGGGTTTTCTGACCGGGCGGCCGGATTTTCTGGATATCGCGCTGTTATATGCCCTGATCAACTTTGTCGCCACGGTCGCGATCCTGAAGTTTTTCCGCTACCGCGCTATTGGCGATGTCGGGCGCACGCCTATTCGCAAGCGCAAGTCAGCTTCGCGGCGCATCAAGCTGCCGAAAATACGCAAACGTGCGAAAGACTCGGGGGGCAAATGAGCATTTTGGTCACCTTGCAGGAAGTTTTGAGCTGGATTTTGATCCTCGCCGGCGCCTTTTTCGTTCTTGTCGGAGCGATTGGAACCGTACGCTTTCCAGATTTCTGGGCACGACTGCACGCGGCCTCTGTATCGGATAGTGCCGGAATGATCCTGTTGTTTCTGGGCATGGCTTTGCAGGCAGGATTTTCTTTGGTGGCAGTCAAGCTGGCCATTATCGGTGCTTTCCTTTTTCTCACCGGTCCCACATCCACCCACGCCACTGCGAATGCTGCCCTGGTTTCAGGACTAAGACCGAAAGAGGCCGAAGGCCTGACTGGGGCTGAACTGAGGAACAAGGACACAGCTCAGGCAATTGAACCTGATGGTGCGAAGGATCCGGGCGCATAGAAACCTTTATAGACATAGCGCTTTTCACCCTGCTGGTGGTCAATGCTATTGCGGTTGTACGCACCCGTTCGCTGTTTGCCGTGGCAATGCTGTCGGGCGCGTTCAGCCTGTTGTCTGCGCTGTTATTCGTTACCCTCGACGCGGTTGACGTGGCCTTTACCGAGGCTGCCGTGGGCGGAGGTATTTCGACCGTCCTGTTGTTGGGCACATTGGCTTTGACCACAAGATTTGAGCGCCATGCAGAGCATTCACCATTCCTGCCGCTTTTTGTTGTCATAGTCACCGGGGCTGCAATTATTTACGGCACACTGGACATGCCCAACTTTGGCGATCCGTCAGCGCCCGTACACCAGCATGTGGGACCGGATTATCTGGCACGCAGTCCGCATGAGATCGGCGTGCCCAACGTGGTCACCGCCATTTTGGCCAGCTATCGTGGCTATGACACGATGGGGGAAACTGCGGTGGTCTTTGCCGCGGGAATTGGCGTCATGGTGCTACTTTCCGGCCTGCGCAGACGGCGCCGCCGGGATGGATCAATTGAGGACCGGGAGGAGGATGGCTGATGCGACACCACCTGATCTTACGGGTTATTACCAAGCTGTTGGTCGGCATGATTATGCTATTTGCACTTTATGTGCAGTTTCACGGTGATTACTCCCCCGGCGGCGGTTTCCAGGCCGGGGTGATCATGGCGGTGGCGTTCATCCTTTACGGTTTGGTTTTTTCTGTTGGCCAGGTACAGCAGGTTTTTCCGCCCTGGCTGGTGCATAAACTGGTCGCCTTGGGCGTGCTGATCTATGCCGGAACCGGGGTTTACAGCATGCTGACGGGCTATGCCTTTCTGGATTACGGTGCCCTCAGCCCAGATCACCCGGAGCATGGCCAGCACTGGGGCATATTGCTGGTCGAGGCAGGCGTCGGCATTACCGTTACCGCAGTCATGGTCTCCATCCACTATGCCTTTGTCGGACGAACACCAATGATCAGCGACGAGGAGTGGTGATGGATCAGTTTACCCTGCCGTTCATCATCGGCCACCTGAATTACTGGCTGTTTACCCTCTTGATGATGACCGGGCTTTATATCGTCGTTGCCAAAGGCAACCTGGTGAAAAAGATCGTCGGGCTGAATATGTTCCAGACTTCGGTTTTCATGCTCTATATTTCGATGGGCAAAGTCACAGGCGGCACCGCTCCCATATTCCCAATCGATATGCAGATCGACCCTGACGTGGTTTACTCTAACCCCTTGCCGCATGTCCTGATCCTGACCGCCATTGTCGTTGGCATTGCCACCACCGCGCTGGGACTGGCGTTGATCGTGCGCATCCGCGAGGAATACCACACGATAGAAGAAGGGCTTATCCAGAAGATCGAGCTGGAAAAAGCCACCCGCGAAATCCGCGAGTTCGGCGAAGTCATGGGCGGGGGCGAATAATGGCCACAGAAGGCGTGCAACACGTGGCTCTGAGCCTGACAGATCACCTGCCGGTGCTGGTGGTTTTGATCCCCTTTCTGGCAGCCCCCCTTGTGGTGCTGATTGGCAGGAACCGTTTAGCTTGGCCGCTGGCTTTCATCGCTGCCATAGGTTCCTTCGTCGTGTCTGCTCAGTTGCTCATGCAGGTCGGGGACGGCGATGTTTTGTCTTATCATCTGGGTGGCTGGGCACCTCCGTTGGGCATCGAATACCGGGTTGATGCCGCCAACGCCTTTGTGTTGCTGATTATCAGCGCTATTGCCACGGTGCTACTGCCCTACACCCGCGCCAGCATTCGCGCCGAGTTACCCGAGCGCCATATCGCGCTGTTTTATGCCCTGTTCCTTCTGGCTTTTTCTGGGCTTTTGGGGGTGGCAGTTACCGGGGATGCGTTCAACTTGTTCGTATTTTTAGAGATTTCATCCCTGTCCACATATGTTCTGATTGCGCTTGGGGCATACAAAGACAAGCGCGCTTTGACTACCGCTTTCAACTACCTTGTCATGGGCACGATCGGTGCCACCTTTTATGTCATCGGCATCGGCTTTCTTTATATGGCCACCGGCACCCTGAATATGGCTGATCTGGCCGAGCGCATAGCGGACGCGCAAGGTAACCGGACCATCCATGCGGGGTTTGCTTTCGTTGTCGTTGGCATCGGTTTGAAGGTCGCCATTTATCCGCTGCATCTGTGGCTGCCCAACGCCTATACCTATGCGCCCAGCGCGGTTTCTGCTTTTCTTGCGGCAACTGCCACCAAGGTCGCGGTTTATGTGCTTATGCGGTTTATGTTTTCGGTATTCCAGCCGGGGTATACCTATGAGGCGGCGATCCTCCATCTGATAATCCTACCGCTAGCGATACTGGGCATGTTCGCGGGATCCTTCATTGCGATCTTTCAAAACGACTTTAAAAAGATGCTGGCCTACAGTTCGATCGCCCAGATCGGCTATATGTTGCTGGGCATCGGGCTTTTAAGCGAAACCGGGCTTACGGCGGCCATTATCCACCTGTTCAATCATGCCATCACCAAAGCAACGCTGTTTATGGTGGTTGGCGCATATGTCCTGCGTTCAGGTGGATCCTTTTATGCGAATCTTGAGGGTATGGGGCGGATAATGCCTTGGACGTCGGCGGCGGCAGTAGTCGGGGGGCTAAGCCTGATCGGCGTGCCGGGAACCGCTGGTTTCATTTCAAAATGGATATTGGTGCAGGCTGCTTTGGAAAGCGGCGCATGGTGGATCGCCCTGTTGGTGGTGGCATCATCCTTGCTGGCGGTTATCTATGTCTGGCGCGGGGTCGAGGTTGTGTTTCTGAAACCGCCGCAGGATGATGTGGACAGGCGTGAAGCACCCCTGACAATGATAGTGCCGATCTGGATCATGGCGGCGGCCTGTGTATATTTCGGTTTGGCAACGGACGTGACCTTGTCGGCGGCTCAGGCAGCGGCCGAAGGGCTTTTCGCTGGCCCTTTACCTTTGACGGTGGAGCACTGAGGATGCATCAGCAATTCTTTTTCATCCTCGGAATTCTGGCGCTGACAAGGCGTTTCGAAACGCCTTGCGACGCGGTTTCAAAACCGCGTGAGAAGCCGCTTCGAAGCGGCTTCCCGGCTGCAATTCGCAACGCCGGTAAAGCGAGGGTCGCATGGACATAAACACCTTGATCTTCGCCACCATATTGATCCCGGCTGCGGCGACGCTCGGCAACATTGTTTTTCGCAACTCGCCCAACCTGCGCGACACGCTCACCCTGATCGCGGCAATGGCCACGTTCAGTTGCGTGCTGGCAATCCTGAGCCTGACCGGTAATGCCACAACCGAGCCGGTGACATTGTTTGAGGTCATGCCGGGCCTGGATGTGGCCTTTAATGTTGAGCCACTGGGGCTGCTCTTTGCTATCGTCGCCTCGGGGCTGTGGATTGTCACCCACATTTACGGCATTGGCTATATGCGCGGCAATAATGAGGCGCATCACGCCCGTTTCTTCGCCGCTTTCTCGCTGGCGATGTCATCCGTCATGGGGTTGGCATTTTCGGCTAACATGTTCACCTTGTTCCTGTTTTACGAGATCCTGACACTTTCGACATACCCATTGGTGGCCCACAAGGGCACACCCGAAGCCATTCGTGGTGCGCGCACCTACCTGGGCGTTCTCATCGGCACCTCCATAGGTCTGCAACTGGTCGCCATCATCTGGACGTGGACTCTAACCGGTACGCTGGATTTCACCAAGGGCGGGATATTAGAGGGGCATGTTTCGGGCATTCTGGTGCCCATATTGCTGGCGCTCTACGCCTTTGGTATCGGCAAGGCAGCTTTGATGCCATTTCACCGCTGGCTGCCAGCGGCCATGGTCGCCCCGACCCCGGTTTCGGCCTTGCTGCACGCTGTTGCAGTGGTCAAAGCCGGTGTCTTCACCATGCTCAAGGTCGGCATCTACATTTTCGGCATCGACTTTCTAGCTGCAACCGGTGCCAGTGAGTGGCTGATGTGGCTGGCTGCATTCTCGATCATCGCCGCATCGATTGTCGCCATGACCAAGGATAACTTAAAGGCGCGGCTGGCATATTCAACCATATCGCAGCTTAGCTACATCACCCTTGGCATGGCACTGGCAACCTCAATGGGAGTGCTTGGCGGCGGCTTGCATATCGCCGCACACGCGTTGGGCAAGATCACCCTTTTCATGGCCGCAGGGTCCATTTACGTCGCCACCCACAAGACCGAGATCAGCCAGATGAACGGGCTGGGCCGGGTGATGCCGGTGACCTATCTGGCCTTTCTGGTGGGGGCACTTTCCATCATCGGCCTGCCACCGCTGGGCGGCTCATGGTCGAAATGGCTGCTGGTTCTTGGGGCCGCTGATACCGGCGAATGGGTGATGATCGGGGTGCTGATGGCAAGCTCGCTTTTAAATGTTGCCTATTTGCTGCCTATCGTCGGGCGGGGGTTTTTCCTGAAGTCCGGGGAAGATACCGGGGATGACCCAAAGAATTGGTCAGAAGCTGGCGCGCTGGTCTGGCTGCCGCCCGCCGCCACCGCTTTGGGCTGTCTGATATTGTTTTTCTATGCTGGTGCGGTACAGGAATTTCTGATGCCGCTGGTAACAAAGTAAGGAGGGGATGATGAGCAACCACGATGAAGATACCTCAAACTTCCCCGCCCTTGGGCGCGCGCTGCTGTGGGTCAACAAACCTGGCTCGGCTACCAAAATTTTCTGGGGGCTGGCAGCGGCCTGCACGGTGGTATTTGCCGCCGGGTTCTTGGTTGATATGCACGGGCATTTTGATGTGGAAAACTTCGGCGGTTTTTACGCCTTGTACGGGTTTTTCATGTTCACCGGTTTAATCCTAGCTGCCAAGGGCTTGCGAGTGTTGATCAAACGACCTGAGGATTATTACGGCGACAAGGCGATTGACCGCGAAGAATATCCCGCAGACCAACTCGAAAGGCTTGACCATGATGAGTGAAGTCTTTCCCACTGCCTTCCTGTTCTTCGCAGGCGCGCTGGCACTGCTAGCCCTGCCGCAGGGCCGACTGCGCGCGGGTCTGCTTCTGGCTATCCCTATCGCCGCCGCCTGGCAGGTCTGGAGCCTGCCCGAAGGCGGGCTGTGGCAGGTGACGTTCTTCGGGCTTGAACTGGAATTGATGCGGGTCGACCGACTGGCACGGGTATTTGCCCTGATCTTCACGCTCGCGGCTTTTCTTGGCAACCTCTATGCGTGGCATGTCCGCGACGCGGTCCAGCAGGTGGCGGCTTTACTTTATGCAGGCGCGGCGATTGGCGCTGTATTTGCGGGTGATCTGATCACCCTGTTCTTCTACTGGGAGGGCACGGCAATAGCGTCGGTGTTTCTGATCTGGGCACGGCGCACCGAGGGCGCCTATCACACCGGTATGCGCTACCTGATCGTACAGATCGGCTCGGGCGTGATCTTGATCGCAGGGGCTGCGCTTTATTATCGTGAAACCGGTTCACTGGCCTTTGAGACCATGACGCTTGGCAGCCCCGGCACCTGGCTGATTTTCCTTTCTTTCGGCATAAAATCCGCCTTTCCCCTTCTGCATAACTGGCTTCAGGACAGCTATCCGGCGGCCACGGTAACCGGTACGGTAATTCTTTCGGCCTTCACGACAAAGCTGGCGATTTATGCTCTGGCGCGGGGGTTTGCAGGCACAGAAATCCTGATCTATATCGGCGTGGTTATGACGCTTTTCCCAATCTTTTTCGCCGAGATCGAAAACGATTTACGCCGGGTGCTGGCCTATAGCCTTAATAATCAACTCGGTTTCATGGTGGTGGGTATCGGGATTGGCACAGAGATGGCGCTCAATGGCACCGCGGCGCATGCTTTCGCCCATATTCTTTATAAAGCACTGTTGTTCATGTCGGTTGGTGCGGTGCTCTTTCGAACCGGCACTTCGAAAGCCTCCGAACTTGGCGGGCTATATCGCACCATGCCGAAAACCGCGATGTTTTGCCTTGTGGGGGCGGCATCAATCTCGGCCTTTCCGCTGTTTTCGGGCTTCGTCACCAAGGCGTTGGTGTTGGATGAGGCGGCAAGCGCGCATTACACATGGGTTTGGGCTGCTTTGGTTTTTGCCTCAGCCGGGGTGCTGTCGCATTCAGGTATCAAGATCCCCTTCTTTACATTTTTTGCCCACGATAGTGGGTTGAGACCAAAGGAGGCCCCGACCCATATGTTACTGGCGATGGGCATCACCGCCGCCCTGTGCATCCTGATCGGCGTTTACCCGGCACCGCTTTATGCAATCTTGCCCTATCCGGTCGATTTCCATCCCTATTCTGGCGGTCATGTCGTCGGCCAACTGCAATTGCTACTGTTTGCCCTTTTGGCTTTCGCGGTTCTGATGCGCACCGGAATCCATCCGCCAGAGATCCGTGCGGTAAACCTTGATACCGACTGGAGTTACCGTAAGGCAGGACCCTGGGTTTTGGCGCGGATATCAGGTCTGGTTTCAGCCATCTGGGGCGCGGTTGGCGGACTTTTCGCAGGGCAGATTCGGGCGGCAATCGCGGGTTTTTACCGAAGCCATGGGCCAGAAGGGCGCATCGCACATATCTGGCCAACCGGGTCGATGGTGCTTTGGTTGGCAATTCTACTGGGCGTGACGCTGGTCGTGGTCTATGCGGCCTAAAGGCCCGGGCGTTATCACACCAGTACAGACACCGTATTCCACGTCACCCCGGCGACCACCGCCCCCAGCATGGCGATGCCAAGATAAGCGGCAAAAACCCTGGGTTTGACCAAAGCCCAGACCGCCAGAGCAGCGGGGATGCAGCTGACCCCACCGGCAAGAACAAACGACATTGCGGCCCCGTTTGACATGCCCTGATCCAAAAGCGCCGATACCATCGGCACTGCAGCATAGCCGTTAAGGTATGCAGGTGCTCCGACAATTGCCCCAAGCACGATCGGGCCAATACCTTCACCGCCCAAAACCTGCGCCACCATATCGGCCGGAATATAGCGCAGCATCAAAGCCTCGATCAGGTAGGCCAATAGTAGCCATTTCCCTAGGAACAGAGCGTTGTCGAACGTCGTCTCGCGAAAAATTGTGCGCCGGGTTTTTTCGCCCCAGAAAGACCAGTTTACCTCACCGGAAAACGGTTTACCCCCGGCCCCGCAGGTTGAGCCGCTACACTCGGAAACCGGCGTATTCTTTAACGGATCGGCAAAAACCACCGAACGCGCCATAACCTTAACCGTGAAACCGCCAAACAGCCCCAGCCCTACCGCCGCCAGCGTTTTGGCGATGGCAAAGGGCATGCCCAGCGTGCCGGCAGTGATCAAGAACATCGCCGGGTCCATCAGGGGCGAAGCCAGCCAAAACGCCATGACCGCCGAAAGGGGCGCGCCAACCGCCAGAAGGGCCGCGATAAACGGGATCACTTCGCATGAACAAAACGGCGATATGCCACCCATCAACGCCGCCAGAAAAATCATCCGCACTTCGCGCCCCTCAAAAGCGCGTGCCAGCAATGTCTCGGCACCGGTGGCCTTCATATAGGCCACGGCCAGCACCGCAAAAATGATGAAAATACCGGTATGTCCAATGGCGGCGGCCGCGAATGTCAGGGTCGGCCACACCTCGTCCGGTGCTAAGATCATCAGGACAAGCGGAATCAAAACTATTGCCACCCAAGCGCCATCGGGCCTCCAGCGGCGGGACGGGTTTTGCGTTGTTTCAGCCATGTCTGTATCCTTCATGCGGGGCGCAGCTGTCTGCGCAACATTCGTTAAGTAAGTAATCCGAGAGCGCTTGCATCACGTCATATTCCGCTGCCACGCAAATGATTGAGCGGCCCTGTTTTTCCTGAGCTACCAACCCGGCGCCGGCAAGAATTTTCATATGATGCGTCAGGGTTGATCCGGTAATTCCGGTTTTCTGCCCAAGCGCACCAATGGTTAATCCTTCAGGCCCGGCGCGCACCAGATGGCGCAGAACGTCCAGACGTTGCTCGGACCCAAGGGCGGCAAAACGCGAGGCAGCGATTTCAACCGGCAGGCAGGCGGGGTTTGGTGATTCGTGTTTCATATTTCTAGTATTATCGAAATGATTATCGTTCGCAAGCGTTATTTCGATATTTCTCGAAATATACCCTGCCTTGTGGTCACTGCCCGCCATCCCTACCCTGCGGCTATGCCGGATCTGAATACCGAAATCTCCTTGTGCCGTCTGTGTGCCGACCGTTTCGCGGCCACCGCCACCGCCCATTCGCCGCGCCCCGTTCTTTGGTTTCGCCCCGGTGTTCGTGTGGTAATAATCGGCCAGGCACCGGGGGCGCGTGTGCACAGATCCGGCATTCCTTTTGACGACCCGTCGGGCGACCGCCTGCGTGATTGGTTGGGTGTGGGCCGCGCTGCTTTTTACGACCGAAGCCGCGTCGCCATCGTCCCGATGGCCTTTTGCTTTCCGGGATACAATGCCAAGGGTGCTGACCTGCCACCGCCACCTGTCTGCGCCAAAACCTGGGCTGCAAAGGTTCGCGACCATATCGGTCATGCCCACCTGACCCTGCTTATTGGCGGCTATGCCCAGAAATGGCACATGGATACGCGCGCGGGTGTGACCGAGACTGTTGCAGGCCGGCAAAACCACGCCCCGAACGTCTTTCCCTTGCCTCACCCGTCGTGGCGCAATACTGGCTGGTTGCAGAAAAACCCATGGTTTGATGCGCAGCTTTTACCTGCTTTGCGTCATTGTGTGAAAGAGGTGCTGGCATGACCGAAGAAACCCCGCTCGACCAAGCGCATGGCCTGATGCTGGTCGATCTTGCGGATGACACTGCCCGGCTGGGTTTTTACGGCGCTCTGGCTGACACGGAGTTATTTGTCCTGCTCACAGACGAGGCCGGGTCAGATTCCATTTCGCCAGATATTCTGGAGCTTGACGATATGCGTTACGCGCTGGTTTTTGACCGTGAGGAACGGCTGTCGGATTTCACAAAAACCGCAGCACCATATGCTGCCCTGCCTGGGCGGGTGATTGCAGGCATGCTGGCGGGGCGGAAGATTGGTATCGGATTAAACCTTGGCGTGGCATCGTCTTCGATCCTGATCCCGCCTGAGGCAATGGACTGGCTGCAAGAGGCTCTGGCGGGCGCACCGATGCAAAGCAGTAAGCAGATCGGGACCATCACCGGATTGGACCCAAGGGCGGCCGCGCTGATTCCCATTCTGACCGACAAGTTGCGATTTGCCGGGGGGCTGGCAAGGAATGCCCTGTTGGCCAGTACGCAAGGTGAGGATGGGTCTGAAACCACGTTGCTGGGGTTTATTAACGCACCAGACGAAGCACACCCGGCCCTAGCCCGCGCTGCCAGCGAAGCATTGGTGTTTTCGGGATTTGAGGATCAGCCCCTTGATGTCGTATTCGTCAGGCAAGACAGCGATGACGCACGCATCCTTGCCGAAGTTGGAACCGATATTCCGTTGCCCGCCCCGCCCACAGCGCCGAAACCGGAAAAAGTGCAAATCGCTCCCCCTGGTTCAGACCCGAACAAGCCTCCAATACTCAAATAGCTTCCCGAAAACCTGCCTTAGCAGGGCTTGGCCAGCACCAAAACCCAGACAGGTTGCTGCCCCAGCATGGCCAACCCCACCCCATATTCCCGCACTCCTTTCAGGGCGATATTACTTCGGTGTCCTGGGGAATTCATCCACGCCCGCATCACAGCCTCGGCCGAATTGAAGTTAACCCCAAGGTTTTCAGCGGTCAGGCAGGACCGGTAACCAGCGCGTTTAACCCGCTTCGTAACACTCGACCCACCCGACCCATTATGTGGCGCTGCCTGATTGAGCCCCTTGCGCGCCACATAGCACGCCTGTTCCTGAGCTGCCGTGTCCAGCATTGTGTTACGCAAGACTTCTCCTGACCCGACACCACGCCGGGCGCGTTCCAACAATGGCCCAACCGCCCCAAGCAGCGCGCTTGAGTTCGAAGGCACCGCACAGGATGCCGCGATAGATTGCTGGGGCGTCATGGCGGTGAACAATATCACCATAAGGGTTTGAAAGTGTAAAAAGCGCATCTTTGTGCCTATCCGAAACTGGCGCGGAGAACTTCCCATACCAATGGTTGCAAATCTCAAGATGGCAATTTCACATTTTCATGGCGACGATAAGGCGGGGCACCTGGCATGGCATCCCGCCTCGAATGAATACTCAAAACTCCACCCGGCCACTTATGTTTTGCGTATCCGTTAGATTTTCTTCGCAGCCGCCTTACGCGCTGGTTTTTTGGCTGGCTTATCCGCCGCCGCTTCCAGCGTATCAAGCCGAGCCTTCAGCGCTTCATTTTCCTCGCGCGCCTTCTGCGCCATCAGGCGCACGGCGTCGAACTCATCGCGGCTGACAAAATCCCGGTCGGCCAGCCAGCGGTCGATCCAGCTTTTCATGGCCGTCTCCGCCTCGTCCTTAGCACCCTGGGCCACACCCATTGCGTTGGTCATTATCTGAGAAAGATCGTCCAGTACTTTATTACCCGTTGCCATCCTCGGCCTCCATTAAACCACTATTTCCTATATGGGCCGGGTGGGTGCGATTCTCAAGGTTGACTTCGTGCCTTTAGCGGGTTCGAAAGGGCCATGAGCACCGGCATCCCCTTTCCCGATATAGGTCGCGAGTTATTCGCGTTCGATGTTTTTGGCCTGCATCTTGCCCTGCGATGGTACGCGTTGGGGTATATTGTCGGCATTGTCATCGGCTGGTGGATCATCCGCCGGGCAATTGGCGCAATCGCTTTGTGGCGCGGTGAAAGCCCGCCGATGAACCGCGCACAGCTTGAGGATATGGTTACATGGATAGTCATCGGCATTATCGCCGGTGGGCGGCTGGGATATGTGCTGTTTTATCAACCCGGATACTATCTAAGCCATCCCTCTGAAATCCCGATGGTCTGGACCGGCGGCATGTCATTTCATGGTGGATTTCTTGGGGTCATCGCGGCGGTATGGCTGTTTAGCCGCCGCCACGGCCTTGCCACCGCTTCAATCGCCGACCTTCTGGCCATTGCCACACCTCCGGCGCTTTTCCTTGTGCGCATCGCCAATTTCATCAATGCCGAGCTTTGGGGCCGGCCAACAGAAATGCCCTGGGGCGTGATCTTTCCAGGCGAAGCTGCGCAGTATTGCCCAGGCTTTGCCAGCCCCTGCGCACGCCATCCCAGCCAGCTCTATGAAGCCCTGCTGGAAGGCATCTTTCTGGGGGCTATCCTTTTGCATCTGGCATGGCGCAGCGGTTGGCTAAAACGCCCTGGCGCTTTGACCGGGGTGTTTTTTCTGGGTTACGGGCTGGCGCGCCTTGCAATTGAGTTCTTCCGTCAGGCCGATGCTCAGTTCATTTCACCTGATAATCCTTGGGGGCATGTGATCCGTCTGGGTGATCTGGGCATCACCCAAGGTCAGCTTTTGTCGCTGCCGATGGTTGTGATCGGCACCATCGTCCTGATTTGGGCACGGCGGCGCACATGACCGCATTGTCCAAGGCACTGTTTGCCCGGATTGAACAAACCGGGCCAATATCGGTCGCTGAGTACATGGCTGAGTGCCTGCTTAATCCCAATCACGGCTATTACACCACCCGCGACCCGTTGGGCGTGGCCGGGGATTTCACCACCGCGCCTGAAATCAGCCAGATGTTTGGCGAACTTATCGGATTGGCAATGGCACAGGCGTGGCTCGATCAAGGCGCGCCTGCATCGTTCACATTGGCCGAGCTGGGGCCGGGGCGCGGCACATTGATGGCCGACATCCTGCGCGCAACCAAAGGGGTGGCGGGGTTTCACGCGGCAATGGATATTTGGCTGGTTGAGGCTTCAGCGGTCCTGCAAACGGCACAAGGACGGGCGTTAAAGGGATATGAGGCCCATTGGGCGGGCATGGTCAGCGACCTGCCGGATGCACCGCTTTTTCTTATTGCGAACGAGTTTTTTGACGCTCTCCCCATCCGCCAGTTCATCCGCACCGGTGCTGGTTGGAGCGAGCGTCTGGTCGGAGTGACCGATCAGGTGCTGACATTCGGTCTGGGACCTCCGGGACCCGTCACGGCTTTACAGCACCGGCTGGAAGATACGCGCGAGGGTGATCTGGTCGAGATTTGCCCGCAAGGCACCGCCATTTTAAGCGATGTGACCGACCGGATCAGCACGCATGGCGGGGCGGCTTTACTGGTGGATTACGGCGACTGGCGCAGTCTTGGTGACACATTTCAGGCACTTGCCGGACACGCACATACCGACCCTTTGGCCGAACCCGGCAATGCCGACCTGACCGCGCATGTGGATTTTGAGGCTTTGGCAATGGTCGCCGCCCCGCTGACCCCGTCGCGCCTGACACCGCAGGGGGTTTTTCTTGAGCGTCTTGGCATATCTGACCGCGCCCGCGCCCTGGCCACTCGGCTGGAAAGTAGCGCACTTGAGGCGCATATCGCGGCACATCGGCGCTTGACGCATAGGTCAGAAATGGGAACCCTGTTCAAAGTACTGGGGTTGACCCCCGAAGGTGCCCCGCCCATCGCCGGAACGATACATGACACTTGAGATTATCACCTCAGAGGCTCTTGCCCCCCTGCGCCACGGCTTTTTCACCCGGCGCGGCGGCGCGTCGTCCGGCGTCTATAAGGGGCTCAATTGCGGGCCCGGCTCGGACGATCAGGCAGAAATGGTTGCAATCAACCGCGCCCGTGTGGCCGAAGCAATGCGGGTTTCGCCCGAGGCGCTTTTAACCCTGCATCAGGTTCATTCGGCGGATGTTGTTCACGTTACTGAACCACTGGATAAACCGCGCCCGCGCGCCGACGCTTTCGTGACAACCACACCCGGCCTGGCCATTTCCACCCTGACCGCTGATTGCCAGCCGGTGTTGTTCGCTGATGTCAGCGCCGGCGTAATCGGCGCGGCCCATGCTGGCTGGAAGGGTGCACTGGGCGGGGTGCTTGAAGCAACCATAATGGCGATGGAGGAGCTGGGGGCGCAGCGCAAAAACATCGCCGCTGTAATCGGCCCCTGCATCTCTCAATCCGCCTATGAGGTCGGCCCGGAATTTCGTCAGACATTTCTGGATGCAGACCCGGATCATGGCCGCTTTTTCAATGCAGGTAAGGGCGACCGTCTGATGTTCAATTTGCCCACCTTCGGACTACAGGTACTGACGCGCGCAGGGTTGGGGCGGGTGGAATGGACCGGACATTGTACCTACCACGACGAAAACCGATTCTTTTCCTATCGCCGAAGTGTGCATGAAAAAGAAGCAGATTACGGACGTTTGATAGCATCAATTAGACTGTGAAAGCGGCAGATTAGGCAAATACGCGCCAGATTTCCGTCGCAATTTGTTGTATTTTAGTCGAACAGACGCATATTATCCGTTTATTACCAGTCACTTACGCATTCCCTCCCAACCACGGCCTAAAACCCCAAAAGTCAAACAAAAGCGGGCCAAGGCCAAAGACCTGCCCCATTCACTTGTTAATGTGATGTCAAGCAATGCAATGAATTGAGGTTTGGTATGAAGAGTAATCGCCGTTGGATGAAATGGATAATCGAAGCTGATGTCGACGCAGCGCCCCTGCCATGGGCGCGAACAGAGTGTCGTAAGAAGTTCAAAACTGCCAGCAGCAGGCGCGCGCGCGCCGCTTAGCCCCGGCATTTACGCCGGGTGAGCGAGACCACTCAGGCCTCTTCGCTCAGGCGCGCTTCCAATACCTCAAACGGTACCCCGGGTTCATCCTTGGCATCGCGGATCACCAGCGATGTTTTAACGCTGGCCACATTGTCCGCTGCCGTCAATTCCTCGGTCAGAAAGCTTTGGAACGACGACAGGTCGGGGGCGACACATTTCAGGATAAAATCAACTTCGCCGTTCAGCATGTGACATTCGCGCACCAACGGCCAGTCACGACACTGTGCCTCAAACGCCGACAGATCCACCTCGGCCTGAGAGGTCAGCCCAACCATTGCAAACACCTGAACCTCAAAACCCAAGGCACGCGCATCCACGTCAGCATGATAACCACGGATCAGTCCGCTATCTTCAAGCGTGCGCACCCGACGCAGGCAAGGCGGTGCGCTTATTCCGACGCGCCGCGCCAATTCAACATTGGTCATGCGCCCGTCCGCCTGTAACTCGGCCAATATCATGCGGTCGATCTGGTCAAGTTTGCTCATCGGCATTGAAGGTCCTTCCGGAAGTTGCGCGAAACTTATTCCCTCACGCAGCGATGCGCAATATTATTTCGTGCCCGCGCAATATTCTTTTTCACGTAGACTTGCCCCACACAGCATGTCGCAGGGGGTTTTCGTGCGCGTCCCGGCAGCCTATATCGAAGGCAACATAACTTTTCAGGGGAAAACCCATGTCTGATACTACACGCCATACAAAAGTCCTGATCATCGGATCAGGCCC
>JAAEUB010000186.1 GCA_024227755.1 Paracoccaceae bacterium | reverse complement strand
TAGCTTTCCCCTGTCTCGTTCATTCTGCCGCCACCCTTTGCTTTACTTCCACCACCGCAGCATCGCGGATTTCCAGCGTTGCGGTGATCTTGCCCTTGCGGCCATCTTCATAGGTCACTTCGGTTTCGGTATATTGCTCGGACGAGCCGTCATAGAGCGCGGTGATGAGGTCGGCAAACTTGTCTTCGACCACCACCCGGCGCACTTTGCGTGTGCGGGTCATTTCACCGTCATCGGCGTCAAGTTCCTTGTGCAGGATCAAAAAGCGGTGGATCTGGCAACCCGACAGCATCTCGTCATCTGCGACGGATTTATTGATCTCTTCCACATGCGCCTGAATGGTCGAGTAAACATCCGGGTGCCCGCCAGTTCCTGATAGGAGGCGTAAGCGATATTGTTGCGTTCGGCCCAGTTGCCGATGGCGGTGAGGTCGATGTTGATAAAGGCGGTGCACATGCTGCGCCCGTCCCCGAAAACCACGGCCTCGAGGATATCAGGGTAAAACTTAAGTTTGTTTTCCACGTATTTGGGCGCGAACAGGGAGCCATCCGCCATTTTGCCCACGTCTTTTGCGCGATCAATGATGCGCAGGTGGCCGCTTTTCTCCTCGATAAAGCCAGCGTCGCCGGTTGCCACCCAGCCTTCGGGATCCTTGGTCGACGCGGTGCTTTCGGGGTTATTGAAGTATTCAACGAAAGTGCCGGGGGAGCGATAGAAAATCTCGCCCGTGTCATCAATGCGCAGTTCAACGCCGGGTGCGGGAACCCCGACCGTATCGGCGCGTACTTCGCCGTCAGGCTGCACGGTGATGAACACCGTCGCCTCGGTCTGGCCATAAAGTTGCTTGAGGTTGATCCCAAGCGAACGGTAGAACTCAAAAATCTCAGGGCCAATCGCTTCGCCAGCAGTATAGCCGATGCGCACCCGGCTGAATCCAAGGGTGTTTTTTAAGGGGCCGTAGACGAAAAGCTCGCCCAGTTTATACTTGAGCTTGTCCCATCCACCGACGGACTTGCCGTCCAAAATGGCCGGGCCGACCTTCTTGGCGTGAGCCATGAAGTAATCGAACATGCGTTTCTTGAACCGCCCGGCATCCTCCATTCGGATCATCACAGAGGTCAACTGGGTCTCAAAAACGCGCGGCGGGGCGAAATAATATGTCGGGCCGATTTCGCGCAGATCGGTCATCATCGTGTCGGCGCTTTCGGGGCAATTGGTACAAAAGCCGACCCAGTAGGCCTGGCCAAGCGAGAAAATGAAATCCCCGACCCAGGCCATCGGCAGATATGCCAGAATATCGTCATCACGACGCAGGTGGTCAAACTCGGCCGAATTGATTGCGCTTTCGACGATGTTGCGGTTCGACAGGACCACGCCCTTGGGCCGCCCTGTCGTGCCCGAGGTGTAAAGCATGACGCAGGTGCTGTCATAATCAAGTTCGGCAATGCGGGTGTCGAGTTCTTGTTCCAGCCGGTGATGGGCCGCCCGGCCCTCTTCTTGAATGTCGTGGTACCAGTTGAGATGCTCGTGGTCGTATTTGCGCATACCGCGCTTGTCGTAATAAATCACATGTTCGATATGGTGGATTTCGTCCTGAACCTCGATCACCTTATCGACCTGTTCCTGATCACCGCAGACCACGAAACGCGCGTGGCAGTGATCCAGCACATAAGCCATCTCTTCCGCCACAGCGTCCTGATAGAGCGGTACAGGCACCGCGCCGCACATTTGTGCTGCCACCATAGCCCAGTAATGCGCCGGGCGATTGCGGCCGATAATGGCCACATGGTCGCCGCGTTCGATGCCCAGCGCCAAAAGGCCCAGCGCCAGATTGCGCACTTCCTCGGCGGTTTCGGCCCATGTCCAGCATTGCCAGATACCAAATTCTTTTTCGCGGTAAGCTGGAGCATTGCCAAATTCGCGCACATTGCGCGCCAGAAGTGCCGGGATGGAGGCGTACTCGCCCGCAGCCGCTAATTCCTCAGCCAAATCTTTTCCTCCCAACCTGACGGATCGCACATGCGATTCTCGGTCATTACACCCTGACGATATATTTCTGCCGGTCAAAGCTTTCCTCACTTTTTCGCAATCCTAACGAATTGTTACGAGGGGCAAAGCGTGGCTGCCGGGGCTTCCATCATGCCCGAACCGGTGCTAGCGCTGAAGTCAGGAGGTAGGTTTTGGCAAACCGAACTGACATAGAGGCCCTGACACAGGCCGGGTTAAACCTGATCCAGCAGGCTCTGTCGATCTATGACAGTGACCTTCGGTTGGTGGTGGTTAACCGGACTTTTCAAGATATGTTTGACCTGCCCGACGCTTTGATTAAACCGGGCGTGCCCTTCGTTGACACCATCCGCTATCTTGTCGAACAGGGCGAATACGGAATTGTCGACGACCCCGAGAGTTTCATGCAGGCGCGTGTCGATCAGGCCCGCACGTTCGAGCCGCATTATATGGAACGTACCCGCGCCTCGGGCCGGGTTATATCGGTCGAAGGCAGCCCTTTGCCACAGGGCGGTTGGGTCGCGGTCTATACCGACATTACCGGCATCAAGCGGCAGGAGGGCTTGCTGCGCGCCCGCTCAGAGGAACTGTCGGAACAGGTGCTGGCCCACGCCGAAGAACTGGCGCAGACCAACCGCGCGCTTGCCTCAACCAATGCCGCACTTGAAGAAACCTCGCGGCAATTGGCGGAAATGGAAAGTCGCACCCGCCTGACCACCGAAATGATGCCTGCCCACATTGCCCGGCTGGATCCTGACCTGTGCTATACATTCTCAAACCGCAAATTGGGTGCGGTCATTCCGGGACGCCCCGAAAGCATCGTCGGGCTGCATGCGCGTGAGGCGCTTGGGGATGAGGCTTACGCCAAGATCTTGCCATATCTCGAGGGGGCCACCCGCGGGCAAGCAAGCGTGCATGAGTTCAATCACGAAGGCACGGGCCGCCGGATCAGGGTGGCCCTAACCCCCGATCAACAGGGCGCCATCGTCAGTGGTGTCTATATTCTGTCGATGGACATCACCGAAGAGGCACAGGCGCGCGAAGCACTGAACCAAACCCGCAAACGTGAACTTGCGGCGCAGCTTACCTCGGGGCTGGCGCATGATTTTTCCAACCTGTTGACCATCATCCTTGGCATGCAAGCGCGTCTTGGGCAGATGGGATTGCCCGGGCAAGCGCAAGAACTGGTCGAGGGCACCACCGGGGCTGCACGGCGCGGCGGGGTACTTCTGGACCGCATCGCATCGGTCACCGGGCGGCGCGAAATGCATCCTGAGCCAACTGACATAACGACGTTGTTGAACGGACTGGAAACACTAGCCACGCCGACCTTGCCCGCGGGCGTTGATCTGGTGTTGTCCGTTAGCGGTCTGAGCAACCCGGTGATGCTTGACCCCGGAGCCATTCAGGACATGGTGCTGAACCTGATCCTGAACGCCCGCGATGCCATCGGCCCCGGCCCCGGAAGGGTCACAATAAACGCCAGACCAATCCGCGAAACATGGCTGCAACTGACCGTCGGTGACAGCGGCCCGGGCTTTAGCCCCGACGCGCTGGAACACGCCCTGAACCCGTTTTACACCACCAAGGGCGGCGAAGGCTCGGGGCTGGGCCTGTCGATGGTTTTCGATCAGGCAAAGCTGGCGGGCGGTCAGGTGCGGCTGGAAAATTCCGTGCAGGGCGGCGGTAAAGTGACCTTGCGCCTGCCCTTGCGCCTTGCGGATGCCAGCCCGGCCCCGCGGCTTGTTCTGCTGGTCGAGGACACGCCTGAAATTCGCGAAAATGTACGCGAAATGCTGATTGCTCTGGGCCATAAGGTGATCGAGGCCGAGGGTGCGGATGAGGCGCTTTTTCTGGCCGGTATTGACGGTATCGGGCTGATCTTGTCTGACATCAACCTGCACGGCGCTATGAGTGGCGACGCTTTGCTTGCCCGTCTGCAAAGTGAGGGTAACAATGCGCCCGCGCTTTTGATGACCTCGCTACCTGCATCTGATCCACGCCGGGCGGGGGCTGCATTCGCGGTCATCGCAAAACCCTTCACCCAAGGCGAGCTTGCTGCCTTTCTGGCCCGGGAGCTGAGCCCATGACCAAGCCGCTTGTGACCATTCTTGATGACGAACCGCAGATCCGCACGATGCTGGCCGATGCATTGGAGGAAGCAGGCTTTCGCACCATCAGCTTTGGTCGTGCCACCGAGTTTGAAGCGGCGTTGAAGTCCACCTCTCCTGATGTTTGCCTTGTTGACCTTGGCCTGCCCGACAAGGACGGGCTGACGTTGGTGCATCGGCTGGCGTTGGAAAGCGGCGCGTCGATCATCATCATATCGGGTCGCGCACAGGTGCAGGACCGGGTGACGGGGCTGGAGCTGGGAGCCGATGACTACATCATCAAACCGTTTGAACCGGCCGAGGTGGTGGCGCGGGTGCGTGCGCGCCTTCGTAAGTCAAAGCCTGCGGAAAACACCGGCGGTACGGCCTTTTTCAACGGCTGGATTGCGCATTTTGAACGCTATGTGTTGGAGGATGAACACGGCGTTGAGACCGCCTTTTCCCATGCAGAAGGCGAGGTGCTGCGCCTGTTTCTGAATGCCCCCAAACGCCTGATCTCGCGCCAGCAGATGCAAGAAAGCCTTGGCGGCGTGGCCGGTGAAAGCTTTGACCGGGCGATGGACGTGCGCATCAGCCGCCTGCGCACCAAACTGGGCGAGGACCCCAAAAACCCCCGCCTGATCAAAACCATCTATGGGGCAGGCTATATTTTTCTGGGCGATGTGCGTTGGGGATAAAGCGCTCCTTTACAAGTGTGCAATATGGGAGGAAAGTGTCGCCGAAAGGCGGTCGTTATGGCTGAACACCCTGACATTACAGACACCTCACCCACCCCATTGATTGGGGTGTTGTTTGACAAGGGTGATCCGATTGATCTGTTGTTGGAAGACGTCGCCAGCTCTCTGACGGCAAGCGGGCTGGCTGTTGCTGGTTTGATACAGACACGCAGAGAGTTAATTGGCGATTGTTCTTGTGCCGATATGCGTCTGCGCGATCTGGCAACCGGGCAGGAAATGGTGATCTCGGATTACCGGGGCGCCGAAAGCGAGGGATGCCATCTGGATTGGCAGGCGATCACCATCGCCGCCGACCGGTTGGAGCGCAGCCTTAATGGGGGCATTGATGTGCTGATCATCAACCGGTTTGGCGAAAGTGAAAGCGAAGGCAAGGGCTTTCGTTCAACCATCGAAAAGGCGGTTGGGCTGGGTATTCAGGTGGTCGTTGCATATCGCAGCGATTTTGCCGGGAACTGGGAGCAGTTTCACGGCGGCCTGGGCGACAGTTTCGGGCTGGATGCAGCGGCCATTGTTGGCAGGATTAGCAACACTTCCCTTTGATACCCAGCGAGAAAAGGCGTTTGGAAACGCCTTGAAAAGCGGTTTCGAAACCGCTTTTGACCCGGCGATCCAAATCTAAACCCTGAGGTGCTCTATCCCCCCGGCCCCTTTCGAATGTTATCCGGCAGCCAGGTGGCAATTTCAGGAAATACTATCAGCACGAACACCATGACGATCATGATCAGGAACATCGGGAAGGCGGCGCGCGCGATGAAGCCCATTTCGTGATGGGTCATGCCTTGCAGCACAAACAGGTTGAACCCGATGGGCGGGGTAATCTGCGCCATTTCAACAACGACGACGATGAAGATGCCAAACCAGATCAGGTCAATGCCTGCCTGACGGATCATCGGTTCGACCACCGCCATGGTCAAAACCACAGATGAGATCCCATCAAGGAACATGCCCAGAACGATATAAAACACCAAAAGAACCAGCAGAAGTTGGAACTTGGACAGCTCCATCTGTGCGATCAGATCGGCCAGCCCACGCGGCAGCCCGGTAAAGCCCATCGACAACGACAGGAACGACGCACCGGCAAGGATCAGGGCGATCATCGCCGAAGTGCGGGTGGCCCCCATCAGGCTTTGGCTGAAGGTCTTCCAGCTTAGCGACCCTTGTGTTGCGGCCAGAAGCAAACCGCCAATGACCCCGAAAGCCGCAGCTTCGGTTGCGGTGGCGTATCCCAGATACATCGAGCCGATAACAACCGTGATCAACAAAAGAACCGGGATCAAAAAACGCGAGTTTTTAACCCGCTCACCAAAGGTCATATCCGGTTCCACCTTTGGTTTCCATTTGGAGGAAACCCGCGAGGTAATCGCGACGTAAGCCATGAACATGGTAGCCAGAAGCAAGCCCGGCAGGATACCGGCAAAGAACAGTTTCGAGATGCTTTCATTGATGGTCACGCCGTAGACAATCAACGTCAGCGATGGCGGGATCATCAGGCCCAAAGTGGCCGCCCCGGCCAGTGTACCGATGATCATCTTTTCGGGGTATTCGCGCGCGCGCAGTTCTGGGATCGACATTTTACCAACCGTTGT
>JAAEUB010000185.1 GCA_024227755.1 Paracoccaceae bacterium | reverse complement strand
GGCAAAAATCTGGCCAATCGACGCTGTTCCGCGACATCCAGATGGGCGCGCCGACCGTGTTCAATGTGCCGCCATGATTATCAGAGCGGCCAGCCGCGCTATATGAAATTATGCCCTTTCCAGTCGCCATTTACGCATATAAGAAAATGTGGCCCAATTTCTAAGACTGATCGTGATGAATTCACATTGGTTGGTAGTGTATTGGGCATTCAAATTGACGGCAGGACTTAATATGAAGTTTTCTATGACAACAACATGCCTTGGCGGATCTCTAGAAGATAAGTTATCAGCAATCTCCGCGGCAGGGTATCAAGGGGTCGAGGTTTTCAATCGCGATTTGTCAGCATTTGAAGGCTCTGCTTCCGACGCAAGGAATATGGCGGCAGATTTGGGACTTGAAATAATGGCTTTTGGCCCTTTTCGAGACTTCGAAGGAGCTCCGAAGTCCGAACGGGCAGAGATATTCCAGCGGGCGCGCAAAAAGTTCTCTTTGATGAATGAATTGGGCGCTTCCCGACTTTTAATCTGTTCCAACACATCACCAAGTTGCAGCGGCGATATTTCTAGGATCGCTGCCGATCTGAATGAACTTGGTGATATTGCTGACCAATTTGACATTGAAGTCGGGTATGAAGCTCTGTCCTGGGGGCGTCACGTATGGGATTATCGTAAAGCCTGGGAAGCGGTTCAGTTGGCCGATCACAGCGCCGTAAGCATCGTTATCGACAACTGGCATATCATGGCTCTTGAATTACCACTCCAGCCAATTCAAGATATTCCCGCCGAAAAGGTAATGTTTGTCCAACTTGCAGATGCGCCAATTATGCAATTGGACCTGTTGGAATGGTCAAGGCATTATCGGTGTTTTCCCGGCCAGGGTGATTGGGATCTGGGGGAATTTTTTTCGGTGCTGGAAGATATCGGTTTTGATGGATGGATCAGTCAGGAGATTTTTAACGACGAGTTTTTGCTGGCGGACCCAAAAACGGTTGCTATGGACGGGATGCAATCTTTCCATTCCCTTTTCAAAACATCATGACCGGATGCACCTCTCTCAACTTACTTTGCTGCCGGGCTCTTGCCTTTTCGGCCCTATGCTGCCCGCTACCTGCCACCCAGCCTAGCCTCGGCTGATTGCTCGTGATCTCCGGATTTTAGGCGACGGAACTCAGGAAAACCTGTGCCGCATTCAACGCCCGACCGGCATAAAGGCGCATGTCGGTCAGGCTACTGGTGCGCGGAACGACCCAGCCCATCGACGCAAACCGGCGCAACATGACGAACATAGGCAGCAGCGCCTCGGCTTCGTCAGGCAGAGGCCTCACAGCCCGGTATCCCGCTACGGCAGCCTCTCGCAGGGCATCGGAGTTTTTCAACCCCTCATTCTGGCTCATCAAAGTGGCAAGATCGTAAAGGCGAAAGCCAAAGCCCGCATCGTCAAAGTCTATCAGCGTTACCCGGCCCTGATCCACAAACACATTCTCGCGAAGGATGTCAGCGTGGATCAATCCATAATCCCCACCGCCTTCACGAAACATCCTTAGCCTGTCGACGGCAACCGCACGGGCGCGCAGGATCAGGGCGCGCTCGTCACTGTCCAAGGCGGGGCTTTCCCAAAATCGCCCCCAAAACGGGTTCTCGCCCAAAAGCCCCTCGCCGTCCCAGGCGTGGCGTTCAAACCCTTTGGGTAATACCAACCCATCAGTAACATTGTGCAGCTTCGCCACGGCCCGGCCGATGGTGCGAAAAACAGCCTCCTGATCTGAAGCAGATCCAGCCAAGGGAACGCCATCTGCCCCCAGTGGCATGCCGTTGACCCAGCTGACCATCGTGGCCAAGCGTCCGGTTTTGAGGGTCATAACCCCGGTGCCGTCGCGTGTGTAAATCGGTGCGGGAACCGATATGCCCGCCCCTGCAAGCGCCTCCATCCACGTCAATTCGGACATGATTGCCGCCGCTGACTGGTACCCTACCCGGTGCAGTCGTAACGCCGCGCGCTGGCCATCCAGTGCGACCTCATAAACCGCGTTTTCCCGGTCTTTGATCAACCGCACCCCGGTGGCCCCCCAAGCGGCCAGTGCCTCGTCGAGTTCATTCATGCACAGGTGCCTGCCAGTATCGTTTCCAACGTATCGACCAACAGATCGGCATCCTCGCGGCTAAAACACATCGGTGGGCGGATCTTCAGGACATTCCCGCCACGCCCGGTGTGGCCTGCCAGAATGCCATTCACCCGCATCTCATCGACAAGGTTTTCGGTGAAATCCCCGGCGGGCGTCATGGCGCCATCGCTGACAAATTCCACCCCAAGGAACAATCCGTCCCCGCGCACCTCGCCAATAAAGGGATGCGTCATGGCCTGCAGTCGTTCAAGCATGTAGTCCCCGACTTTTCGCGCGTTTTCCTGTAAACCTTCAGCCTCGATCACGTCCAGAACAGCCATCGCGGCAGCGGCAGAAACAGGGTTACCACCGAAAGTGTTGAAATACCCGAAGGCACCCCGGAAAGCTGCGGTTATTTCAGGCCGTGCGACTACGGCAGCCACCGGATGGCCGTTGCCCATCGGCTTGCCCATTGTCACCACATCGGGCACCAGCCCCACACGCTCATAGCCCCAGAAATGCCCGCCTGTGCGGCCAAAACCCGGCTGTACTTCATCAGCAATCACCAGCCCACCGGCACGTTTTACCACTTGCGCCACCGGGTCCAGAAACCCACGCGGCAAGTCCGGAAAACCCTCGTTGGCGAAAAACGGATCTAGGATCAAAGCGGCAAAGCCAAAGCCCTCTTCCTCAAACATCTCAATGGCACGGTTTACATGGCGGGCAAATTCACGCGCTTGCGCCAGGGGTGATCCACCCAAAGGGCGCAGGCTATCGGGCGACGGCACCTGTTTGACGTTTTGTGAATAGCCACCGATCGGTTTCTTGCGGCTGGACATCTGACTGACCAAAGCGGTGTTGCCGTGATAGGTGTTATCGGTGGCGATAAAGCCACATTTGCCAGTCATTGCCTGCCCCATCCTCAGGGCGATGTCGTTTGCTTCCGACCCGGTACAAACCATAATCATGCTGCTCAGCTCGGGTGTCATCTTCGCCGTAAGCCGCTCGCCGTAATCCAAAATGCCCTCGTGAAGATAACGCGTATGGGTATTGAGCACGGCTGACTGAGCGCAAATTGCTTCGACCACTTTAGGATGGGCATGTCCCACATGGGCAACATTGTTGTAGGCATCAAGAAATCGGTTGCCGTCCGCATCCCAAAGATAGGCACCTTTGCCACGCACCAAATGGACCGGCTCGCGGTAAAATGTCGTCATGCCAGGGCCCAAAAGCCGCTCGCGCCGCGCCAGCAGCTTACTAATATCCGACATGCTAATCCTCCTCGATCCGTCCACGCAGGACCTTTACCTGCCCGCGCCGCGTCTTGGCGTCAAGTCGGCGTTTCTTTGCGCCCAAAGTGGGCTTAGTGGCAATACGCCTTTTTGGTGCTACCAAGGCCCGACGGATCAATTCCACAAGCCGTTCCTCGGCAATTTCGCGATTGCGCGCCTGGCTGCGTGTACCCTCGGCGCGAATGATAATCGCGCCATCCTTCGTCCATTTACGTCCGGCAAGGCGCTTGAGGCGCGCCTTAACCGTCTGGCTAAGCGCTGGCGAGCGCGCGGCCTCAAAACGCAGCTCGACTGCCGTCGCCACTTTGTTCACATTCTGCCCACCCGGACCCGAGGACCGGCTGAAAGCTTCACTTAGCTCCCAATCATGCAAAATGATATCATCGTTAACCCGTATCATTCACGTATTCTAACGCCGGATGACGAAAACCAAAATCCCTTTCCTCTTACAAAAAGACACCCCCCGAAAGGGCTTAAAGTTTCCGAGCGAAGCGAGGCCCGGCCCAACCAAAGGAGCGCCCCGCGAGGGGCCGACAATGGGCGGGAGCCCGCCTTTTAGGCGCAAAAAGGGCCGCCCATTAGGACGACCCTTCGAGAGTTTTGGAGGTGGGACCGGTTAGACTGCTCGTCAAATCGATCCGCTTCTTTACCGGAGAATGCCCCGGCTCAGGCGCGACCTAATTTGTCCCGGCACCTCGCTCCATAATATCTCTAAACATGGACACCTCCTTTCTCATGGTTTCTGATATGGGAAGCCTGCCACATATTTTGTGATTGTCAAAGCAATTTACGCTTGATGTGGTAACAGTCTTGCGACAACCAACCGAAAAGGCACCAAAGCCAGCAACGCCAGCGACAACTTCACCGCCCAGTCAGCAACCGCCAAAGACACCCAAAGCGGCGCATCCGGCCCCGTGCCAAGCATGGGCAAAACCTCGCCTGCCCAGCTTACGTCATTCGCCGGCTCCAAAAAGCCAAGCGTCGCCGAAAAAGCGATGGTGAAAAATAATGCCGTATCCACGGACGAACCCACCAGCGTTGATGCCAAAGGCGCGCGCCACCAGCGCCCGCCCCGCAGCCGGTCAAAAACTGCCACGTCCAGCATTTGCGCGCTGAGGAAAGCAATCCCCGAACCCAACGCAATGCGTGAGGTCACCAAGGGGCCGAACTCGCCCATAATCTGTGTGCCAATAAATGAACAGGCGATGCCAACCACAAAGCCTGCGAAAACCACCCGGCGCGCGGGTCCCGCGCCATAAACACGGTTCATCACATCGGTGACCAAAAAGGCCAGTGGATAAGTGAATGCACCCCATGTCAGCCACTGGCCAAACAGGAATTGCACAAGAATGTTAGACGCCACCACGATGGCAGCCATGGCGAATACGCCAGGAAGAATGCGGGTCATTTGCTTTGTCCGTTTTTTCAAGGTTGCGGAGACTTGGTGCCCATCATGGGAACGCGCGCTCACTACAGGCATAATTGGAGAGGATCAAGTCTTTGCGGGGTCTCTCTCTTAAACGCTGCTAAAAAGCATCGCCTCCGACGTTGTATTATCTGGTAAGTGCCCAACCCGCCGGTATTCCGGTATTCCGGTATTCCGGTATTCCGGTATTCCGGTATTCCGGTATTCC
>JAAEUB010000184.1 GCA_024227755.1 Paracoccaceae bacterium | reverse complement strand
GACGCGCCAGCTCCAGAGAGAGACCCGTGTCCTTCCCGGCTCCACCAAGCAGTTCCTCTGCTTCCGAGGATTTGCCTATGTCCAACGAGTTGCGTTCATGCGACAGGTAAGCCTTTGTGACACCACTGGCGGGTTCCGTAATTGTTTTCGCGGCCCTCGTGTCTCCGACATCCACGAGTATCTGAAACGAGGTCTCACTGATCGGTGGTGCGACGGTAATGGTTGTGTCGCTGTCCAGCAAACACTGACAGGCCAGACGAAACCCTTCGCCGATCTCTTCTTCGCTTAGCTGAGAACGGTCGGAAATTGTGGCCTTTGACGGTGCCCCTTTGACCATCTTGACCCGGCAGCTTCTGCACCGGCCCCTGCCGCCACAGGTGGCGTTGATTTCGACATCGTTTCGCTGGGCGATCTGGAGGATGCTCTCACCCTGTTCAAAGCCCAGACCGGACGCCTGATCCAAAAGCGCAAGGGTGAACCTGTGGCTATCCATCACGCCCCGGCGGGGCAGGTTCCAGGTTCAGCCCGCCCGCGCGATAGGTCTTTAGGAACTCCCGGCAGGCCTTGTCCTGCCCCATCAGCGTGCGGGCGGTTGTGATATTGGCCATCAGGCGCTTGTCCAGGGGGTCGATGATTGCCCCGTCCAGCCCGCGCGCCATCGCCATCACCATATAGACCTGATTGATCAGCCTGCGCTCTGGCAAGCCAAACGAGATGTTGGACAAGCCGCAAACCATATGCACGTCGGGATAGCTTTCCTTCAGCCGTCCAATGATGTTGAGCGAAACGTTGCCTGCCTGAAGTTCGGCACTAACCGGGAAAATAAGCGGGTCGATAAAGATGTCGTCCAACTCAACATCATTCTCGGTGAGCAGATCAATAAGCTGAACAGCAAGGTCAAAGCGCTTTTCTTCATCCTGGGTCACACCGGCATCATCAATGGTCAGGCCGACAACTCGGGGCCTGAATTCGCGGATCAGCGGAATAATGGAGTCTATGCGATCCTTTTCCATATTGATGGAGTTCAGAAGGGCACGGCCTTTATGGGCTTTAAAGCCTGCCTCGATGGCTGCGGGATTTGCGCTGTCGATGGCAATCAGAGCCTCCGGGATATCGGCCTGAATAAGCTCGACTGCCCATGTCATGGTCTCTGACTCGCCCGCCCGCATCATCGCGGTGTTGACATCAAGATAGTTCGACCCTGCATCCCACTGGCGCCTCGCCTCGGTCAGAATAAACTCTGCATCACGCTCTTCCATCGCTTTCGTTATTGGTTTTCGCGTACTGTTTATCCGCTCACCGATTATGATCATTTGGCAAACCTTCTGAATGGCTGGTTTCTGTTTGCACTAACCGGCGGTGGCATGCGCCCGATTCACACCCATTAGACCGTCAAGCTTGACCACTGCATCCTGCGCGTCAAAGCCGACAGCATCGGCCCCGATCTCGTCGGCAAATTCCTGGGTCACCGGGCAGCCGCCAACGATCACCTTGATCTTGTCGCGCATACCGACCTCTTTCAGCTTAATAATAACTTCGCCCATTGTCATCAGTGGCAGGGTTAAAAGCGTGGACATGCCCAGTACATCGGCGTCATTGTCCTTGAGCGCCTGAATAAACGTGTCGATATCCACATCAATGCCGATATCGACGACATTATAGCCATTGGCCTGCAAAACCGCAGCCACCACGGATTTGCCGATATCGTGAATATCGCCCTTGATAGTGCCGATCACGATGGTGCCATGCGACATCCGCTTGGAACCGCTTTCCTTAATTTTGGCATCTAGAATGGCGGCCCCCATTTTCATCGTATCCGCCGCCATCGCCAGTTCAGGCAGGAAAATCACACCGGCACCGAAATCAACGCCCACCTGGTTAATCCCCTTCGCCAGGCCCTTTTCAACCGCCTCCAGCGGGTCGACCCCCGCTTCCAGCCCGTCATTGACTAACTGTACGCATTCTTCATCTTCACCTTCGATAACGGTGTCGGCGAGAGCGTCAAAATAAGCATCGTCAATTTTGATTGCCATGGTCCCTGTCTCCTTTGTCTCAGCTCAGATCGCGCTTCAGGCAATGTGCAAGATAGTCGTCCAATTCCTGTTGAATTTCAGGGGCGACCGGCGATGTGTGATTGTCGAGGATATCAAGCGCCTTGACCTTGGCTTTCTCCTGCAACTCCACATGCCCGCGTTCCCAGCTTTCAAAGAATTCCTTATTGCTTAGCTCTGGCATATAGAATTCCTTGCGGAACCAATTGCGGGTGTGCCTTTCCTTCATGTAGCTGCCCGGAAGCGGGCCGACTTTCAGAATCGTATCAACCGCCAGACGTTCCTCGTCTATCTCAATACCTTTCAGGTATTCGCCGATGTATTCCGCCATTTCGTTTTCCAGCACCATTTCCGGCCAGGACACCAGATTGAACCCGGCAGTGCCACCCAGATCAATGATCCAGCTCAGGCCGGCCAGCGCATAATTGTAGTTCTTCAGGGCCTTTTCGTAAGCACTCTGCTGATCGAAATCGCAACTGTCGCTCATGCCAAAGCCGACAACCGGAATGTTGTGATATTTGGCCATCGCCGCGATGCCACCGCCGTTAATGCCGTATTCCGGCGTGCCGCAGGCCCAGAGCCCGGTACGCATATCCATCGCCGGGTTGAAGGAACAAAATGCCAGTGGATGACCCGGCTTGTAGCTTTGCGCCTGAACCACAAGGGCGTATATTTCGACCATGCACTGAACCAGCATGCCAGCACGTGTGGCAGGCCCCGTAGCCCCGCCCATCAGCGCGCTTTCTATGGAAAGCGGCGTGCCTGAATCGCAAAAGCCGATCAGCCAGTCGGTGTAGTGAACGTCGATCACCCGTGGCGGGTTGACCACCACATGACCCAGCATAT
>JAAEUB010000183.1 GCA_024227755.1 Paracoccaceae bacterium | reverse complement strand
TGGACTATTAGAAGCGGACCTTCGCTGCGCAATGGGCCAATTTCCGGTGTGCGGGACAAGGACGAAGCCGCTCGCGCGGCAATTGGCGCTTGTTGCGGGTTTAGCGAGTTGCCCTGAACGCTGCGCATTTTGATATCTGACGAACCTGTTTGACGATTGGGGCTTTCTCAATCGTCAAACAGGAGGTTCCCATGACACAGGAGAAGATAACCCCGCTGCGTGAGCGGATGCTTGAAGATATGCGTATTCACGGGATGGGCGACAAAGCTCAGAAGGCCCATATTCGGGCGATCAAGGACTTTGCTGGGTTTCTTAAGCGTTCGCCAGATACCGCCACGCCGGATGACTTGCGCGCCTATCAACTTCACATGACAGATACAGCGGTCACGCCGCCGACGTTCAATGCCCGGATCATGGCGCTGCGTTTTCTATTCGGCACGACCTGTGATCGTGAGGATATGAAGCGGTACATGCAGTTCCGCACGCAACCGCGCAAGCTGCCCGTCGTTCTGAGCCTTGAAGAGGTTTCAGAGATTCTCGCGGCGGCACCTGGGCCCGGACTCAAATACCGCGCGGCGCTCAGCATCTCTTATGGGGCTGGATTACGCGCGTCAGAAGTTTGCAATCTCAAGGTCGCCGATATCGACAGCGACCGGATGTTGATCCACGTTGATGAAGGCAAAGGCAGCAAGGATCGTAAGGTGATGCTGTCACCTGATCTACTGGATTTACTGCGCAACTATTGGCGCGAGGCTCAGCCTGCGGGTTGGCTTTTCCCGGGCAAACCCAAAATCAATCCAGTCTCCTCGCGCCAATTGGGCCGGGCGTTCAACTCTGCCAAACACCTTGTGGGTATTGCGCGCCCCGCCACTCTGCACACTTTACGGCATAGTTTTGCAACGCATCTGTTGGAAGCGAACGTCGATGTACGTGTCATCCAGGTGCTGCTGGGCCACGCCAAGCTGAGCACAACAGCACGGTACACCCACGTTGCCACCAAGACAATCGGGGACACGCCCAGCCCATTTGAAGCCCTCAAGAAGCTGAACGAACAGACTGCAAGGCATGGGCCGGGCTAGACTGCGGCGGTTTGGTCAAAGCAAAACTGGAGATTGCTGATATTTTCCATGAACACGGCCCCGCGTGGCGGCGGGCCAATGCGGGACATGTCAGTCTGGCCCAACTCAAGGTGATGTCCTCAATCGAGGCCTGTAGAACCGAGGCGCTCGGCGGGCATGTGGCAGCTTGCACCAAGTGCAACCACCAGCACATCGCGTATAATTCCTGCAAGAACAGGCATTGCCCGAAGTGCCAGGGGCCAGCAGCGCGCGACTGGATGGCGGCACGGGCGGAAGATCTATTGCCCGTGGAATATTTCCACGTTGTGTTCACGCTGCCTGCCGAGGTTGCCTGGATCGCGTACTGGAACAAGAAAGCAGTTTATGGGCTTCTGTTCCGCGCCTCAGCGCAAACGGTGATGACAATTGCAACCGATCCCAAGCGCCTCGGCGCAAGGGTCGGTATGACCAGCGTGCTTCATACTTGGGGGTCAGCGCTGACGCATCACCCTCATATCCACATGATTGTGCCGGGCGGTGGGTTGTCGAAAAACGGCAACCGCTGGGTCGCGTGCAAGCCGGGGTTCTTTTTGCACGTGCGGGTGTTGTCACGACTCTTTCGACGCCTGTTTATCGAAGGGTTGATGGCCCTGCACCGTGCGGGCGAACTCAGCTTCTTCGGCGACCTGACTGAGCTGTCAGATGCTGAAGCCTTCGCCGCATATCTCGCCCCGCTGCGCAAAACAGAATGGGTGGTCTATGCCAAACTACCCTTCGGTGGTCCCGAGGCGGTGCTCGCTTATCTCAGTCGATATACGCACCGTGTCGCAATCTCAAACAGCCGCCTGATCAGTGCCAATGCCAACACTGTTGCGTTCCGATGGAAAGATTATCGCGTCAAATTCGGCGGCAGACAGAACGTGATGCGCCTCTCCACCACCGAGTTCATCCGCCGCTTCCTCATCCATGTGCTGCCAGACCGGTTCCACCGCATCCGCCACTATGGCCTGCTCGCCAGTTCAGGGCGAAAGGCCAATTTAGCAAAGGTTCGAAGCTTACTCGGCGCACAAGCACCCGAACAAGATGACCCACCAGCCGCCGAGATCATCCCGCCCACACTGCGAGAACCATGCCCCAACTGCGGCGGGCAAATGTGCATCATCGAGGCCTTCCGACGTGGCCAGAAACCACAAACCCGCGCACCACCCAGAAAGGCTGCCGCATGACGAGATGCACGTCATTACGACACGGTCTCACTCTGAATTGCAGCGCGTTCAGGGCACGTAGACGTTTGCCCAAAAGCAAACTACCGACGTTTGACGTGCCCGAGTTGGAGACAATGCGCTCTGCAAAACAGGCTCAAACGCATCAAATCACCGCGAATGGTGCAAAATATTACCACCTCGCGGCGCCCTAGGCAGGGCCAACTTCGAGCTTTCCCCATAAGGCGCTCCCAGACCCCACGCCTTCCTCCTAGTCATGTTTTCCAACGCGGGCCAACGTCGCACAAAGATGAAAACCTGCGCTCAGGCCCGCATCGAAAAACCTTGAACAAAGCCACCGTTAAAAAATTACCATTCCCTCCCATCAATGGATCAAGATTGGTATTCGCTCAAGTCTTCCGGTGCATGAAGCAACGTGCCTTCATATTTAGGAAGATCATCGTTCA
>JAAEUB010000182.1 GCA_024227755.1 Paracoccaceae bacterium | reverse complement strand
GTGGGTCAGCGGCGGAATTGGTGCGGATGGGCGAGGAGTAGATGGGCTGTCATTGTTTGACATTGTCCACATATAGACATATATTAAAATTAGTCTACTATTGGATAACCAAATATGACAGCGACTGCCCGTAAAATGCCTGCCCGCAAGATAAAGGTTGCAAAACCGGCGGGGGAAAAGGTGGACCGGCGCCAGCTATCGGGTCCGGCGCTCAGGACCTTTTTCAATATTGCCGATAAATGGGGTCTTGGTGCCGACGAGCAGATGCTGCTGCTTGGTGTTACTGCCCGTTCAACTTTTTACAAATGGAAAAAGGATGCTGATGTGGTCCTGCCGCGCGACACGCTGGAACGCATTTCCTATATTTTCGGTATCTATAAAGCTTTGGGGATTTTGTTTGCCGATACAACAGCAGCAAACGGCTGGATCAGGAAAGCCAACAGCGCCAGCCTTTTTAACGGCAGTTCGGCACTAGAGCGCATGTTGTCAGGCAATGTGGCCGATCTTTATGTCGTGCGCCAGTATCTGGATGCCCAGCGCGGTAGCTGGGCTTGAGTATCATGCGTTCGAGAATCGCGTGGAAACCCTGCTGGCGTATCATTGCCAGCCGGTTTCCGCCGATCCAGTTGTTTGAGGATGTCGCCGACCCTGACGACCTCGAGGCGGTGCTGGAAATTGAATCCCTGACCAATGACCGGCTGCGCGAGGAAGCAGGCCAGCTGCAGCTGGTGCCGCCCAAAGAGCGCATATCGGGTCCCGGCACCAGCTTCATCAAGGCCGCATTCACCCATCTCAACCCCGATGGCAGCCGCTTCTCCGATGGCAGTTGGGGGGTTTATTATGCCGGCATTGACCTTGATACGGCGATTGCCGAGACCCGTTGCCACCGCGAGATTTTCCTGCGTGCCACGAACGAAGCGCCAATGGAACTGGATATGCGGGTGCTGGTGGCTGATCTTGACGGGGATTTGCATGACATTCGCGGCATGAAAGAAATTCGGCCGGAGCTTTATCGTACCGCCCGGTACGGCACCTCCGCCGATTTCGCCCGCGCACTACGTGACGATGGCGCCAACGGCATCATTTATGACAGCGTGCGCAGGCC
>JAAEUB010000181.1 GCA_024227755.1 Paracoccaceae bacterium | reverse complement strand
TGTAAAGCGGCAGGTCGAGACCAAGTCTGCGGATTACTTCCTCGCGGATTTCCTGAGTAGCCTCAGGCGGGAGCACAATGTCGATGGGATTGCCGATGGCATAGACCCCACAAAATACAATGATCGACATTACGGCCATGACCATGATGGCTTGTATAAAACGCTGGATGATGAAGCCGAGCATCAGCTCTCCCTAATAAGGACAAAGCAAGGGCCGGGCGACGTGTCCGCCGCCCGGCCCTTTGTCGTATTGTTCAATTAGGACGCTGATTTGATGAAGAACGCAAGCGTATCTTCGTCAAAGCGTGGCGTGAATTTCAGCATACCCGCCTTTGCACCCCAGACTGTCTGAAGCTGCACGATGGAGATATAGGCTTTGTCTGCCATCACCTTTTCCATCGCTTCCTCATAAGCTGCGCGGCGCGCGTCCGCATCCATCATTCTAGCACCGGTCTGAAGCAAACGATCCACATCCGCGTTTCCATATTCGATCCGGTTATAAGCACCCAGCTTTACTTCAGGGTTGTTGGTATGTGCCAAACCACCCAGGGTATAAGATGCTTCACCCGTCAACGTGCCCCAACCGTTCATGAACATCGTATATTCAAGTCGCGCTTGTGCAGGAAAGTAGACCGTCTTCGAAATCGCGTTGACGTTAGTCTTGATTCCCACCTGGGTCAGCATCTGGCCCAAACCCTGGCAGATCGCACCGTCACCGGGCAAACGGTCAGCGGTACAGTAAAGATCAACCTCAAAACCATCGCCATAACCGGCATCAGCCAACAGTGCTTTGGCTTTAGCCGGGCTGTATTCCGGCATTGGGATGCTTTCGCTTGAACCAAAAAAGCCTGGAGGCATCATCTGGTTTGCAGGTTTGCCTAGGCCTTCCAGCACGATATCCACCATGGTTTGGCGGTCGATAGCGTGGTCGACGGCCTGACGCACCCGCAAATCGCGGAATGGGTTTTCAGCCAGATCGGAACCGTCCAAAGCACGCACCAGCGGCGAATCTTTGCGCTGGTCGAGCTGAAGATTCATGATGTAAACGCTATCGCCCTTGACGGAATCGATGTTGGCATCTTTCTCAAGTGCAAGGTAATCCACCGAAGACACATAATTTATCACATCGACCTGCCCAGCCTTAAGCGCCGCTAGGCGCGAACTGTCGTTGGGAATTTCCTTGCGGATCACTTTTTCCCAGGCACCCTTGCCACGCCAGTAGTCGTCGTAGCGCTCAAGCACCAGGTCCCCTTTTGGTTCCCAGCTGACATACTTATATGGACCGGTTCCGATCGTTGCGGTACCGGAGTTAAAACCCGCAGCGGCGGTTTCAGGCGTGGAATAATCCGCCGCCGCCTCTGATGAGACGATAAACAAGCGAATAAAATCGTTTGGCAGCGTCGCTGCCTGGCCGTTCGTGTGTATGTGCAGTGTGTGCGGATCGATAATGTCCACTCCGGCAACCCGGCGCACATAAATCGTCGTAGTGGTAGGGCCTGTGACAACCGGAATACGCTCAATTGAAAACTTCACGTCCTCCGCATCGAAATCAGAGCCATCGTGAAACTTCACGCCTTCGCGCAGCTTGAATTCCCAGGTGTCTTCGTCGACCGGTTTCCAGCTTGTGGCCAGACCAGGCTCGATCTGCAAATCGTTGCCCGACCACACAAGCGTATCAAAAATATGCTTGGCCGCTTCAGCGTGCGGGCCGAGTGCGGAAAAATGCGGATCCATTGATTCAGGTCCGCCGCGCACCCCCATCGTCAACGTCTGTGCCAATGCGGCACCCGCCGCAGTCAGGCCCAGCGCAAACGCCAGAGGTGCAAGGAATTTCTGGAGTTTCATGATTTTCCCTTCCCGTTGGTGGAGGAGTTAGTAAACCCCGTCCAGTTTATAATATTTGATTTTTAATTCCATTTGGAACTTGTTTCGTATAATGTAACGATATACCATCGCAGTCAAGTTCATTTTGGAACTCCATTTAGTGAACCAAAGAGTTAAGGTAGATATGTCAGATCCGCAGAACACCTTTAATCAAGAATTCAGCAAACAGGAAACAGGTCAGTGCCCGGACATGCTGGATGCCAAATTATGGGACAACCCCTGCCCGTTCACATTTCGTATCAACTATCTTGCGCTGCTTTACAACACGCCGCTTTACAGTTGGATACAAGATACTTTAGGGCTGAAACGCCCTGAATATGTTGTACTTTACTCACTGGCGCTTGCCGATGGCGGTAGCGCTCGGGATATCTCGCGCACCTCGGGATTTCCCAAGAATACGCTCAGCCGCGCGATTAACCGGCTAGAGCTGATGGGCCTTATCGGCGCACGTACCAGAGCTCCCGGTGGCGGACGCAAGCAGGCCCTCCATCTGTCGGAAAAGGGCTGGGCACTGATCCACCAGACCCGTCCTGTCTTTGAGGCGCAGGAAAAACGTATGCTCAGGACGCTTTCGGACGGTGAACGGCAGATGCTGTCTGAGCTGATGTCGAAAGTGGTGCTTGCGGCGCAGGACTGGGCGGGTGAGTTGCCACCCGAGGCAATGCCTGAAACAACGGACGCGAAGGAGGAAAAAACGCAATGAATGTGGCTGACATGAACTGGCGCGACATTGAGGCGGCGGCTGCCCGCGACCCGCGCTGCATACTGCCTATCGGCTCGACCGAACAACATGCACAGCTGTCGATCTGTGTTGACATGATCCTTGCCGAAAAAATCGCAACCGAAGCAGCAGAGCCGCTGAACCTGCCTGTTTTTCCGGTGATGCCCTATGGGCTTGCTCCCTATTTCAACTCTTACCCCGGCACTATCTGCCTGCGGGTTGAAACGCTGATGGCAGTGATGCGCGATGTGGTGGCATCGCTCCGGCGGTCTGGTTTTCGGCAAATCCTCATCGTCAACGGGCATGGCGGTAACAACCCAGTGGGTGCGCTGGCGCAAGAACTGATGGCGGAATACGGCGATATCTCGCTCAAGTTTCACAATTGGTGGAATGCTCCGGAAACCTGGGCCATGGCACAATCGATCGACACATCCGGGTCGCATGCCAACTGGATGGAAAATTTCCCCTGGACTCGTCTTGCACATGCTCCTGCCCCCGAAGGTGAAAAACCGAATGTTGACATGGCCCTGATGAAAGCTTCACCGCCGGCATTGGCACGCGAAGTGATAGGCGATGGATCCTTTGGCGGTCCGTGGCAGCGCTCCGACGAAGATATGCGTGCAATCTGGGAAACCGGTGTGGCCGAAACCCGCGCGGCTCTGGAAGGCCCTTGGGCGGATCTTGGCAATGTCTGAGCCGGTTCTGATCTGGGGTGCGGGTGCCATCGGTGGCATTCTGGGTGCCTATTGGGCGCGGGCGGGCGTGCCAGTGCTGATGGTGGATATTGTGCCTGAGCATGTGATTACCTGCAACACCAGGGGGTTGTCGATCGAAGGACCTGTCGAGGAATTTAACCAAGTCGTGCCCTGCGTCACACCTGACCAGCTAAAAGGCACCTATAGCCGGATCGTGTTGGCGGTAAAGGCGCAGGCGACGGACGTGGCACTGGCCCAGCTGCTGCCGCATCTGGCAAAAGACGGCTTTGTCCTGTCGGCGCAGAACGGGCTTAATGAACGTGTAATAGCACGGCATGCAGGCCCGGAACGTACAATGGGTGCTTTTGTGAACTACGGGGCGGATTGGATCGGCCCGGGCCGCATCCTTTTTGGCAATCGTGGCGCGGTTGTTGTGGGCGAGATTGATGGCACCGTGCGCGCGCGCACTACCGATATGTTCGAGCTGCTGCAGATCTTTGAACCGGACGCGGTGCTGACGCAGGACATCTGGGCCTATCTCTGGGGCAAGTTGGGATATGGTGCGATGCTGTTTGCCACCGCCCTGACCCCCGACAGCATGACCGAGAACTTTGCCGATCCCGGACGCGGCACTGCCCTGATGGGTCTGGCGCGTGAGGTAATGCGCACAGCGCTTGCCGAAAAGGTGGATCCAAAACCCTTTAATGGGTTCGAACCCAGCGCGTTCATGCCGGGCGCGGGCGATGCCGCCGCCCTGCAAAGCCTTGCTGATCTGGCGGTGTTCAATTCCAAGACAGCCAAGACCCACTCCGGCATCTACCGCGATCTGGCCGTACGCAAGCGCAGGACCGAAGTGGACCCGCAGGTCGGTGCGGTTGCTGAGATTGCGAAGGCTCACGGCATCGACACTCCGCTACTGCGTCGACTGGTAACACTGATCCACGACATAGAGGACGGCCAACGCGAGATGTCAACAGAGACCTTTCACGAGTTGACCAAGGTGCTGGCATGACCGCCCGCACAGCCCT
>JAAEUB010000180.1 GCA_024227755.1 Paracoccaceae bacterium | reverse complement strand
TGCCTGGCTGGCATCACCAGAACCTCGCTTCCCGGGTGCTGTCGTTGTGTCAACGCCGGATTCAGCGGGACTGGATCCAGCGGTTTGAGCATCCCTTGTTGCTGCTGGAGACCTTTGTCGATCCCACGCGCTTTAGGGGCACAATCTACCAAGCAGCCAACTGGCGGTTAGTGGGATTCAGTAAAGGGTATCGACGCACCCGTGGGGGCTACAGCACCTCACGCCAATCCCCCAAGAAGGTGTTTGTTCAGCCCCTGCAACGCAATGCGCGCACGGTGTTATCTCGCCCCGTATTGAACCCGCGTTACCAGACTGGAGTCCCAAGAATGAAGTTGACCGCCCAACAGATGCGAAGCCTACCCCAATTTTTCCGCCAAGTCAGCGATCCGCGCCGCGCCCAAGGCCGGCGCCATCCCATCGAGGCGGTATTGGCCATCGCCTCGGCGGCGGTCTTGTGTGGGGCGCGTGGCTACCAAGCGATATCCGATTGGGCTCAGGCCCTGGGACCCAAGGCCCGCGCGCGATTTCGCTGCCGTTACCGCGATGGCAAATATATTGTGCCGAGCGAAAGCATTCTGCGCGATGTGTTGATCCGGGTCGATCCGCTGGACCTGGATCAAGCCCTGCAAGGCTGGAATGCTCAATATGGGGCTATGGATGAGAGTTTGGCGATTGACGGTAAAACCCTGGGCAACGCCATCGATGAGGCCGGTCGTCAAACTCACGTCATGAGCGTCATCGGTCACCAAAGCAAACAGTGCTACACCCAAAAAAAGTCGGTACTTTGCCGGTAGAAGGCCGTGACGAGGAAAAACAGACCAACGAAATCAAGACCGCCATCCCGCTGCTGGAGGCCATCGATATCCAGGGCAAAACCATCACCGCCGATGCCTTGCTGACCCAGCGCGAGTTAGCCCGCTATCTGGTTGAACGTCGAAGCGCGCACTACCACTTCACCGTCAAAGCTAATCAAAAGACGCTGCTTGAAGACATCGTCTTGTACTTTGACCGCCTCCATTGCGCACCCAACCACACCACCCTGGACGCCGCCGAGCATGGGCGCATCGAAACCCGAAATATCTGGGTTACCACCAAACTCAATGGGTACCTGGAGTTCCCTCATGTGGGCCAGGCTTTTAAAGTGGAACGGCTCACCATCAATAAAAAAACCGGCAACCAAACCCGCGAGGTGGTCTATGGGATCACCAGCAAAACCCCGCATCAGGCCCGTGCCGCACAGGTACTTGGGGATAACCGCAAACACTGGAGTATCGAGAACAGCTGCCACTACATCATCGACTGGAATTATGACGAGGATCGCAGCCGAATACGCAAAGGCCATGGCCCGGAAAACATGACTCGCCTCAGGCGATTCGCCATCGGCATCATTAAAAGTAAAGGGGTGCGTAGTGTCGCTCAGAAAATGCGCGAGCTGACGATGAATCCGCGAATGGTCTTTGATTATCTGAAAATGACGCGCAATACTTGTCCGGGTTCACCGGCTTGACGGGGAGAACAAATTTACCGTGGGCTTAGGGTAGGTGGGGATGATTTTGCGCTTACGTTCTTCAGGGCAAACCACGTGTATTGCTTACGATGGCAACGGGTACCGGTAAAATGGTGGTGGCCTTCCAGATATGTTGGAAACTGTGGAATGCACGCTGGAACTGGTCCGGGCAATATCGCAAACCGCGGATACTCTTTCTAGCTGATCGAAATGTATTGGTTGATGATCCAAAGGATAAGACCTTTACGCCCTTCGGCGATGCCCGCTACAAGGAATTCATGTAAGATAGAGCCACCTGCCGAGTGGCAGCTTGCTACTCAGTTTGGCGGCATTCG
>JAAEUB010000179.1 GCA_024227755.1 Paracoccaceae bacterium | reverse complement strand
TTCGCCGGAGAGTGGGTGCATACGGGCGACAAATATACCCGCGACGCAGAAGGTTATTACCATTACTGCGGAAGAACTGACGACATGTTCAAGGTCTCGGGGCGCTGGGTGTCGCCGTTTGAGGTCGAGCAGGCGATCAGCGCCCATCCGGCAGTGCTTGAAGCCGCCGTGGTTGCGCATGAGGACGAGGAAGGGCTGATCAAGCCCAAGGCCTTTGTGGTGCTGACCGATCCCGGCAGTGAAGGCGATCTTTTTGACGAGCTGAAAGAGCATGTGAAGGCGAGTATTGGCGTATGGAAATATCCACGCTGGATCGAAATCACCGAAGATCTGCCCAAGACCGCCACTGGCAAAATCCAACGTTTTAAACTTCGATTACTTTGAATTCCTGAAAGGAAAACCACGGGTGAGAAAATGCTTGATATAGTTATCCTCGGTCGTGGCGGGCAAGGTGCGCAGACCGCTGGCAACCAACTGGCGCGGGCGCTGTTTGCGCAAGGCCTGTTCGTACAGACGTTTTCGACCTATGGCGGAGCGCGGCGCGGCACACCCGTGACCTCCAGCCTGCGCGCCGACAAGAACCCAGTCCGCCTGCGTTGTGACATCACTGCCGCAAATGCGATGCTGTGTTTTGATGATTCTCTGTTGGATCCGGCGTTCCTTGCGTTGGGGGCTGACGATGCGCTTGTGGTAGTCAATTCGGCGCAAAGCCCGGATGCCCTTCCCAGTCTTGGTAATCGTCGTATCATCACGGTGGATGGCCGCATGATCGCCCGGCGCAACAATATGGGCAAGGTGGTGAATTCGGCTTTGCTGGGGGCATTTGTCGCCAGCCTTGGGCAGCCGGGCATTGACACGATGTGCGACGTCATCAAGGCCACGGCCCCCGCCAAAATAACCGAAAACATAGCTGCCTGCCGCGAAGCATACGCCTTGGTGGCTGACCAGCTTGAGGGCGCCGCATGAACAACCAATTGTCACCGATCTGGACCCACTTGACCAGCGAGGGCCGTAATACCGGCACCTGGCGCAGCGCCTTGCCGAATTATCAAAACCAACCCTCGCCCTGCCACGGGGCCTGTCCGGTGCATGGCAGCATTGCTGCATGGATCAAGCAGGTGAAAGACAAGGACTATCATGGGGCGTGGCTGACTTTGGTTGAAAACAATCCCTTTCCAGCCATAGCCGGGCGTATCTGCCACCACCCGTGCGAAACGGCTTGTAATCGCGGCGAGTTGGACGAAACCGTCGGAATTTGCAGCCTGGAGCGTTTTGTTGGCGATATGGCGCTTGAAAATGGCTGGGTATTTCCAGACCCAGAAGTTGAGCGCACGCAAAAAGTGGCGGTGATCGGTGGTGGACCTGCCGGGCTTTCTGCGGCCTACCAGTTGCGCAGGCACGGCTTTCAGGTGACGCTGTTAGAGGTATCGGGTGGTCTTGGCGGCCTGATGCGCCACGGCATTCCTGCCTACAGGCTTGCTCGTGACGTGCTTGAGGGCGAGGTGAGCCGCATCACAGCCATGGGCATCGACGTCCGCTTGGGGGTCGAGGTTGCCGACAAAGAAGCCCTTGCAAGGCTTCACGGCGAATATGACGCGGTATTTCTGGCCACTGGTGCCAGCCTGCCAAAACGATTGCCAGGTCTCGATTATGACCAGAATTTTGTAATGGACTCGGCTGAATTTCTGGCCGCTTCCCCCAAGGCCCAGATCACTGCAACCGGCGCGCATGTGCTGGTCATCGGCGGCGGCTCGGCCGCATTGGATGTGGCGCGCAGTGCAAGGCGGTTGGGGCGTGAGGTGACGGTAATGTCACTTGAGGCCGAAGGTCACCTGCCCGCACAGGCAGTTGAGCTGACCGAGGCTGCCGAGGAAGGGATCAGGTTTGTCTCTGGCGCCATGATGGTTTCGGCTTCGCAGCACGAGGAAAAAGTCACGGTGCAGGCGCAAATGGTCGATTTTCAGCCCGGCAACGGCCCTGGCAAGTTCACCGCCGAACCGATTAAGGACAGCACGTTTGCCCTTACCGTTAACACCATCATCCCGGCCATCGGTCAGGATGCCGACCTTGATCGTTGGAGCGGGCTTCTTAGCGCTGAGGGTCCGGTTCTCGATACCACACCCGGAAATTGGCAAACCAATCACAAAGGTATCTACGCCGGTGGCGATGTCGCCAGCATGTCACGCTTTGTCACCCATGCCGTCGGTATGGGCAAAGAGGCAGCCCATGCGATTGCCGCCACACTTGCCACGGACTTACCCGCGCCTCCACCTTCGCAACAGGCTGAGGTCGCTTATGCGCGTATCAATACAGCTTATCATCCCCGCCACTCTCGCAATTTACAGGAATTGGCCGCAACTGACGCGCGTCTAAAAACCTTCGATGAGGTCCAGCAGCCACTTGGCCCGGATGCGGCCCTATCCGAGGCGGCGCGCTGTTTTTCCTGCGGCACCTGTATCTTTTGCGACAATTGCTTTTTCTACTGCCCGGACATGGCCATTACCCGGCTTGGGGGCGCGTATGAGGTCAAGTTGGATTACTGCAAGGGTTGTGGGTTATGTGTCGCGGAATGTCCCACCGGGTCGATCCACATGCAGGAGGAAGCGCGATGAATGCGCCGGTTAGAAACGAAAACCTGCAGCTTGTAAGCGGTAATCACGCGGTTGCATGGGGGGTAAAACTGGTATCGCCGGATGTGGCCCCACTTTACCCGATCACCCCGCAAACACCGATCTTTGAAAAGCTTGTTGATTTTCAGTCGGACAACCTGTTGAGCACCCGGCTTATTACCCCGGAAAGTGAACACAGCGCCATGGCTGCGGCCATTGCCGCTTCGGCCACTGGCGCGCGGGTCTTTACCGCAACCTCATCGCAAGGGCTTTTGCTGATGCATGAGTTGTTGCATTATGCTGCCGGTGCGCGGCTGCCGATTGTGATGTTCAACGTCAACCGCACCCCTGCCGCACCCTGGGGCTTTTGGCCCGACCAGATCGACAGCCTTGCGCAGCGCGATACAGGCTGGGTCCAGCTTTATAGTGAAACGCCGCAGGAAAGTCTGGACAGCACCGTTCAGGCCTTTCGGATTGCCGAGGCTTCGAACCTGCCGGTTATGGTCAATCACGATGCGTTTTATGTCAGTCATGCGGTGGAACCGGTAAGTATTCCCGCCGCGGATCTGGTGCAAAGCTACGTGCCCAAGTCAGTGCGTGAACTAAGGCTTGATACCGGCCTTGGGCATACAATTGGCGCACCCATTGGGCAAGAAGGGTGGAACAGATCGCGGCGTCAGATGGATGCGGCGATGCAGACGATTACGGGCCTGACGCATGAGGCCGGGCAGGAATGGGAAAAGCTGACGGGGCGTTCATACGGCCCGCTGGAAACGTACCGCACGGATGGGGCGGAAATGGTATTCATTACAATGGGCAGCATGGCCGGAACTGCGCGCGAGGCGGTGGATGTCCTGCACCAAAAGGGCATCAAAGCCGGTCTGATCCGGGTGCGGCTTTTCCGTCCCCTGCCAATTGCCGAACTAAGCACGGCTTTGGCCGAAATTCCGCGTGCACTGGTGCTTGACCGCAACTACTCGCCCGGTATGGGCGGGGTGTTGCACCAAGAGTTGCTGGCCGGACTTTTTGGCATCAATAATCCCCCGTGTATCCACGGCTTTCTGGCAGGTGTCGGTGGGGTCAATGTGCCGGTTGAGGCGCTGGAAAAGCTGGCCACGGAATATCGCAACGCCGAACCAGATAACAATCCAATTTGGGTGGACTAGGCCATGAAAGATACCTCATACAAAGATGAAGGTCAGTTTTGTTCGGGCCACGTGGCATGCGCCGGATGCGCCGAGGCGCTGTCGATGCGGGTCATCCTGAACGCGGTGGGTGAAGATGCGGTTGGTGTGGTCGTGCCCTCATGCGTGGCGATTATTTTGGGCGGGCATCCCACCAGTTCGGCGCGCATCCCATTTATTCATGGGGTTTTGGAAAGTGCGGCGGCGATGGCCAGCGGCGTCAAGCAGGCGCTGGTGGCGCAGGGCAAAGAGGATACGACGGTCCTGTGTCTGGCGGGTGACGGCGGCACCTATGACATTGGGCTTCAGGCGCTTTCATCAGCGGCTGAACGCAATGAAGATATCCTTTACATTTGCTTTGACAACGAAGGCTATATGAACACCGGCGGGCAGAAAAGTTCTTCCACGCCGCGTGCTGCCGCCACCGGGTCGACCCCCCATGGCAAGACCACGCGCAAAAAGAACCTGATCGAGATCCTCGCGGCCCACCGCATCCCCTATATCGCCACCGCCAGCACCTCGCATTTGCCGGATCTGGCGGCCAAGGTCGAAAAGGCCAAAACCATTCGCGGCATGAAAGTAATTATCGTCGTAATTCCCTGCCTGCCCGGTTGGGGCGTAGCCGATAACGCGGTGGCCAAGGTCTCACGCCTGGCCGTTGAAAGCGGAGTGTTTCCGCTGATCGAGGTCGAGGACGGGTTGAAGTATACCATGAATGTCGACGAGAAAACCCAACCCATCGGGCCATATCTTGACCAGCAAAAACGGTACCGTCATCTAAGCAACGAAGACCGTGAGGGGTTGCAGTTGGACGTCGACGAAAGCTGGAACAGGCTGGTCGAAATGGCCGATCGGTAAATGGTGCATCCCCAGCAGGCCTGAAATTTCCAAACGGGGGCATGTGAGCGCGGGCAAGGACAGGGAAACCCTTACCCAAGCGTTTTGGAAAGCGTGAGTAACATCCCTTCGAATCGCGAGTGCAATGGTATATGTTACAGAAAATACGATATTGGCAATATTTGTAACATCTCATCGGACAATAAAATAACCAAATAACAACGAGATACGCGAAAACTATTCTAATACGTCATAGAATTGTTGCGTAAAAAGCTATAAATTAGTACTCTCATACCAGTTTAACGCACAACAAAGGCGGCGCTTATGTCCAAGGACCTTAAAGTTGGAACTTCTGCAAGCCGGAGCTTCACGATTGCCCCAGATCAGACCATTGATTTCATGGGTGAAGACGCGCGGGTTTATGCGACTCCGGAACTTGTTCGCGACATTGAACACACATGTCGCGACCTGATTTTCGAACGCGTGCCAGAAGGCCAGGATTCCGTTGGCACGATAGTCAGTATTGTCCACATGGCACCGACACTTCTGGATATGGAAGTTGAGGTCAAGGTTACCGTCACCGAGATTGACGGGCGCAAGGTCGTTTTTGATGTGGTCGCGAACGATCCCGTCGACACGATCTGCAAAGGCCGTCACGAGCGGTTCATCGTCGATGTTGCAAAAACTCAGGAACGGCTCCGCGCCAAGGCTGCGAAAGTAGCCAACGCCTAGGAGCTGAGGAGGGCGTAAGCCATGAACTCCCCCGCTAACCCGATCACCAAGACGGTTTCTTCTTATTGTTATCAATGTGTGGCCGGGCCTGACCTGATGAAGGTCGACATAATTGATGGTGTGCCGGTTCAGATCCGCCCACATGAAGAAGCCGCCTCTGTGCATCCGGCGCATGGCAAGGTTTGCGTCAAAGCTTTTGGTCTGATCCAGAAAACCAACAATCCCAACCGCATTCGCACCCCGATGGTGCGCACCAACCCAAATAAGGGCCGGGGGGAAGATCCCGGCTGGCGAGCCGCCACTTGGGACGAAGCGTTGGAGTTGATCTGCGGCAAGCTCAACACGGCCCGCGATAAGGGCCTGATGGACGAAAGCGGCTTTCCCCGGGTTGCAGCCTCGTTCGGTGGGGGCGGCACTTCGACCGTCTACATGGGCAGCTTCCCGGCGTTTTTAAGCGCCTGGGGTCCGGTCGATATGAGTTTTGGCAGCGGCCAAGGGGTCAAGTGTTACCATTCCGAACATCTTTATGGCGAGTTTTGGCACCGCGCCTTCACTGTCTGCCCGGACACACCCCGCACCGAGATGGTGATATCCTTCGGGGCCAATACCGAAGCTTCGGCGGGGGTTTGCGGGGTGCGCCGTCACGCCGATGCGCGCAATCGCGGCATCAAACGGGTGCAGGTTGAACCGCACCTGTCTGTCACCGGTGCATGCTCGGCGGATTGGGTGCCGATCCGTCCCAAAACCGACCCCGCCTTTTTGTTTGCCCTGATCCATGTGCTGTTGCACGAGGTCCCGCGCGAACGGCTGGATATTCCATTTTTGAAAGACCGCTCTTCCTCGCCCTATCTGATTGCGCCTAACGGGTTTTACATGCGTGATCCGGCGACGAAAAAGCCATTGATCTGGGATCTGAAAACGAAGCAGGCCGTGCCCCATGACACGCCGGACACCGATCCAGCGTTAGAGGGTGACTTTGCGGTTTCCGGGCTTGAGGTTGGTCCGGATGATAAAGAATGGCAACACGAAGATACCCCCTGCCAGACGGCATTTGCCCATCTGGTCGAGCATATTCATCCCTACTCCCCCGATTGGGCGGCAGGGATTTGTGACGTTAAGGCCGCAGTAATCCGCCAGACCGCGCTGGACTATCTCGACCACGCACATGTTGGCGAAACCACCTTGATTGATGGCATTGAAATGCCGCTGCGCCCGGTCGCGATCACCTTGGGCAAGTCGGTTTCCAACGGCTGGGGCGGGTTTGAATGCGTCTGGGCGCGAACCCTGATGGCGGTGCTGATTGGTGGATTGGAAGTTCCGGGCGGAACCCTGGGCACCACGGTCAGGCTGAACCGTCCGGCTGATAACCGCTGGTCAAGTGTCGTCGCTGGCCCGGACGGGTTCATGAACTACCCGATGAATCCCACCAAGAAAGGTGAATGGGTTGAAGAGGGGCATGCCCGTCACGCGCACCAGACCCTGGTGCCTCTTGCCGCAAATTCACCCTGGTCGCAGGCTTTGGGTCCTACCCATCTGGCGTGGATGGCGCAAAAGGAAGGCTTTGAGCATTTGCCCAAGCCAACCGCGCCTGATGTGTGGTTCGTCTACCGTACCAATCCGGTGATTTCATTTTGGGATACCGGCGTAGTTGAAGACGCGATCGCAAATTTCCCTTTCACCGTCGCCTTTGCCTATACGGATGACGAAACCAATCACATGGCTGATGTGCTGCTGCCGGAATGCACCGACCTTGAGGGTCTGCAACTGATCCGCATCGGCGGCACCAAATACATCGAACAATTCTGGCAACATCAGGGTTTCGCCTTGCGCGACCCGGCCGCCGAACCAATGGGTGAGGCGAAGGATTTCACTTGGATTTCGACCCAGCTGGCCAAGGGTTGCGGGGTGCTGGACAAGTACAACGCCGCGATCAGCAAGGGTGCTGCGGGTGTGCGCCTTTTCGGCGAAGGCTATGACTTTTCGCTGGATGCAGACACCGAACACTCGGTCGAGGATATCTGGGACGCGTCCTGCCGCGCTGCCAGTGCCGAACTTACTGATGGTGCCGAAAGTCAGGGACTGGATTATTTTCGCGAACACGGTTTTCGAACCAAGCCTTTTCCACAGGCGCGCTGGTATCTTTATCCGGCGATGGTCGAGGCGGGGCTGCGCTTTGAGCTTCCCTATCAGGAACGCCTGTTGCGTATCGGGCAGGAACTTGGCGAACGGCTGCATGAGACCGGCATCACATGGTGGGACCGGCAACTGCAGGAATACGAAGCGATGCCGCATTTCCAGGACCTTCCGGGGCTGTGGGAGGACGCGCTTGAAAAACGCTTCGACGTCAAGATCGGTGATTTTCCGTTCTGGCTGCTTACCGCACGCTCAATGCAGTATTCATGGGGCTCGAATGTCGGCATTCAGATGATCCACGAGGTCGCCGCCAATATTGCGGGCCATGGTGGCGTGATGATGAACCCCCTTGCCGCCAGCAAACTGGGCCTGTCCGAGGGCGACAGGGTTAAAATAGCCAGCCCGACGGGGGAAACCGAGGGCGCGGTGATCCTGCGTCAGGGCATTCGCCCGGATACTCTGTTGATGATTGGTCAGTTTGATCATTGGAAAACACCCTTTGCCAAAGACCTGCACACGCCCAGCATGAACGCGCTGACGCCAATGATGCTGGAATTGACAGACGCGACCGGATCAGGTGCTGATCTGGTTCGCGTCAAGGTGACAAAAGTGGAGGCCGGAACGTGACCCGTTGGGCAATTATCGCCGACCTTAACCGCTGTGTCGGCTGTCAGACCTGTACTGCATCCTGCAAACATACCAATGCCACGGGACCCTGGGTGCAGTGGCGTAAAGTGCTGGATTTCGAAGTCGGCGAGTTTCCGGATGTGAGCCGCGCCTTTGTGCCGGTGGGCTGCATGCATTGCGAAACTCCTTCTTGCATGGAGGTGTGCCCGACAACGGCCACCCGCAAGCGTGATGATGGCATTGTAACCATTGACTATGACATCTGCATCGGCTGCACCTATTGCATTCAATCCTGCCCGTATCAGGCGCGCTTTAAGGTGGATAACGAAAACGAGGTTTACGGCCACGGCAAGCAAATGGGCCACGAGCTGAAACGCGAGGATTGGTCACGGCGCGGAGTGGCGCAGAAATGCACCCTTTGCTCCGACCGGATCGACGACGGGTTGGCGCAAGGCCTGACACCGGGCATCCATGAGGCGGCAACGCCTGCCTGTATCGCCTCGTGCATTTCGGGTGCTTTGCAGATGGGTGACCTTGATGACCCTCAAAGCAATGTCTCGCGCCTGCTAGGCGAGCGCAGACATTTTCGCATGCATGAAGAGCTGGGCAACGGCCCGGCCTTTTATTACCTTTATGACGGCGACATTGACGACAAAGCCGCTGCGGAACGACCGCCAATGGTGGCCGATCCGGTGGGAATGAACGCCATATCGCCACAGTTGCAAACCCATTGGGACTGGCGCGCCGCGGGCAACTTTTCCTTTGGCGGCACCGGCACCGGGTTGATGGCGGCCACAATGCTGGCAGGGATCTTTGCGCCGGTTTTTTGGAATGTGATGCTGCTGGCCATGGCTTTTGTCGGGGCTGGTCTGTTTCTGGTCTGGCTGGAAATCGGCAGGCCCTTACGGTTTCTCAACGTCTATCTTAATCCCGCCACCAGCTGGATGGCCCGCGAGGCCTACGCGGTCATGCCGTTCTTTGTGCTGGGCGCAGCGGCGTGGCTTTTGGGCGCGCAGGTACTGGGATGGGCAGCGGCCCTTTTCGGGTTGGGCTTTCTTTATGCGCAGGCAAGGGTACTACGCGCCGCCAAGGCGATACCGGTCTGGCGCCAGGAAGGCATCGTGGCGCTGATTTTTTCCACCGGGCTTTGTGAAGGGGTGGGGCTTTTGGCGCTGCTGTCGCTTTCACAGGGGCAAAACACGGTGCTGGCACCGGCGCTTGCCATATTGCTGTTGGTCAGGGTTTTTGCTTGGAAAAGCTACCGCACAGCCTTGGGTAAAGAAGGCGCTCCTGCCAAGTCATTTGCCGCCCTTGACGCATGGCCGGTCTTGTCGCCGGGGGTGCAGGGCGTATTGATTGCACTGGCGATCTATGGCCTGACCAACCTGCCGGGATACGGCATCGCGTTGGGTCTGGCCGGGTTGGGGGCGCTGCTTAGCGGTTGGATCTTCAAGTTCACCCTGATCACCAGGGCTGCCTATAATCAGGGATATGCCATCAACAAAATGCCCGCACGCGGGGCAGGCAAAAGTACCCCCGGCATTCAACCGGGTTGGACGAAAACCTGAAAAGGGGTGCTCCCGCCCGATGTCGGCCCCTGCCGGGGCGCTCCTTCGGTTGGGCCGGGCACAAAACGCTGATGCGTTTTGTGTTGGCGCGCTTCGCGCTAAGATTTCAGGCCTCCGGCGGGAGTATTTGCGCCAAGATGAAGGAAAAGGTCCTGGATCAGACCTCAAACGCTGTTTCGAGCGGCGTGAGATCTCCGGCTTCGTCCGACACCGAAGCGTGATAGGGCTTGCGTAGCCCGCGATAAAGGATGCCGGTATTCATGCCGTCATCGGTCATGATGCGCCGGGCAGCGCGGGCAGGGTCGTCGGTTTCTTCAACGCTGGCACTATGGACCTGGTTCTTCCATTCCTTCTCATCCGGTCTGAAGGTCACGCAGGGGCTGAGAATTTCAACGAAAGAAAAGCCCGGATGACGGATCGCTTCTTCTATGGTTTTTGTGCAGCCCTTGATGTCGCCTGAAAACTCGCGGGCAACGAAGTTTGCACCCGAGGCAAGCGCGATCACCAGCGGGTGAAACGGGTTCAGCCCGGTGCCACCGGGGGAAAGGGCGCTGTCCCAATCCGGTTCGGTGGTCGGTGAGGGCTGGCCTTTGGTCATGCCGTAGACCCGGTTGTCCATGACGATATAGGTCATGTCGACATTGCGGCGGCAGGCATGCAGGAAATGGTTGCCGCCGATCGAAAATCCGTCGCCGTCACCTGAAAGCGCCAGCACCGTCAGGTCGGGCCGCGCCACTTTCAGCCCCGCTGCCACTGCCAGTGCGCGGCCATGCACGCCGTGAAAGCCATAGCAGTTGGTATAGGCCGGGATGCGTGATGAACAGCCGATGCCGGATATTGCCGCGACGTCCTCGGGTGGGCGGCCAAGGGCTGCCAATGCGCGTGTGATCGACATCAGGACGTGGAAATCACCGCAGCCGGGGCACCAGATTGGTGTCAGGTCTGACTTGAAGTGGCTGGGCTTGAGATTTGCGGCTGGGGCGTTCATTGGACTTTCCCGTCTTGGCTGGTGGCACGGATATGGGCGGCGATTTCGTCAGGGCTGATATTGGATGGCCCTTCGCGGTTCAGTTGATGAATGTCACCGGGCAGGTCCATGGTACTACGCAGATGACGGTAAAACTGGCCTGACCGGCTCTGCTCGACAACCAACAGTCGTTTTGCCCCTTTCAGGGCTGTCGCCAACGCCTCTTCAGGCAAGGGCGAGATCTGGCGCAAGGATACCAACCGGGCGCTGATGCCCTCATCGGCCAGTATCTCAATGGCCTCACGTGCGGCTCCGGTCAGCGAGCCCCAGGTCAATATGACGTTGTCGCCTTCGCCCTCGCTTGCGCCCCAATGCTGGCCAAAGTCGAAGCCTTCGATCTTGGTCAGTCGTTTGGCCATCTGCTCGCTCTGGTCGCCGGCCTCGCCTGAGGGGCGACCGCTTATGCCGTGGGTCAGGCCGTCAGCAGTATACTGGCCGCCCGGTTGGCCGGGAATGGACATGGGCGAGACGCCGTCGGCGCTTAAGGCATAGCGGTTATAAGCTTCGCCAGTGGCCTCATAGGGCTTGCGACGGGTCAGGAATGTGACGTCCGCGGGGCGGTCGATCAAAACGCGTGACTGGCCAATGGACTGATCCGAAAGGACAATCACCGGCGTCTGCAGGGTTTCAGCGATATGCACCGCGAACTGGCCGGTGAACAGGCAATCGGATACCGACAATGGCGCGATAACCACGTGTGGCGCGTCACCGTGAAAGCCGTAGACCGCGATATTCAGGTCTGACTGTTCGGACTTGGTGGCGATGCCGGTGGACGGCCCGACCCGCATCACATCGACGACCACAATAGGGGTCTCAGATGCTGCGGCCAGTCCAAGGCTTTCCATCATCAGCGACAGGCCCGGCCCGGACGTGGCGGTGACTGACGGACGACCGCCAAAAGAGGCGCCAATGATCATGTTGATCGAGGCAAGCTCATCTTCAGCTTGCACCAACGCTCCGCCGGTTTCGGCCAATGCCGGGGCGAGGTATTCAAGCACTTCCGTGGCGGGCGTGATCGGATAGGCGGCGGCAAAACGCACCCCACCGCGCAGGGCACCCAATGCTACTGCTTCGTTGCCGGTGATCA
>JAAEUB010000178.1 GCA_024227755.1 Paracoccaceae bacterium | reverse complement strand
CGGATGCTGTAATAACGACCTGATACACACTCCCGGGCGTAAACGAAAACACACCGTGTATGGTAACATTAGCGTTAGACCCGTCAAAGCCTATCTGGTCGTTAGCCGCGTCGAACGTACAGCCGGTAAAAACATACCCTGCCGCTTCCGCTGCCGCTTGATCCGCATAGCTGTCGAAGTCAGGGTCAGGGACCAACTCACCCCCATATTCCAGCGGGTAAAGGTCTTCATCAAGCGTGTAAGCGCCATCGGATATGAACTCTTTGATGTAAGCGTGCTCGGCGTGTCGGCGCAGATATACTGCACTTCCCTCGGTTGGCACATATGACGATTGAGTAGCGGGATTATCTACCATGCCGCCTAGGTCGCTGCGGTAGAGGCGGGGCTTGCGCAGGCGAACAAACGTCCCTGTCTCCTCAGTTCCGCCACCGTCCGCCGTTTGTATAGCAAAGAAAAGAGCAAAGCCTGTATCTGCCGCTGTAACCGTAGCCTTTAACCTATACCAGTCATCAGCCAAAGCCGTTGATGTTGCGTCACCACTTTGGTCCGTGCCCACTGAAAAATCTGTGGCGTCAAACCAGATGCTAGTTCCGTCCAAGTACATTCTGAAGTATGAAGCATCTATATTTTTCGCTTCTATCTCAACAGTGTATTGCGCGCCGACTGTGGCTGTGTAGTTTTGTTGTAAGCTACCCCCGTCAGCCGTGTGAGTTATGGTGTCCCCGTCAACCGTGGTGGTGGTTTTTGTCCAATCACTATCTGAGAAATCCTCAGACCACGTCAGCAAGTTATGCGGTGGCCAAGCAACATCACCATCGCTGTTGACAGTGGTGCTGAGGCCAGTGGTGGCGTAGGTCAGGGCGTCGGCAAACGACTTCACGACACGGTTGGTGAAATACCGCTCTTTGGTGAAGTCAAACGCCAGTTCGGGGACAAGACCCCCTTCGGCATATGCGCCTGGGCCAGAGCTACGCCTAAGGCGGCGAAAAAGGACTGTATCGTGTTTCATTATGCTAAATCCTCAGAGGGGTATGCTTTGACAATTATTTTGCCGCCGGTGTAGTTTGATAGCATTATGCTACCTTCCAAATCATTACGTCTGTGAAAACTTCGGTTGTGAAGCTTGCCGCAGAACCCAAACCAGTTGTCGCTCTGGTAGTATTGCACTGGTGTCTGATTTCAAAGATTTCTTCAGCCGCAATAGTAAACCGCCCGCCAATTTTACTGTCTGTAATACAATACGCACCGGCTGCTGAACGTGAAGATGAGCCAATTATCTCGGTTCCAGCATCGCTAACGTTGTATAATATGGCTTGATGTTCTTCGACCCGATACCCCGGCGCGCGACCCGCAATGTGGTAAGTCCCGATGGGCAATGTTATCTGGTTGGCCACAAGAGAAGCGCCTGTGATTTCATTAGTCACTTCTGTATTCAACACCCTCGTTCGCCACGCTCCGCTTGTGAACGTACCCCCGTCAGTTCCAGACGTTTGCTCCTCACGCACATGAAGCAGCGGGGCGGTGCTGAGAACAAGTGCCTTGCCGGTTGCGCGTTGGTACGAGATACAACGCCAATCGCCGGAAGCGTATTTTTTGAATAAAGCAATATCACCGGCAACCGTTGTAATGTTGGCCGCGCCCGGCAATATCAGGTCGGTCGCATGGTGCGTTAGTATCAACGCCCCGTCAAATTGCAGCATAATAAGCGAGCCTATGCCAAAAGCATCCGCGCTATCCTCAATAGTTGCAACAGTTGTGGTCCCCGTAATATCAAAGGAATTTCCGTCTGTCAGCAGCAGCAATTCCGTTGCCGACGCCACGTCTGCCCCTTTGGACCAATAAACAGCGCTGGAGTTGGTATCTAGCGGCCCGCCTAATTGCGGCGTAGTGTCTTGGACAACAGCGGTTAGACATTCCTCAATGGCATCTTGAACTGTGGTGGTAGGATTTTCCGCTGTGGGGCCAAACGTAACATCACCAGCCCCGCTCACCGATGTGGAAACAGCCGCCGCGCCGTCTATCGGATAGCCTCCCATCTGCACGTCTGCGGCGTCGTACATATCAACCTTTACGCCAGTTGTGCCAGCGCAAAACGCCTGTGCGAAATTGCCATCCGCATCCGCAACTAGTGGGCTGGAATGTGGGGTGCCAAGCCCTTTATCAGTGTAAACAGTCAGTGGCGTTGACGTTCCCTCTTCATAGAAATACGCCTTTGCCCCAGGTTCCGCATCCGCGTTTTCATCAAGCGCGCGCATGGGCGTTAATAGGATTTGATCAGCCATTAGATAACTCCATGAAAGGCCGCAGAAACGGCCTATTGTTGTTGCTCACTTTAGCGCGTAATATGCAAAAATGAAAGAACACTCACTAGATAGGTTTGCGCGAAAATCCAGAGGTGTGCTATTGGTCTGTGGCGCAGTTTCCTGCGCTCCGGCGGGTATTTTTCTGGGCCTCATGTTTCACAGCTATATGTTAGTATCGCCTTGGTATATGTCCGCAGCCGCAGCCGTTTCCATTATCGTGCTGGTGCTAGGGCTTGGTTCGCTGATCGACCACCTGCAATCACAAGCCCGGTCGCCAACTCATTCGCAATGAGTTTAGACTGCGCATCGCTCAATGGTTGCCCCGCAATTGCCTTTTCTACAAGTTCCAGAGCATTTCTGGCTCTAGTGCTACCCCTGCGCTGAGATAGAACCTGAGCAACCTCCGCCCACACTTGCTCATGTCGCACAGCATCGTCCCCAGGCGTAACCGCGAAAAGGCTCTGCGTTAGGCGCTCTGTCGCTCCTATAGGCCTTCCGCGCATGGCTGTTCCAACCACACCTGGTTCCATAATATCTGCACCCTCTTTCTGAATGGCCGTGCGGATCGCTGTGGCGCTGTTGCGCGCTACACTGGCCCTCATTTCCAGGGCTGATGATGCGCGATTAATTTTAGGCAGAAGGTCGCCTGCAAGCTCCCCCCCTAAAAGATACCTTAGTTTTGTCTGCGCATCCCTTGATGATAGCATTTTAAGCGCGGCCACCGCCTCCCGGGCGTCTGTGTTGGTATCGCTCGCCACCATCTTAACCCGCGATAGAACGTCATCAATGTGGCTGCGAAGCCCAACCTTGACCATTTCGCGCGCATCCTGGGGCAGTCTGGTAAGTTGCTCCTGCACCATTTCGCGGGTGGTCCGGTTGCCGCGCAACATATCAAGGCCAAGTTGTAGCCCTTCATCCATTGCGATTTTATCGCCGCCGACTTCAAGCGCCCGCGCATAAGGCCCGGTTGCCCCGCCAGTTGCGTCAATCGTTGCCCCGCGCACCTGACCAGCTAAACGGGTGTTCCTCAATCCCGCCTGCGTGGGTCTGCCGAATTGATCAACACCCTCCGCGCCTAGATTGCCAAGCGCGCGTTTGATTTCGTCAAGCTGCTGGACATTTGGCTTTTCGAAGAATTTGCCGGTATCAGCGTCAAAAAGGATTTGCAGGTTTTGCTGGCCTTTTGAAAGCATGTCCTCGTTTGCCTCCTTAACCGCCCTCGCCATTGTGGAGGGAGGAACGCGGTCAAGCATTTCCTCAACCGTCATTCCTGCGCTTGACGCATAGTTAATAGGAGTGCTGTAAGCTTGCCCATATGCCTTATTGCGCGCGGGCGCAGTGTTTCGTGAAATTTCGCGGGCAGCAGCGCGAGGACCGCGCACAGGCCCAAACGCAGCATCAAGCCCCTCGTTAACAACATTGAGGGCGTTTCCAGCGCGACTTTGCACCGCATCATCAACAATGTTTAAGGGTTTACCCCCGGTTTGCGCGGCTGCGTCAAGCAAGGCTTGTCCGCTGCGCCCAGCGTCGGCAAGCGTAGCGTCGGGACCGGCGCGCATGATGCGCATAGCCGCTTCCTGGTCATTGCTTTGAAACGCTTTGCGCAGAATGCGGGCAGCGTCTTCTGAAATGCCAAACTCCTTAGCAATTCTGGAAACATCGCGCCCCTTGTATCGTTTAGCCATAGCCTCAACAAAATTACCCATGAAGGGGCCGATAAGGCCAAAACCCGCGCCCGCCGCTGCCCCTACCCCGGCTTGCGACCTCGCATTAGCAAGCCTTTCTCGGCCCGTCCCTTCGCCCGATCCGTAAACAGCGCCCTCAGTGGCACCCCCAACGCCGCCAGCCACCAACCCGGCCCCGATCCGCATTGCTGTTGATGTTGGGGCTACTGCCGCAACGGTAGGCGCTGCTGCTATAGCGAGAGGTGCCGAGAAAGCAAGCCCGCCCCCGATATTTAGTGCCGCAGTCTGGCCAGGGTGTTGGCGCTGCATTGCCGCCGTGCTGGCCCGCATGTTATTCATTGCCGTTGGACTGACCATCCCGACCGCCTCGTCAACATATGATCCGACAAGAGGTGCCCCGCGTACAAATTCATTGGCGCGGGCTGCGACGGGGTTTTCCGCAATTCTCTGCACATCAAGAGAATTTTGCCCCGTTTCAGCCGGGGATTGCCCCTCCAGCATCTTGGTAATAGTGGCTTGGTCATTGGTGGAATATGATGGCGATTTAAAGCCTAAAGACCCATCGGTCGTTTTGTATACAAAACCATCGCCAATCTCGGCAACAACAGTCGCCCCCTTGGCCTCACTGGTTTCGCGGCGAGACACGGTTGAAGCGGCTGTTGTTGGCCCACCCTCCAAAAGCAACTGCTTTGCCGACTGAACAAGTTGACGGGCGTGGTCAGGCTCACCTGCATCATGCGCCTTGCGAGCAGCGGCCATCATTTCTTCATACGTCGCCATGATCAGTTCCCGTATAATTGCATCAATTGATCATCAGAAAGTTCGCTGGCGCGCGGCGATGCTATCGACTGCGCGCGCTTCAACCCGGCTTCAACAACAGCTTTCAGTTCGTTCAAGGCCTCTATGAAATCCTCATCCTTCATGCCTGGGTCAAGGCGGGCAAGCGCGGCTTCGGCTTTTTCACCCTCAATCTCAGTGATAACCCCACCACCTTTGAGGTTTTCATAAGCCTGCATGAAGATTTGCCCCTTCAGTTGGGCGATTTTCGTTCCCGCCCGGTATGCCCCGGTGCCAGGTATGCGGCTAGTGAGTGATGTTAGACCCGTTGCAAAACCCAAGGCGGGATCATTCATGACGCTGTCAATAGTCGAAAGCATTTGCTCGGCATTGTTAATTGCGGCAGTTTGTTGCTTTTGAACATCAAGAGCGGTTTCCTCAGCTGTTGTACCCTGAAGTGGAACAAGAACGGGCCTTTGAACAATGCGACCATCTCCCGCATCGTAATCCTCCATCAAAGCGCCGCCTTCCGGGCTTTGGGCGTAGGTGTAACCGTTAGGCGGGTCAGGCAATTCAAGGCCGCTAT
>JAAEUB010000177.1 GCA_024227755.1 Paracoccaceae bacterium | reverse complement strand
CAGCTTCCACCCGTTTTTCGTTCATCTTGGTGTAGGCGAGGTCAAATTCGACCATCACCTCGTCCTCATGCAACGGAAGCTCACGCACGATTTGTTCGGTATTTGGCCCGTGGCGAACATTCAGGCGGGCAAAAATTTCCAGAGGCTTTTCCATCTCGACCACAGTATTCATGCGAATAAGGTGGCGGCGTTGAAGCCCCTGGACCGCTGCCTCGGGCAGATCAACCACCAGAGATAGGAATGAACCATCAAACTTGAAGACATCCATGCGCACCCCAAACGGGGCCAGATCCTGTTCGCGCGTGTTACGCAATTGGCGGACTGTCAGCTCTGATATCCGGCAATCATGAAACAACGTAACCTCGTCGCCAAACTGGCTTTTTGATTCGGCAGCCGCCAGACCCGGTGGCTGAATTGGGCCGCGCCAAAGCTGGGGCCGGTACCACCAATCTGAATGCAACGGCTTTTGAAACGCATTTGACCCTATCAGAGGCAGAGTCAACCTTTCATCGGCAGCAAAAAGAAATCTGTCAATCTGACCGCGTAAGCGTCTGGCGCGGCCACGTATCCTCTTCAACCTGGAAATATCCACCCCAGACGTATTATCTGCAATCCGATGCCAGCGCCGCAATGCGGTACGGTCAACGAAGCGGTTCAAAAAGGCGGTGAAGGATTTTGCCATGGGTGTTGGAATCGCTCCGGGAAAAAGTGATTGTTTCCGTTTTAAAACAAAATAGTTTCCTTAGAGCAAACGATTGATTAAACCCCGCAGCCCATTTCCCGAGTTTTCTGCCTCGGGGTTTGCATTTTTCATCGAAGCCAAAAAGGCGTGCAACAGTTGCTGACCGGTTTGTTCGGCGAAAGGATAGGTTTTCAGCGCGGTTACCGTGAGGCTGACCAAATGGTCATTCAATGTAAGTAACCCACGCCAGTATTCATCCTCCAACTCGTCTGGTCTATTGGCCGATTTGTCACTTGCCTGCAAAAACAAAACGCCATCGGCTTCCGATATTTCCAATAGCTCTGCGTCCTCCACCAATCCGGATTGGGCCAGCGCCGCCTGACCTTCGGAGGACCCAAAAAAGCCCTTCAACTCATCTGGTGTAGCCGCGCCCGCATTCTCAAGCGGCGAAGCTGAGATTGTGAGAACCGCCAGAATGCGTGGTACGGCATCATCCGGGTTGCCTGAAATAGCGGCGCACGAACCCAATACTACAAACCCGCCCGAGTTGGTTTCAAGCTTTGTTGCTTTATCTATGCAAAACCCCTGCGGGCCTTCGACCCTGATGCGTCCGCCAACCAGCTTTATGGTTTGAGGCGCTTTGTCGCGCGAAGACCCGGAGAAGAGCCCCCCGCCGCCATTTCCCTTAGCGCAGGCTATAAGCCCGCATAACAGCGCGCCCGCGACCAGCATTCGACCAAAGTGAGGCACAGTCACCACGATGCCCCGCTATAGGTCCATGTAGACGTGTCGCTCGGCCTTGGCACCGGGATGGGTGACAGCACCCTTATAGGTCGCCCCAACCTGCTGGGCGTATTTCCAGATTGCACCCGAGGAATAGATCGTCTCGCGCGGGCCTGGCCATTTTTCCTTGCGAGCGGCCATTTCGTCGTCACTGACATCAAAGCTCAAATCGCCGGTGATCGCATTCAGGGTGATCATGTCGCCGTCTTCGACAAAAGCAATCGGCCCGCCATGCGCCGCCTCTGGCCCTACGTGACCAACGCAGAACCCGCGCGTTGCGCCAGAAAAACGCCCGTCGGTGATAAGCGCCACTTTCTTACCCATACCCTGACCGGAAAGTGCGGCGGTGGTCGAAAGCATCTCGCGCATCCCCGGCCCGCCTGACGGGCCTTCGTTGCGAATGACGATAACCTCGCCTTCCTCATAAGCGCGCGCCTGAACTGCTTCAAACGCATCCTGCTCGCATTCGAACACCCGTGCCGGACCGGTGAACACGACCTCGTCCTCGCTCATCCCGGCAATTTTCACAATCGCGCCCTCGGGGGCCAGATTACCCTTGAGGCCAACAACACCGCCGGTTGTCGAAATCGGCGTTTCGATTGGGTAAATCACTTTACCGTCAGCCTCGCGGTCGATCTTGTCCAGCTCCTCGCCCATCGAATAGCCCGACGCCGTCATGCAGTCTTCGTGCATCAACCCGGCCTTGCGCAGCTCTTTCATCACCACCGGCACGCCGCCTGCCTCGTAAAGATCCGTGGCGACATATGAACCGCCCGGCTTGAGATCGACGAAATAGGGTGTATCGCGGAAGATATCGCAGACATCCTCAAGGAAAAACTCGATCCCCGCCTCATGCGCGATTGCCGGCAGGTGCAGGCCGGCATTGGTGCTGCCGCCAGTGGCCGCCACCAGACGGGCCGCATTTTGCAGTGATTTCAACGTTACTACGTCGCGCGCACGGATGTTCTTCTCTAACAGGTTCATCACCGCACGCCCTGAAGCTTCGCCGTATCTGTCGCGGCTTTCGTAGGGCGCGGGCATGCCTGATGAATTCATCAAGGCCAGCCCGATTGCTTCCGAGACCCCAGCCATGGTGTTGGCAGTAAACTGCCCGCCGCACGAACCCGACGAGGGGCAGGCGATTGCCTCCATCACTTTCAACTCGGCTTCGCTTACATCCCCGGCCTGATGCTTGCCCACAGCCTCAAACATATCCTGCACGGTGATGTCACGACCTTCAAAGCGGCCCGGCAGGATAGTTCCGCCATAGATGAACACGCTTGGCACGTTCAGACGCACCATTACCATCATCATCCCCGGCAAGGACTTGTCGCAACCCGCCAGCCCGACCAAAGCGTCATAACAATGACCGCGCATGGTCAGTTCAACCGAATCCGCAATCGCCTCACGCGAAGCCAGTGACGCGCGCATGCCCTCATGCCCCATGGCGATGCCGTCGGTGACGGTGATGGTGGTGAATTCTCGCGGGGTGCCCTTGGCTTCTTTGACGCCCATCTTGGCCGCCTGCGCCTGGCGGCTTAGTGCGATGTTACAAGGTGCCGCTTCATTCCAGCAGGTGGCGACGCCAACCAGTGGCTGATGAATTTCCTCTTCGCTGAGCCCCATTGCATAAAGGTAAGACCGGTGCGGCGCACGCTCGGGTCCTTCGGTTACATGGCGACTTGGCAAGGTGGATTTGAAATTTGAACCGGACATGTTGGCCTCCCATTAATGTTTGATAAACGGAATATTCGCCTTATGCGCCCTATACAAGCGCTTTGAAGCCCTTGCGGGTGATTGCAATCCGTACCCACCCGGCTTATCTGGACCAAAGGTCAATCAAAGGCGAAACCCCAGATGAACTGGATCACCAACTACGTCCGCCCGCGCATCAACTCGCTGTTTTCTCGCCGTGAGGTGCCGGAAAATCTTTGGACCAAATGCCCCGAATGCGGCACCATGCTGTTTCACCGCGAATTTTCCGAAAGCCTGCATGTTTGCACCGATTGCGATCACCACATGGCAATTTCGCCGCGTGAACGGTTTCACGCGTTGTTCGATGGCGGCATCTTTAGTGATGTCGAAGTGCCCGAGCCGGTCTCTGACCCGCTGCATTTCAAGGATCAGAAAAAATACCCTGACCGGATGAAGGCCGCACAGAAAAACACCGGCGAGGTCGAGGCGATGCTGGTCGGCGAAGGCGAGATCGGGCGCACTCCCATCGTGGCGGCGGCGCAAGATTTCAGCTTCATGGGCGGTAGCATGGGTATGTATGTGGGCAACGCGATAGTTGCCGCTGCTGAACGTGCAGTGGCGCTGAAACGCCCGTTGGTGCTGTTTTCCGCCGCTGGCGGCGCGCGCATGCAGGAAGGTATCCTTAGCCTGATGCAAATGCCGCGCACCACGGTAGCGGTGCAAATGTTGAAAGAGGCAAATCTGCCTTACATCGTTGTCCTTACCCACCCGACCACCGGAGGGGTTACTGCCAGTTATGCCATGCTCGGGGATGTCCATATCGCCGAACCAAATGCGCTGATTTGTTTCGCCGGGCCACGGGTTATCCAGCAAACCATCGGGGAAAAACTGCCAGAAGGCTTCCAGCGAGCGGAATACCTTCTGGATCACGGCATGCTTGACCGGGTGACCCACCGCAAGGATATGAAAGACGAGTTGGTGACGATCTTGCGCATGTTGCTGGGCGAAACCCCACGGGTGCTGGGTGACCTGCCCGCACCGGACAAGTCCGATGAAACCGAAACGTCAGAATCGGTGGATGATCAGGCGGCCAATAAGAAAGCTGCAAAAACTCCAAACAAAGCGCTCGAAAAGGCCTCAAAAAAGTGAACGGGCAGCATTCGGACGCCATTCTTGAACGAATGATGTCCCTGCACCCCAAGATAATTGATCTCACGCTGGGTCGTGTGCAACGGCTTTTGACAGCCCTTGACCATCCCGAACTCGGCCTGCCGCCGGTGATCCATCTGGCAGGCACCAACGGCAAGGGTTCAACCCAGGCAATGATCCGCGCCGGGCTTGAGGCGGAGGGTAAGCGCGTACACGCTTATACTTCACCGCATCTGGCGCGCTTTCATGAACGTATCCGGCTGGCAGGTGAACTGATTACCGAAGAAGCTCTGACACGGGTTTTGGATCGTTGCATTGCGGCCAATGATGGCGACGAAATCACCTATTTCGAGGTTACCACAATCGCTGGCTTTCTGGCCTTTGCCGAAACTCCTGCCGATTATCTGCTTTTGGAAACAGGGTTGGGCGGGCGGTTGGACGCAACCAATGTAATCAACAAACCGGCCCTGACCGTGATCACACCGATTTCCATCGACCACACCCAGTTTCTTGGCGAAACCCTGCCCGAGATCGCCGCCGAAAAGGCCGGTATCCTGAAACGCGGCGTGCCTTGCGTAGTTGGACCTCAGCCCGAGGCGGCAATGGAAGTGATCGAGGATCACGCGGCACGGATTGGTGCGCCCCTTATTGCCCAGGGCCAGCACTGGCATGTCTGGGAAGAACGCGGGCGGCTGGTATTTCAGGATGAAATCGGACTGCTGGACCTGCCTTTGCCTAAACTTATCGGTACGCACCAGATCGACAATGCTGGCGCAGCACTTGCGGCGCTACGCATTCTTGACGCGGGCGAAGATGCCTTTGACGCGGCAATGACCAAGGCCCATTGGCCTGCCCGAATGCAGCGGCTTCGTCATGGGCCTTTGGTCGACGCGGCTGCGGGTGCCGAGCTTTGGCTTGATGGTGGCCATAATCCAGCCGCCGGAGAGGCACTGGCAGAGGTGCTTAAATCCATGCCCCCGCGCCCAACGCACCTGATCTGCGGAATGCTGAACACAAAAGACGTAACCGGGTTTCTTCGCCCGTTTACTGAAATTGCAGACCGGCTTGTCGCGGTTTCCATCCCCGGAGAGGCAAACACTCTTGCAGCGGATCAAACCGCCCTTTTTGCCGGTCAGGCGGGTCTGCAGGCTAGCACGGCGCCTGATCCCGTCACCGCAATCAGCCGCATCATCGCCGACGATCCCGGCGCACGGATCGTTATTTGCGGGTCTTTGTATCTGGCTGGTCAGGTGCTGCGGACCAACGGCTGAAAATCGCGCATTTTGGCAAAATTCACAAAAATAATTTCGTGATCACGAAAATAAAATTTTTAGCTCGTGCGTGAAAACTTGAAAATTATGATTCAAGCCAATGAAACGACTCAGTTTTTTGGGCCCAGTCCGACACACCCTATGTGACCCCTCAGAATGTTGACGAAATCAAGTAAATATCACAATATATGGGGAAAGAACATGAGGGGTAAACACCTCCGACCAAGTTTACCGACCTGTCGAGCAGGACAGTCGGACAGGGGAGTAAGACGATGTATCGGGTTTTGTGCTATGCTTTAATCGGGCTTGTGATCACAAGTTTACAGGCAATAGCACAAGATGTTGGGATAACACCGGAACAAGGCTCGTTCAGCGTGACGATCAACGGAGAAGTGATCGAGATTTCACGCATTCAGGACACCAGCCACCGGCTTACGCCCGACTTCACGAAAACATCGCGCCCCTGTCCACCATTTTGTATCCACCCGGTCTCGGCCGCTCCGGGTGTCGTAACCCTTGGCGAGATTGAGGTCCTGAGCTTTCTTGAGGACCACGTCGAAAACGGAACCGGACTTTTAGTGGATGCGCGGGTGCCGCAATGGTACGCCAAAGGCACCATTCCGGGTTCGGTCAACATTCCCTTTCCGGCGGTCGAGGCTTCAAACCCGTTTCGCGATGAAATCCTTAAGGCACTTGGGGCAGTTCAGAGCGGCAACGGCTGGAACTTTGACAATGCAATGGAACTTGCCCTGTTTTGCAATGGCCCCTGGTGTGATCAAAGCCCCCGGGCAATCAAGGCCCTCATGGCCGCAGGCTATCCGGCACAAAAGCTGCGATATTATCGCGGCGGCATCCAAATGTGGATGCTACTGGGCTTGACACTTAACCAACCAAATAGCTGACGGGAGGATACCTTGATGCGCATCCTTCTTATCCTTGGTCCCTTTTTTTTGGCGATTGGTGGCCTGGTTTTCCTGCAAACCGGTTTGTTCGCACCGCAGGCCGACCTGATTCAGGCGAAGGCACCTGAACCTGCAATGCAACTGACCAGCGTGACCGATGTGGTGGCACGTCTGCCTGAGGAAGACCAACCATCACTCGAAGCCGCACTGGAAGTGGCACTGGCGGCAAGCACGCAGAACACCAGCACTGAGACAGAGGAATTACAGGCTCTGACATCCTCGGTTCTGGCCGGATTGGGGTTTCAGCCCACCGCCGTGAATACCGCCCCCACACAAGACGAGGTGCCGGATGAACTGCGCACATTAACCAATACGGTTCTGGCAGGTTTAACCGGAATGTCTGTAAATGGCACAACGGCTCAGCAACCCGAAAGCGACCAGTCCTTGGCCGCAATCATCAGCCGTGCCATGCTTGAAGGCCGGTCCGATGCCTATCTGGATGCACTGATCAACGAAGTCGCACAGACCGGAGCGCTTGAGGTACCCGAAGCCTTCGTTACCTCTGATGGCCGGGTCGATACCAACACCCTGATGACCCAATTGGCCCATGCTGTGTCCGGTCAGACCGCAAGCGAAACACCCGCAGAACTTCTTGTCGGAAGCCCCGGTGTCGAAGTCCGCGTTGTGCAGGAAGCAGGCGTCACCGTTCAACAGAGTTTTTACACCGTGCAGAACGGCGACAGCCTGGGCGCCATTTCACAATTGTTTTACGGCGATGCAGCCCTGTATTCAAAAATATTCGAGGCGAACCGGCACCTGATTTCCAGCCCGGACCGTATTCGCGCAGGCCAGCGTCTGAGCATTCCGCCTTTTCAGCAAATCTGACAATCTGTTGGCCGGACGTGGCACGAACCCACTTATGCTATTCGCAGATTTCGCCCCAGCCCTGACCCTGCATTTCGCGTAACCTGCTTGCCGTTCGCTCAAATTCAAACGCCCCGTCACCTTCAAGATAGAGCATCTCGGGCTCGGCCGCTGCCGATGCGATCAGCTGCACCCGCGCCTCATACAGCGCATCAATCAAAGTCACGAAGCGCTTGGCTTCGTTGAAATTTGAACGGCCGAGGCAGGGGATATCCTCAAGCAGTAGCACCCGCACATTCTCGGCAATTGCCAGATAATCCGCCGGACCCAGCGGCTGACCGCACAGGTCGTGGAACCTCGCCCGTGCAACACCGTTGCGAAATGCGGGCAATATCACCGCGCGTGCCTTTACGTTCAGGGTCAAAGGCTCGCCCTTACCACCCGCAAGCTCATCCCACGCAGCCTGCATTCCTGCCCTAGCGGCTGAATTAGCAGGCGAAAAATAGACCTCGGTTCCAGCAAGCACCCGCTGGCGATAATCCGTGGGGCTTGTCAGTTCATGTACCACCATGCGTGTCTTTAAGAGCGCGATAAAGGGCAGGAAAAGCTGCCGGTTCAAGCCGTGTTTGTACAGCTCATCAGGCACACGGTTAGAGGTCACAACGATAACCACCCCCACCGCCATCAGTTTCTCAAACAACCGCCCGACGATCATTGCGTCGGTAATGTCATTGATCTGCATTTCGTCAAAGGCCAGCAGGCGCAACCCCTTGGACAGATGCGCAGCCACCGGGGTTAGTGCATCGTCCACCCCGGTTTTTCTCGCCTCATGCATCCCGGCATGCACCTCTTGCATAAATGCGTGAAAATGCACCCGTCGCTTGCCAGTGATATCCACATGCTCGGTAAAAAGGTCCATCAGCATTGACTTGCCGCGCCCGACACCGCCCCACAGATATAGGCCCTGCGGTACATCCTCGGGCTTGTGAAACAGCCCGCCCAGAATGCCGCGGCGTCTGGTGCTTACAGCTTCCAGATGGCACCGGATGTCGTCGAGCACCGGCAGCACAACCTCCTGCGCCGGGTCCGCTTGCAAGCGGCCTGCCGCTATTTCTGCCGCATAAATATCCATCAAACTCTTTGCCATCTAATTCCCTTAACCGATAAGAAATGATGATCCTACCCAGCTTGAATAAAGATTTGACGCGCCGTTGGATTTCAAGCAGCTTGCCGGGATGACACAAACGCGCGCGCCCCTTATCAATCCGGTTCTTTTGGTTGGTTGTGTCATCATTATGGTTGGCTTTTCCATCCGCGCCAGTTTTGGGGTCTTTCAGATCCCGATTGCAACGGAATTTGGCTGGGCACGGGCCGAGTTTTCGCTGGCCATTGCCATCCAGAACCTTGCCTGGGGCATCGGCCAGCCAATCTTTGGCGCCATTGCCGAGAAAGTCGGAGACCGCAAGGCGATCATCCTGGGTGCGCTGACATATGCGGCCGGGTTGGTGGCGTCATCATTTGCGGTGACCCCTGAGGCACATCAGTTGCTGGAAATCCTTGTGGGCTTTGGCGTTGCTGGCACAGGCTTTGGCGTCATCCTTGCCGTGGTTGGCCGCGCAGCGAGTGATGCAAACCGCTCCATGTCGCTGGCCATTGCAACAGCGGCAGGCTCGGCGGGACAAGTCTTTGGTGCTCCGTTGGCGGAATATCTTCTGGGATTGATGCAATGGCATCAGGTCTTCATGCTGTTTGCCGCTGCCATTCTGTCCACGTTACTGCTTTTGCCGATGATGCGCTCGCCTGCCCCACCCGCGAGCCGGGCAGAGCTTGAGGCAAGCATGGGTTCGGTCCTGAAAAAGGCTATGCGAGATCCTTCCTTCAGTCTGATTTTTCTGGGTTTCTTTTCCTGTGGCTATCAGCTTGCCTTCATCACCGCGCATTTCCCTGCCTTCGTAACCGAGATGTGCGGCTCGATTGACCCCTCAGGTACCCTTGCCTCCATTGGTGTCTCAACAACATCAGCACTGGGGGCTGTGGCAATCTCTCTCATTGGTTTGGCAAATATTGCCGGAACGTTGCTGGCAGGCTGGCTTGGCAACCGTTATTCAAAAAAGTACCTGCTGGCGGCGATCTATACCGGCCGCACAATCGTCGCAGCTTTGTTCATCCTTTTGCCGATCACACCAACAAGCGTCATTGTTTTCTCGCTGACCATGGGCAGCCTCTGGCTGGCCACGGTGCCCCTGACCTCTGGGCTGGTGGCCCATATTTACGGGTTGCGATACATGGGCACCCTTTATGGCATCGTCTTCTTTTCCCACCAATTAGGCAGCTTCCTTGGCGTCTGGTTGGGTGGGCGAATGTATGACGCCACCGGTGATTACACCTTCGTTTGGTGGATCGGCGTTGGCATAGGAGCGTTCTCGGCCCTGGTCCACCTACCGATCCGCGAACGACCGATGGGTGCAATCGCCTAGCGGAATGGCGGCTTTGAGCCCATAATGCCCCCTTCCTTTGATTGATCAATGTCCGCTTTGGCTGACGGATTTCAAAAGACTGCGAACCCGCACCAGCCCAATTGATCATGCAACCGTGCCCTCACGTTTTAACGACACCTCGGGTCGCAAACGATCAGGTATGGACCATCTTTCTCCGCTACTCTGTCGGGATCGGATAACGTCACGGACTGCTGCATGACAGACACTAGTCTCAGGATTGGCACGACCCAAAGT
>JAAEUB010000176.1 GCA_024227755.1 Paracoccaceae bacterium | reverse complement strand
CAGGCTTGCCTTTGAAGCTGTTGATCCGGGCCTGGAACCAGCCGCAAGCACCCTTGGTGCCGGACGGGCAATGATATTTATCACCATCGCTCTGCCGCTTGCCCTGCCTGGTCTGATTGCCGGCATCATCCTGGGTTTTGCCAAGGCGCTGGGTGAGGTTGGTGCGACCATCACCTTCGTATCCAACATCCCGGGAGAAACCCGTACCCTTTCGCTGGCGGTCTACTCGTTTCTGCAATCCCCCTCCGGTGATGAGGCGGCCATAAGGCTTATTCTGATATCTCTGGCAATCTCTCTTTCCGCCATTCTTGCTTCCGAGTGGATTGCCCGCCGCAACCTTGAAAAACGAACGGGGCGGCGATGATGGAAGTTGATATCAAGGGCACTGTTGGTGAATTCAATCTGGATGTAGCATTTTCTGCCGCATCCGGGGTCACCGCAATATTTGGCCGTTCCGGCTGCGGCAAGACCACCCTCGTTAATATGATTGCAGGGCTGGAAAACCCACGCTCCGGCATCATCCGCACCGAAAACCGGGTGCTTTATGATTCCAACGCCAGTGTCTCGCTGACGCCTGGAGAAAGGCGGGTAGGTGTGGTGTTTCAGGAACCACGCCTCTTTCCGCACATGAGCGTGAAGCGCAATCTGAACTATGCCACATGGGCCGGCAAGCGGCAGATTTCTCCCGGCACTTTCGATCAGGTAATCGCCATGCTTGGTGTAGAGCCTTTGCTAGAACGCTATCCGGCCAGTCTTTCCGGTGGCGAAAAACAGCGGGTGGCGATTGGCCGGGCCCTTTTGTCGGACCCTTCGGTCCTTTTGCTTGACGAACCTCTGTCAGCGCTTGATTCAACCCGCAAGCAGGAAATTTTCCCGTGGCTGGAAAGGTTACGCGATGAGGCCGGAATTCCCATCATCTATGTCAGCCACGCCATGGATGAGGTGGTGCGGCTGGCAGATACCATGGTGCTGATGGAGGATGGGAAGGTCGCGGCGAGCGGGCCCGTGGCCCGTGTGATCTCTCGGCTTGACCTCGGCCCGATGACAGGACGTCATCAGGCATCAAGCCTGCTGACCGGCACCGTAACGGGCTATGATACGGAATATGGCCTGACCGAAATTTCAATTGAAGGGGAAAGTCTTTTCATCGCCGGGAAACGTATTGCCGACAACACAAGCGTGCGCCTGCGGATAAAGGCTCGTGATATCATCATCGCCCTCACCCCGCCACAAGCGACCAGTGCCCGCAACATCCTGCCCTGTGT
>JAAEUB010000175.1 GCA_024227755.1 Paracoccaceae bacterium | reverse complement strand
GTCGACCACCCGGTCTGGCCCGACGCCAAATTTCTCTTCGACGCCTTCGACCCCGATGCGTTTGTTTTTCATCGGGTCGACCATTTCGACCCCACCACCGACAAGCTGCATCAGGTCTTTGTCTGAACTGATGATACTGACCCGCCCTCCGGCTGCGTCTGCGCGTCGGGCAAGGGTGGCGATGATGTCGTCGGCCTCAAACCCTTCGACCTCGATACAGGCAATGTTGAAAGCGCGGGTGGCATCACGGGTCAGGGGAAATTGAGGGCGCAAATCCTCGGGCGCAGGTGGGCGGTTGGCTTTGTAAAGCGGATAAAGATCATTGCGAAAGGTCTTGCCGCTATAGTCGAATATCACCGCAACATGGGTCGGGGCATCATGGCCGGTGGCATCCTCGACCAGTTTGAAAAGCATGTTGCAAAAGCCGGCAACCGCGCCAATCGGCAACCCGTCGGATGTCCGGGTCAGCGGAGGCAGCGCATGATATGCGCGAAAAATAAAGGCCGAGCCGTCGACCAGATGCAAGTGACAACCTTTGCCGAAACTCATCCCAATCCCCCGGTTTATGCGCCTGAAAGCGAATGACCGTTTCTCAGCTTCCACATGGATTTTCGGATAAGCCGACGGTCACATTAAAGCACTTTAGCCAGCACCAGCGGCCCGAACAAGAGTGAAAGCGCCCGTATATATGCCAGCCCGAACAACCCGCCAAAAGGCGGGGCGAGAGATAATAAAGCGGCGCGTCAGCGCCTCAGTTTGGAATTAGAATCTTCAGCTAAACAGACCTTCTGTTTCAGCAATCTCCGCCGCCTTTTCGACCGGCAGGCTTAAAAATCCAGCCAGTACCACACTATTTTCCTGCGCCGTGCCATTTTCGCGCAGACAGTAATACTCCTCAAAGCCCGCATCGCGGATCCGGTCACTTTCAAAAAAAACGTCTGATCGTATGGTAGGAAGCAACCTGGCGATGGCGTCATCGGGTGTGCGCTCACCGGCCAATCCTGACCGCATGGCATGGCCCAACAGGTATTCATCGCTATAGTGGTTTTCGATATGCAAAAGCCGTGTTGTCGAGCGATCCGAGAAAAAGTCCTGCATCATGTCGATATTGTTGGGGTCCATGCAAATGACCAGCCTATCGGTTTCAAAATACTCAAACAACATCCGCATCAAGGCGCGCCGGTGACGCGTACGCTTGCCTAAAGTGGACTGGATGCCGCCAAGATCGGGCAGGGGTGTGCTTTCTTCGTCAAACAGGTATTCGATCACCGGCAAATTGGTTACCTGCTTGATCCGGCCCAGGATGTTTTTGCCAACGTGCCACTTTTTTGCCACCACCAGCAACAATTCGCGTTCACGGCCCAGGGTCGCCTCGACCTCCCAAAACCGCGGGGCAAAGCGCTGGCCGATGCGCCCGCGCCCGGCCAGAAATTTGTAAAGCCTGCGCCCCTCGTCAGAAATCTTGAACTCGGCCCCTTTGGCAGAATAAAGCGCGCCAAGGCGCTTTTTCAGGTCTTTCGCCTCCGGGCTGATTTTGCGGGCAAACAGGAAATCCTGACTTAAAAGCAGGTCATAATGGTCGTTATAAAAGGTCACCGGCATACCGTAATCGGTGAACATCAGGAAGGTCAGGGTGCGATTGCGAATCTCACGCTCGGGCACCAGATGACAGACGAGTGTCTGGAAAAAGGTCTCATCCGGGATCCATGTACGGCGATAAAACCGCATGACGTCCTTGCGCGTTCGGGTGAAGTCGAGGATCCATTCAATCGTGCGACGGCGCAAGCACCACCATTGGCTGCCAATCATGATTTGCAGGTCTTCTGGTATTTTTCGTGTCAGCCTCAGCCGTTTTTGAACCTCAAGTGAAGCGTAAAACAGTGTTTTATGTTTGCGTTCGTTCAAGTAGTGGCGGTAGATCAGCCGCTCCTCTTTCATTCCCGTCTTGATCCAGTCACTGTCAAAATAATCAAAGGCCTCGATGTAATCCACATCGCTGGCTTCAAGATATTCGTGGGCAAATTCGGCCGATTTGATCGCCAGGCAATCGCCGCTGACCATGTAAAAATGCGTGGCCCGCGGAAAGGCATCAACCGCCGCTTCGACCGCATACAAGGTGGCCTGCACCAGTGACCATTCCCCCCAACCGCATTTGATGCGCTTTTTTGCGAAAGTGACGCTGGGATTGTCCTTCAATGCCTCATGGATCAGGGTGAAATCCTCAGGCTTGGCGCGTGCGTCAAAATGGATCGCCATGCAATCGCCAGCCGCAGTTAACTGGCGGGCCTGGCTGATGATCGCCAATGGATCCTTATGACACAGCAAAATAAAAGCAATTTTTGCCATTTTGGAAACGAAACCCTTGGTTTAAGCGGTATTGTTGACATAGATAGCGTGAACAGACATTGAAAAAACAGAGTTTCTTTGCTTTTTTCTAAACAAGAGGCCGGTAATAGGGCAATCAGGCGATAAAACCGACTTAGGAGGCCAAATTTATGGGATTTCCCGGAACCTGGATGACGGAAAGCGAAAGCATGGTGTACCGTGTGGTGCCGAAATGCGCCTGCTCGACCATCGGACAGGTGATGTATTACTCTGATCACGGAGCCTTTTTTGACGGCGACATTCATGATAGTAAAGACGGGCTGCATAAGTGGTCGCAAGAAGACAGCAAGTCGCGGATCGAGGCGAATGTACGCGGTCACAAAAGTTTTTCCTTTACCGTTGTGCGCAACCCCTACACCCGGATCCTTTCCAGCTTTTTTGACAAGATATGCGGCATTCAGCGTAACGGCAGCCGCTATCGTGGCAACATGGTGCCGCTTTTGATCCAGAAATACGGGATCGAGGTTGGGGACCCGGATAACGGCTTTGAATTTGACCAGATCCGGTCGTTCCGCCGTTTTCTATTATTTGCCCGCGACACCATCCGCTGGCGCCGCCCGATGGAGCCCGATATCCACTGGTCTGCAACCTCAGGCCATGTTTCGACCTTCATCCGCAATGGCGGAACATATGACAGCATCTTCTGGACCGAAAAATTCAATGAGGGCATGCAGGGCGTGCTGGATGCGGTCAAGACCCCGTCGAAACTCGACCTGGAAAACATCCCGCGGTTTAACGAAAGCGAAGGTCATGGACCCAAACGCCTCCACCCGGTCGAAGACTATTTCGACGATCTGTCGATGCATCTGATATATGAGATATACAAACGCGATTTCCGACTGTTCAAATACGACTTTGAGGACCCCTCGAACAAGATGCCAATAGGCGAGATTGACCTTGACGAGATCCACGCCAAGCTGGGGCGGTAAGTGCAATGTTCGCTGAGCGGACAAAGCTGTCGGTCCATGTTAAGGGCATCTAGAGAAGAATGGGAATTCACATGCATAACGGCCGGTGCCATCGGCCCGAAGGGTCGTAATCGATCGTTCGGGCCGCATGTTTGCGAACTATTCTGATCTGGGGATCACCTCAGTCACAGATCCCTTGCGCGTGAACATTGTCTCGCGTTTCAACCAAACAACGACCGCTGCAACCGCGACAAGTATCCATGTGTCCCAAGGCTGTGCATCAGGCCAGAACGGGATGATAAGCTGCCAGTGAAACAAAACTGGTAAAAGCAGGCTGCCCCGTGAAGCGTTGAAAATCGGTGTAACCAGAATTCCCATGGTCACACATCCGACGAAGAAGGGCATGAAATCCCAATCAGAGTGAACCACACCGGCCAAATAGAAGGCCGGGAGGTGCCAGATACCCCAGACCAACCCGATAATCGCTCCGGCCCAGAAGGGCGCAATGTGGCGCTGCAAAAGAGGCTGCGCAACTCCGCGCCAGCCGAATTCTTCGACGGGACCGAGAAACAGCATTATGGCCATGAGTGCAAACACCATTCCGACGCCCTCCGGCGGTATCGGCGCCATAAGCGGCCCGCCCTTTATCAATGATCCGGCCATGAAGATGAGTGGAAAGCCTACAATAATTAGAAACCACCATTGAGCACCGCAACGCCAAAGAAACAGGCGGGACAGGAATGCGCGCAAGCCGCCTAATCCACCATATGTCAGCACCAGAATGACCCCGGCAATTCCTGGCCCCCAAGTGGCGATGAAGTATAGAGGATGAGCGCCCTCGATCTCGCCAAACATCGCTGCTGCTTGCTGCGGGAATAAAATGTAGCCACCTGCTATGCCCCATGTGATCGCGAACGTCAGCAGTACAAAATAGGTGAGCGCACGTGATGGCACATCACGCTTTGGTGCAATTTGCGGGTGCGTTTTATCGTAAACTGGGTTTTCCATCTTATTTGCCTTCCATAGGATTTGGATTCATGAAATCGAAACTTCCGGGCTTTGCACCAAGGGATTTTTCGATGATCTGCTGGGCGACCACGCGGCGATCGTGAACTTCCTGTTCGGAAAAAGCAAACAGCCTACCATCCAACAGGAATTGCGACCCGGTCAGTAAAAACTGTACAGTTTCTAGAGGTTGCCCTGCGGAAAACACTCCCTCTAGATTTCCCTGCTCAACTATCTTTGCAAGTATCGGTGACAGCCTCATTACGGACTGAATATTGGTGATCTCGTGCAGTTCCCGGTTTTCCGGCATATGCAGCATCTCGGCGATATCATGAGTGTCATCGTCGCCGATGTGGCTATCTGACAAAAGCATCTGCATTTTGGTCAGTGCATCTAACGAAGGCGCATCCGCGACCTGCTCGGCCATTTCCACGATCTGGACAAGGGTGCGGTCTACGATTGCCTCAAGGATTTCTTCCTTTGATTTAAAGTAGTAATAGAAGGTTCCCTTGGAGACGCCGATATCACGGATGATCATATCGACCGAACACTTGGTGAACCCAACCTCTCGGAACAATCGTTCAGCTGTTTGAACTATCTCCAGCCGCCTCTCTTCTGGTGTCTTGGTAATGCGTGCCATTTGATTCCCCTTCTGTTCATTTGATATACGACTGACCGTCAGTCAGTCAAGCAAAATGCGCGTCCTGAACGCCAAACACAGGTTCTTGAATGGTGGTGCAAACATGAACCTCATAGCGGCCAGTTTCAGAAAGGACATTTCAAGAGTATTTTGACCGTGATCGTCAAACAGTCTTAACGCCTCAACCCGACCAATGCCCGGTTTGACCTGCGGACCCAACAGGTGGACGCGACACTTTAGTCTTTGAGCAAGGATGGAGTGCTAAACATGAAGTATCGTCCAGTATTGACGAGTGTGCTTTGTGTGGAACCCGGGGTGGGCCATGAGTGGTAACGGGGTTCTAACGAAAACACCACCCGGTTGCTCAGACAGTATTTGCCGCGCGGGACAGACCTCTCGGTGCATTCCCAAGCCAAACTCAGCGCCATCGCAAGGCAGCTCAATGAGCGGCCCTGCAAGACCTTGCAATATCAAACACCAGTTGAAAGGTTTGCAGCGTGTGTTGCGCAGATCAGTTGAATCCACCGCTCAAAGCTACCATTCGCAGCGGGAGCCATTGAAACCACAGGGACGAAGTGAGCATTCAATTCGACCGGCCGATTGTCCGGTTTGGGATAATCGCTACCCAGGCAATGTGGGACCGATATGGGCGAGCCGGATGAAAAGTCCGGCAAAAACGAAAGTGGTCACTTTTTTGAAATCAAGCCGGAGCAACCCGCCTAGTCTACGATGTTCATGACTGCGCTTTGAATTGCAGCCTTTTCCACTTTGGCGATCAGGCGTTCCTTTTCAACCGGCTTCACGACGTAGTCGAAAATCCCCTTTTCCACGAATTCCGCTGCCAGTTTGATGTCAGGATAGCCAGTCAACACAATGACGGGAATTGAGGGATGGTCTCTGCGAAAAAAGGAAACAGCTTCAATCCCGTTGATATTGGGCATGCGCACATCACAGATAATCACACTGACACCGTGGCTGTTGCTTTGCCCGAGAAGCAAAATCGCCTGCTTGCCGTCCTCTGCTTCGATGATTTCATGACCTGTGCTTTTTAGCTGTAACCGGATCGTTTCCCGAACCGATTCCTCGTCGTCCACAACGAGGATTTTCTGTTTCATCATGGGTTGCCTTTCTTGACAGACGGCAGGATGGGAAACTCGATCACGCAAGTTGTACCTTTCCCGACAACGCTTTCAAGCGAAATGCTGCCTTTGTATTTCTGGATGATCTGGTGAACAACATAAAGGCCCATTCCCTCGCCTTGATCGGGGTCCTTGGTTGTGAAGAACGGGTCAAATACCTTGCTGTGATCCTCAGGTGCAATCCCTTTGCCATCGTCCTTGACGTTAATGACGATCTTTTCACCGTCATACCTGCTGGTGATCATCAGTGATCCATCATCTTCGATAGACTGGACCCCGTTGCGGATGATGTTGAAGAACACCTGGTGAATCTCTTCGGAATGGGCCGAGAACCCGGGAAGGCCACCAAGATCGGTCCTAAACTCGATCCGATCATCATAGAGGGAACGTTTGACCATCGAAACAGCCTTGTGGATGACCTCATTTATGTCGATGGGCTTGTGTTCGGTTCCCGAAAAGGGGCGCGCATAACCTGTCAGGTTCCTGACGATTGCCGCAATATCTTTGGTGTAGGAAAGTATCTTCCCGGCATGACCGCGTGCCTGCTCGCGACTGTCGTCATCCCTAATTGCCTCGGCCAATCCCAAAATCGCGTATAAAGGGTTGTTAATCTCATGGCCAATGCCCGAGGCCATGGTCCCGATAGCAGTCATTTTCTCGGCCTGGATCAGGTGCTGGACCACCAGATCTTTTTCAACCTGAGCGGTTTTCAGTTCGTCCGTCCGCTCGTCAACCCGACGCTCGAGCAGTTCTCGAAAACTCCGCTCGGTTTCAACTTCGCTGACCGCCTGGCGGTGATGAAACCGCGTCAAAGCAACAATGAATGAGCTTGCAGCAAGGAAAATGAACATCGTTGAATAGAGGGGCATGTTCCGGCGAAGAAATTCGCCAAGGCTGGCCGAAAAACTCTGCGGTGGTAAATGCGATACCGCCTTCCAGTAATAGGACGTGTCAGCTGGCAAGGATCCAAGCCCGTCACCAAGATTTCCCTGTGAACTGGATATCGGGTAGACGGTGGTGAAGCTAAACAGCCCGTCACGATTACTAAATTGCCCGGTATCTCGCGCGTTGATTCGCTGCCAAGCATCTGGAAAGTGTTCCGCCAGCGTGTCGTTCCGCCCGAACATGAAACCCCATTCCCGGTCCTTTTCGACGTTGCTGAGCCAGTAACCATCACTATTCAGTAACATGGCGTGATCAGCGATGTTTGCGGTGGCCTCCCGGAAATCTTCGATCACGGTGCTACCAAGATAATTCAGCAGTAAAACCCCGCGCTTGTTTCCGTTCTCATCGAACATCAGGGTGCCAAAACGCACCATTGGAACCTCGGGGATTTCGATTTCACCATGTTCGATGTTTAGATCGAAAGGCGAAATATACGTGTTCCTGCCTTCGGTCGCCCAGGTTTCAGTAAAATAGTATCGGTCTGATTTGTTTTGCAGCAACGTCTCACTGGTGGCGATGGGTTCTCCGTTGTTGTAGTTTACTCGAACGATTTCCTGTCCGGTTTCGTCCAGTACGCGGATTTGATGGTACCTGCCCTTTTGCTCGCTGAATACACGGAACTGTTGTGCAAGGGCTTGGCGCGCATCAAGGTTGTCGGGCAGGAATATCCCAGAGGTTTCATTGTGCCGTGCAAGAAAGGTGAGATCTGAAATGACATCCTGCATATCGCGCTCGATTGCAGCCTTTCCCAGCCGGATATTCAGAAGTTCACGGGTCTCACGTTCGATCCTTTCTGATCTCTCGACAATGAAATAATGCGTCGATGCAGAGGCTAATAGCAAACAAAACGCCACCGAAAAGATAATCAGAAACCTTCTGGTAATACCCTTGGTTTTGACCGTCTGTGCAACCTTATCGTTCATCTGAAGAGCTATCCGATCACTTTGGGGTCATCCTTGCTGGCCCGGATCAGCTCTTCGTATACCTTCAGGTATTCGGGTTTTGGCACCATCTCGAACTCCTTTTCCTGAATGCGCTGCCAGATTTCTAGCTGCGGTTGCTTCCAGTTTGATTGATCAATTTTCCCAACGCTTTCGATCAGGCTGCGTAGAAAACTCTCGCGCGATTGATCCCGGTAGAGTGCGCGCTGACACGATTGTGCGGCAGCCCGATGATCGCCATTTGCCGCCTGACATTCCGCCATGCCCGCCAACATGTCAAAATAACATTCACGCAACCGCTCGCGTGCCCTGATACACCAATCTGTATGAGGATCATCCTCAAGGAAATCACCGCGATACAGCCTGTCCGCGTCTTCGAAGCACGCCAAGGCTTCGTCGGTTCGCTTTTCCTGTATGTGGCGGTTCCCGGCAGCCACCAATTTCTCGAACTCTACGGAATCGATCCAGACAATGTCGCCGCGCAACATATAGGATTGATCAAGCGTCAGTACCGGATCGGTTTCAATGCCACTTTGCTGCAGTTGACTGCGCAGAAAGCTGACCGTCACCTTCAATCGATCCCAACCGCGCCCGCTTTCGACATCGGGCCAAATTGCCCCTATAAGCTCATCACGATGAACCGGGTGATTGGTCTTGCCCACCAGGTATTTCAGTACGGTCAACGCTTGTTTTCTTTTCCAGCCGTCAACTGCCATTCCCTTGCCCGAATACGCCAGCGAGAAATGCCCAAGAGCATATATCCTCAACTGATCTGGTGGGAAAACTGGCACAGCACTATGACAATTTTGTATGAAAAACATCGCTTTAGCGCGTTTGTTGCCGAGCATATCATTTTCAGAATTCAACAGGACACTATTCATCCGGGCGGGGAAAACAAAGCCGTCCTTGTGGCGCAGAAGGCAGACTTCAACCGAATGGTTTTTACCCATTTTTATGCAACTCACGGCCTCGCAAGCAGGCGAACACATGGGTTCGCCGCTAGGATAAACGGCTTGAAGGGCGTCGCCGCAAAACGCGCCAACCGCTGATGCTGCACTGTGACCAAGAAGCTTTTCGGCGCCGGGGCTCCAACCGATAATCCTGGCATTTTCGTCTACTGCAAATGCCGCCTCGGACAGCTTATCTATCACTTCAACAAGATACATCCGTCCGCTCCGTTCGGTTGTTCACGAATAAGATACCTTTCTACAACCGATAACGAAAGCACATCGACTGGCACCTTCCGCAAGGCGCATTTCGTGTATATTTAAACTCGATACGAGTTTCAAAAACAAAACCCAGATTTTCCACGCCAATGGGTTTTCGCTTATCTACCTACCTGAAAAACAATGGGGCGCACGCAGAAGAACAGCGACACAGCGACACAGCGACACAGCGACACAGCGACACAGCGACACAGCGACACAGCGAAACGAAATGGCTGCAGACATCGGATTTCAATAGCTCCCTACGACTGTAGCAAAGGTTTAACGGCTGACTAATAAATTAGTGCCAATTAGAGCAAAATGCACCATTGAGCAAAAAGGGGAATTTAGACCACGGCGAAGGTACAAATTGCTGTTGACCGGAATCAATCATGCTTTCGGGCGGCATGGTCCGCTTTACGCGCTTCGCACCAATTGGTACGTCGTGCATTTGGAAGTAAGGGCTCGAAGCCGAAGTTCGCTGCACCGAGCGCCAACGACTGCTTCACGGTGAAGATTCAAGAAGTGGTCGCAACACTTTAATCTTTTGAGAAAGATGGAGTGCTGCGACATGAAGTACCGCACGAGGGCATTTAATACGGACAAACAGAAGTCAAAATGGTGGGATCGGTGGCAGCGAGGGGAGTCAATGAGTTCGATTGGGCATAGGTTTGATCGGGCAACTGCCGCCTTTTCAATTGCAAACACCGGCGTCGCTTGCCAGCTTCACACGTTGGGGCTGGCCTGGCCTGTTATTCTGCGGCCTCGGCAATTGGTTCATTCTCGGCAAAGACCAGATTGAGTTGATCGAGGCACTCCTAATTCGAGCCAAACCAATGGCGGTTATGGCCCGCAGGTTGGTATTGGAGGTTCTCAATCAACATAGCCTGCGACTTGACCCCAGCCGCCGGAATCGCATTAACACTGCTCGCTTCGGCAAGGTCTTCGGGAGTCATGCCGAGGTCTTTCAGTATTGCTGATCCAATACCGGATCAACGATACAGGGCGAATCCCGAAAACGCTCATATCCCTGTATTTATTGACCTATCCAACCGAAAGCGGTCGCCACGTCTTTCGTGGCCTACGCCAGTCTATCCCTTCGAGCAGCATTGATAACTGAGGCGCAGAAAGGCTGGCCTTGCCATTCTTAGCGGCGGGCCAGACAGACCGACCTTTTCCAGTCGTTTGCTACCCAGGCAGTACCTTGCTGATCCCACCGGATGATTTTGAGTAAATCGCCACGACGCCCCCGAAACATAAACAGATGTCCCGAGCAGCCCGGTGGCTTGTGCGCGCACCCCGGGGATGTCCAGGGCAAAAGGAAATGGGAGATTACTGATTGCCCTCGGTAATCTCCTGCATGGCCGTCAGCAGGGCTGCGATTTCGGCTTCACTGTTATAGTGACAGAGCGAAATACGGGTGCACCCATCCAGCCCCAGAGGTTCCAGTACCGAACCGGAATACTGATCGGCCTTGCGGCTGTGGGTGGTGACACCGCGCGCAGCAAGGGCCGCAACCACTTCTGGGGCTGTTTTGTCTGCAAGGGTCAGGGACACAAGGCCTTCACGGGCTGGGTTGTCAATGCCACCAAGGATGGTGACACCATTCATATCCGCCAGTCCGGGCAAATTGCCGGTGCCGTGCAGCATGGCGTCGGTCAATGTCTTTTCATGGGCGTGAATGGCACTGCCAGCCGCCGCCAGCCTTGCGCGGCGACCTGGGGCTTCGGGGCTGACTGCCCCGCCCAGCCAATCAAGGTAATTCACCACCTCGCTAAAGGTAGCATATGCGCCGGTGTCACGGGTGCCCAATTCCCATCCATCGGCAGGGCCACCCGCCAATAGGTCATGCGGCATGGCGAGAAGTCGGGGTGAGAGCCATGCAAGACCATAACCGTGGCGCGAGAACATTTTGTAAGGCGACACCACATAGCCATCGACACCTCCCAGCGCTTCAATATCAACTGCGCCGTGAGCGGCATGTTGAATGCCGTCGATGATAATCAGGCAATCAGGTGCGGTGGCACGGATTAGTGCAACTATCGCTGCCACGTCGACCGCCATGCCAGTAACCGGCGAGGTGTGGATGATTGTGACCACCCGCGTCAAAGGCGTCAGATGGGCACCGTAAGCATCGGCGGTGACGTTCCCGGTTGCATTGTCATGCGCGATCACCGCGTGTTCGCGTCCACTATGCGCCGCCCACGAACTGGCGGCCGAGCGTGAGGCTGGATGTTCTAACGAGGACGAAATGACCTGCCCGCCTTCCTTTGCCCCCAAACAAGCGGCTCGGATCAGGCGGAATAAAAGCTCGGTACCGCTTTCACCGACAATGATCTGGCCGTCGTGTGCGCCAAGAAAATCCATCGCATCCGCCCGCCCTTGTGCGATGACTTGCATAAGTGCCTGCGAGGCGGGGTTGTCGCGGCCCTGATTGTCGGGGATGGCTGCGTAATAAGCTGAGGTTTCAGCCGCGGTTTTCAACGTCAGCGCACCACCGGCATTCTCAAAAAAGATGCGCTTCCCTTGGATGGGGCATGTATCAACATGCGCAAACCGGGCGCGAACATCCCCTAATATGTCAGCCAATACTGGCGGTTTCCTGGACATGTTTTCCCCCTAATTGCCACCTAAAATGGTACGCAGAAGATCAAGGATCGGATCGCCCTGCGCGTCCCTGCCCGTGTCGGGCGCCGGAACGTTTTCTGGTAAAGCCTCGTAAGAAGAGGGGCGGATCATCGGCAGGGGTCGGGCGGGCAGGTCGGTGTGTACCTGCGCCATGGCGTGTTGCCAAATCTCGGCTGGCAGGCCACCGCCCGTGACCCCGCTTAGGGGCCGATTATCGTCATATCCCATCCATACCCCGGCAACATAATCTGCGGTAAATCCAAGAAACCAAGCGTCAAGGGCGCGGGTGCTTGTACCGGTTTTCCCGGCAACCTCACGCCCATCCAGCCGGGCACGCCCACCAGTTCCTTCGGCGACCACACGGCTCATCATATAGACCAATTGCTCGGCCGCCTGCGGGCTGATCACCCGCTCGCCAATGCCACCCGTCTGCACCATCAAAGGCGCCTCGTCCCCCTGCAGGCGCAGCTCAACCAAACCATAAGGTGTCACGGACGAGCCACCGTTGAGGATACCGGCATAAGCGCCGGTCATTTCTATCAACGAGCTTTCTGATGCCCCCAAAGCCAGTGCCGGACCCAGTGCCAGATCGCTTTCAATGCCGAACATTTCGGCGACAATGCGCACATTATCCCGCCCCACCAACTCGGATACTTTTACTGCCGGAATGTTTAAGCTTTTCATCAAAGCCTCGGTCAGGCTGACGCGGCCATAATGTTCCGAGGTATAATTGCGTGGGCACCACTCGCCCGAACCGGGGATGTCCAGGCAGTAAGGCTCATCAACAACCGCGTCGTCAAAGCCGTAGCCCAGATCAAGCGCAGCGGCATAAACAAAGGGCTTGAAAGCCGAGCCGGTCTGACGTTTGGCTTGTGTCGCGCGGTTGAAGGCACCTGTGACGCGGGTCTGGCGTCCACCGACCATGGCGCGCACAGCCCCGTCTGCGGACATGATCACAATTGCCGCCTGCGCTTCGGAGCCTTCACGCACTTTGTTTTCAAACACCCAGTCAATCGCCGCCTCGGCCGCCACCTGAATGCTTTGATCAAGCGTGGTGCTGATAATCACATCTTCGGTGGTGTCGCGGGTCAGAAAATCGGGGCCGGACGCCATGATCCAGTCGGCGTAATAGCTGCCAGCGCGCGCCGCTGCCGCGGGGCTAAGCGTCGCCGGGTCGGCCCATGCCGCACCGGCCTGCAATTCAGTAAGATAGCCCTGTTCCTGCATCAGCTTGATCACAGTCGCTGCCCGATCCTGACTGCGTTCAAGATTGTTGGTTGGCGCATACTTGCTGGGCGCCTTTAAAAGCCCCGCAAGCATCGCGGCCTCGGAAGGGTTCAAAGCTGAGGCGGGCTTGCCAAAATAGCGTTGCGACGCCGCTTCGAACCCGTGTGTGCCTGAACCAAGGAATGCGCGATTAAGATAGATGGTCAGAATCTCGTTCTTGGTAAACTTGGCTTCCAAGGCAAGAGCGTACATTGCTTCCTTGGCCTTGCGCCACAATGACCCGCGACGGCAATCGCGTTCATAGGCGGTTTCATTGTCCCACTTGTTTTGGTCATACGGCACACCAAGACACAAAAGCTTTGCCGATTGCTGCGTTAAGGTTGAGCCTCCATGGCCAGAAAACGGGTTGCGCCCGGCGTTGATATTTATGCGAACAGCGCTGGCAATACCGCGTGGGGAAATCCCCCAATGGCGGTAAAAGCGCTTGTCCTCGGTGGCGACCACGGCGTTTCTGAGATGCGGGCTGACCGAAGTTGCAGTCACCGTGCCGCCAAACTGATCTCCGCGCCAGGCGAAAACCTCGCCGTAGCGGTCCAGCATCGTCACAGATCCGCGAACCCGCGCATCCACCAGATCGGTCAGCGGAGGCAAAGTAGAATAGAAATAGAACACTGCCAACGCAATGACCAAAGTCACTGCCACGGCACCGCGAATGGCAAACCGCCAGATCAGGCGGAAAACCCAGCCCAGAACCCTAAGGGGAAAACCAATGATCGGGTGCAGCCGCCGCGCTTTACGTCGTGCCTTAACCGGCGCCTTGCGCCTGCGTGGTTTGGTCGTTTTTTGGGCCGGTTTTCTGGCCGGTTTTCGGGCCTGCGAGGCCTTGCGCCCATAGCGCCTGTCCGCCACCAACGGCGGGCGTTTTCTACCTGATCCACTCATTTTAGCTCAACCGAACCTGCTCTTGTTTTACCCAGACTACCCCGCCCGGCCCGAAATGTGGAGCCTCAAGACGCGGCGCGCAGCGTTTTTGTTATGCCCAAAAAACTGGCAGAACCCCAGATTTTCAGTCTATTTTTTGATAGGTATCATATTCTGACCCATTTTTCACCCCCATTTCCTTGTTCCCCCACCCCTTTGTCGCGTTGGTGAAACCAAGACTCACGTGGGCGAAATCTGCAATTGGTGAAAGGGAATAATATGAAAATGATCATTGCCATAATCAAACCGTTCAAGCTTGAAGAGGTCCGCGAGGCGCTGACTGAAATCGGCGTACGCGGCATGATGGTAACGGAAATAAAGGGCTTTGGTGCACAGGCCGGCCATACCGAAATTTACCGCGGCGCAGAGTATTCGGTGAACTTCATGCCCAAGATCAAGCTTGAAATCGTCGTTAGTGCCGACATGGTCGACGAGGTCGTCAGCACCATCGCAAGCACCGCGAATACCGGCAAAATCGGTGACGGTAAAATCTTCACGCTGGATGTGGAAAGCGCCTTGCGCGTGCGCACCGGTGAAACTGACAGCGACGCCATTTCGGCGTGAAAGGAACAAATGACATGCAAATGAAAAAACTTATTCCCCTGACGCTGGCCGCGACGGCTTTGCCGCTGATGGCTCTAGCGCAGGACGTAGGCGGCGAGGCCGCCGACCACACCAAGTTTATCCTGACATCGGTCTTGTTCCTGATGGGTGGATTTTTGGTATTCTGGATGGCGGCGGGTTTTGCCATGCTCGAGGCCGGGCTGGTGCGTTCCAAGAACGTCACCATGCAGCTGACCAAAAACATCGCTCTCTTTTCCATCGCTGCAATCATGTACTGGCTGGCGGGCTACGGTGTGATGTATCCCGGCGAGTGGCTGGTTGAAGGGGTGCTTGGGCCGCTGTTTAATATCACCTCGCTTGATCCGGTCGGGGTCGCGGCGGACGCGGTCGATGTGGGCTATGCCTCTGGTGCCTCTGACTTTTTCTTTCAGCTGATGTTCTGTGCCACTACCGCATCAATCGTATCAGGCACAATGGCCGAGCGGGTCAAGCTGTGGCCGTTTTTGGCATTCGTTGTCGTGCTGACCGGCTTTATCTATCCGATCGAGGCATCCTGGCAATGGGGCGGCGGCTGGCTGTCCGAGGCAGGCTTTTCGGACTTTGCAGGCTCGACCCTGGTACATGCCGCAGGTGGATTCGCAGCCCTTGCCGGGGTACTCGTGTTGGGACCACGCATAGGAAAGTACAAAGGCGGACGCACCATCCCGATGCCCGGCTCAAATTTGGCGCTGGCGACATTGGGTACGTTCATCCTGTGGCTTGGCTGGTTTGGTTTCAACGGTGGCTCGCAACTGGCGATGGGCACGATCAGTGACGTCTCGGACGTGGCACGTATCTTTGCCAACACCAATATGGCAGCGGCTGCCGGGGCCATCGCGGCACTTGTTCTGACCCAGATCATGTACGGCAAGGTCGACCTGACCATGGTGCTGAACGGCGCGCTGGCTGGTCTGGTGTCAATCACTGCCGAGCCGCTGGCCCCGTCCCTGTTCCAATCCCTCGTGATCGGTGGAGTCGGTGGGGTTATCGTGGTCTACGCGGTGCCGATGCTGGACAAGCTGAAGATCGACGACGTAGTGGGCGCAATTCCGGTTCACCTTATCGCCGGGCTTTGGGGCACACTGATCGTGGCATGGACCAATGAAGGCGCGTCGGTGATCACTCAGGCAATGGGCTTTGCGGCAATCGGTGCCTTTGTCTTCGTGGTCAGCTTTGCTTTCTTCTTTGTCATCAAGGCGACGATAGGCCTTCGGGTTGGCGAAGAAGAAGAGATCAACGGCCTTGATTGGGCCGAGATGGGTATGGAAGCCTATCCGGAGTTCACCAACGGCTGATCAGTAACATATGACAATAGAAAGCCCGGGCACCACGCCTGGGCTTTTTCGTCTTTGGGGAAGCGCATTTTATCTGGATATTTAGGTCAGCAACCATTACCATTTTCAAGAACCTAGAAATGAACCCCAAATGCAGCTCGCTCTTTTTCCAGCCCTCTTCACTTTTGCCCTGGTCGCTTCAATGACGCCGGGACCAAATAACGTGATGCTGATGGCATCGGGTGCCAATTTTGGATTTCGCCGCACCATTCCGCATATGTTCGGCATCGCCCTGGGATTTGCCATCATGGTCATTCTTGTGGGCATGGGGCTGATGCAATTATTCACGGTCTTGCCGCTGAGTTATCAGTTGTTGAAAGTGGCCAGCATCACCTATCTGATCTGGCTGGCGTGGAAGATCGCGGGCGCAGGTAAACCCGACCAAGGCAATGCCCGCGCCACCCCCCTTAGCCTTGTACAGGCGGCGGCATTCCAGTGGGTAAACCCCAAAGCCTGGGCGGTGGCTTTCGCGACAATCACCACCTATGCACCCAGCCGTGACATGGGGTCGGTTTTACTGATCGCGGGCGTGTTCATTGCCACCAGCCTGCCCGCCACCACCAGCTGGACCTATCTGGGCCGCGAGATCAGCCGGCTTTTGACCAATCCAAACCACCTGCGCCTGTTCAACTGGTGCATGGCGGCGCTTATACTTGCCACGCTTTTCCCGGTTCTGATCGGCTAGCCAAACCACCCGCAAAACAGATTGGTTGCCCGGGTCTTGGCAAGCGCGCACCGCGCGGGCTAACGTTTTTTGCGTTTTCCCAGAGTCAGGGAAATTGCAAAAGGGCCGGTCCCATTCAGTGTGGTGGGCGTTTTGCATCCAATCTGTGCTTCAGATTAAATGCAAAACGCTCTAACAAGACCCATGACATCTGACCAGATCATCCTGTTTTCCCTCTTTGGCGCGGTCTTTGCCCTGCTCTTATGGGGGCGCTTTCGTTATGACCTTGTTGCCTTTTCCGCCTTGATGGCTGGCGTGGTGCTGGGGGTTGTGCCAACCAAACACGCTTTTGACGGTTTCGGCCACCCAGCCACATTGGTGGTGGCGCTGGTATTGGTGGTATCGGCGGGACTTGTGCGTTCGGGTGCGGTGTTTTTGATCACCCGCACATTAGTCGACAGCACCCGCGCACTGGGCGCACATATCACCCTGATGGGCGCCATTGGCGGCGTGTTATCTGCGTTTATGAACAACGTTGCGGCTTTGGCACTGCTCATGCCGGTCGACATCCAGACCGCGCGCAAAGCAGGCCGTGCGCCGGGGCTTTCGCTGATGCCACTAAGCTTTGCGACCATTTTGGGCGGTATGGTTACGCTTATCGGCACCCCGCCAAACATCATCATTGCCAGCATTCACGGTGACGCTTTGGGCGAGCCACTTAAGATCTTCGATTTTGCCCCCGTTGGAGCCGTTACCGCCCTTGCCCGGCTGGTCTTCGTGGCCCTGATCGGCTCGCGGCTGATCCCGCAACCTACCGCGG
>JAAEUB010000174.1 GCA_024227755.1 Paracoccaceae bacterium | reverse complement strand
GGGTAAAATTGCCCGGGAGTTGGACCTTGGCAACACCATTGGCTTCGATATGGGCGGCACGACCACCGACACTTGCGTGGTCATTGACGGTAAGGTTCAGGTCAGCTCGGATCAGCGCCTAGCCGGGCTACCGGTGCGCCAGCTGATGACGGCTGTGGAAAGCATCGGAGCCGGCGGCGGCTCGATCGCCCGCGCCGAAGGGTCTGCTGTTCGGGTTGGTCCCGACAGTTCGGGGGCCGAGCCGGGACCAGCCTGCTATGGTCTGGGCGGGATGCAGCCAACAGTGACCGACGCCAACATGACCCTAGGGTTCCTAAGCACAGAGCGCTTGCTTGGCGGTGTCCTGCGTCTGGACCGGGACAAGGCCGAGGCCGCCGTCAGAACTCTGAGCAAGGCACTTGAAACACCCATCCATGAAACTGCAATAGGTGTTTACCGGATCACCAACGCCTCGATGGCCCGCGCCCTGCGCCGGGTGACCGTTGAACGCGGCGTCGATGCCCGTGGTTGTTCGTTGATCGCATTTGGCGGCGCCGGACCGATGCACGCTGTGGCGCTGGCGCAGGAATTTGGTATTGCCAAAGTGGTTGTGCCCAAATTCTCCAGTGTGTTTTCCGCCCTTGGCTGCCTGACCGCCGAGCTTAGTTATGCCGAACAGCACACCATTCGCATGTTGAGCCTCGAATGGGATCAGCAGAAGATCGACGCAATTTGCCAATCTATAAAGGATCGTCTCAGCGCGCCGGTTCTGGCCGCGGGGAACAGTGCAGAAAAAATCGATGCCAGCTTCATCGCCCTGATCCGCTATGCCGGACAAAGCGACACGGTTGAGGTGCCGTTTGAACTGCCCTGCAAACGGGAAACCCTTGGCCGGGATTTCCGTGACCAGCACCATAAACTATACGGGTTCGCCACCGATGAGCCGTGGCAATTCGAAGCCCTGCGGGTTACCGTGACTGCACCTTCGCAAAGCGATATCGATGATTTGCATGAAGAAGCCATGCAGGAAACGACAACGCCGATATCGGTTGACGAATGCTGGTTTGACACAGGTGGCCCGGTTTCAACCCGGCGTTTTGAACGCGGGGCGCTGCCGGTTGGTTGGGACGTCGAGGGTCCGGCGATTATCGAAGACAATTGGTCAACCATTGTCGTACCTCCAGGCGCAACAGCCCAGCTTGATCCGTCCGGGCATTTGATCATTGATACCGGGGTGGCGTCATGAGCCTAAAACCAACCACGACGCCTGATCCCTTCACCGTCGAGGTCATCCGCAACGCGCTGACCGCGATTGCCGAGGAAATGTCCCTGATTGTTATGCGCTCGGCGCGTTCGCCTTTGCTGCGTGAGGCGGGCGACCTGTCATCTGCGCTGACCGATGCATCTGGAAATCTGATTGCACAGGGGCGCGATATCCCGGCGCATCTCGGGGTCATGAGTTCGACAGTGCAGGCGTTTCTAGAGCGTATCCCAGTAGCTCAGCTCAGGCCCGGCGATGTCTGGTTCATGAACCTGCCCGAGGCGGGTGGTAACCACCTACCGGATGTTAAAGCGATCCGGCCAATTTTTAGCGAAGGCGAGATTCAGGCATATGCGGTGGCGCTGGCCCACTGGGCAGACATTGGCGGCGCACGCCCGGGTAGCTATGTACCCGATGCCCGCGACTGTTGGCAGGAAGGCCTGCGTATTCCACCGCTTCGGGTTTTTACCAGCGAAGGGGCGGACCGCGAAAAGCTCGATGTGATCCTGTGCAACGTGCGCGGAGCTGAAGAACGCGAGGGCGATATTCTGGCCCAGATGGCGGCGACCTATGCCGCCGATGAGCGGCTACAGGAGTTATTCTCGCGCTTCGATGCTGCGACCGTACAGGCGGCGGTCACAAACCTGCATGACCAGTCCGAGGCGGAAATGCGTGCCGCCATCCGCACCATTCCCGACGGCGTTTACGAAGGCGAGGACTGGCTGGACAATGATGGCCCCGGCCGCGACCCCATCGCTGTACGGGTCCGCATTGAAATCCGTGATGACAAAGCGATGTTTGACTTCTCGAAAACCGATGACGCCTGTGCCGGGCCGCTGAACGCGACGCCCTTTACCACATCGGCCAGCGTGTTTTATGCGATGAAAGTCATCGCTGGCCCGGAAATCCAGCCCAATGCAGGATGCGCGCGGCCGGTCACGATCATCACCCGCCAGGGCTCGCTCTTGCAGCCACCTTGGGACAAACCCGTGGTTGCCGGTAACCACGATACCTCGCAAAGGATTGTTGACGCGATTTTTAAAGCGTTCGAGAAAGTCACACCCGAGCGTCTGACTGCTGGCGGCTCGACTACTTCCGGCCTGCTCTTGTTCAGCGGGCGTGATCCGCGTACCGGCAAGTGGACCACGCTTTACGAGGTCCATGGCGGCGGCGAAGGCGCGCGCCATGACCGTGATGGCATGTGCGCTGTGCGTCCGCATATGTCGAATGTGATGAACACGCCGGCCGAGGTGATCGAAGCCAATTATCCGATACTCATTGAACAGCAGGCTTTGCGCCGTGGTTCCGGAGGCACGGGGCTTCACAACGGCGGCGACGGGCAGGTGCGCACCTATCTGATCAACGGCCCCGAGGTGGTTATGACGACCATCGTCGAGCGCTGTATTATCCCGCCTTACGGCCTTGTCGGCGGTGAGCCGGGTAAAACGTTTGAAATTACTCTGAAGAGGGCTTCGGGTGAGGTTAGCCAGCTTGCCGGAAAGACCCATGTCAGCCTGAAAGAGGGTGACAGGGTAATTATGAAAACCAGCGGAGGTGGCGGCTATGGACGCCCCGCCAGCTAGCACGATCAAACAAAAGAGGGAGGAAGCAAGATGAGATTGGACGGTAAAAACGCAATAATTACCGGTGCGGCTCAGGGCATGGGCAGTACAATCACCGAAACCATGGCCAGCGAGGGCGCTGACCTTGTTTTGGTCGCCCGCTCGCCGGGACCGATCGAGGAACTGGCCGAGAAAATTCGTGCCACAGGCCGCCGTGCCCTGGCAATCGCTGCCGATACCACTGACGAAGAGCAGGTCATCGCGATGGTGGCAAAGGCCAAAGAGTTCTTTGACGGTCGCATAGACATTCTGGTCAATGCCATGGGTGCAACCGGGCCGATAGAAACGCCAGTCTGGGAAATCGGACAGCAAGATTTTTCCGACCTGTTGCGCAAGAATGTGATCGGAGTATTTTTGCCGATGAAACACGTCATCCCGGCGATGATCGACAAGCACTATGGCAAGATCGTCACAATCGGTGGCGGCTCGGGCCTGCGCGGATACCGCTACCGTGCCGGGTACAGCGCATCAAAATGGTCGGTCCGCGGGTTGACGCGCTCGGCCGCGATTGATTGTGGCGAACACAATATCAACGTTAACGCCATCATGCCGGGGATCGTTGAAACGCCACGGATGCACAAGCTTTGTCAGGAAAAGGCCAATACCAAAGGCACAACTTTTGACGAGGAATACGCCGAATATCTTGCGGAAATGCCGATAAAGCGGGTGACCACGCCACAGCATATCGCAGACGCGGTGGTCTTTCTGGCCAGTGACGCATCCGAGAACATAAGCGGTCAGGAAATGCCTATCGACGGTGGCTGGACCGCTTAGGTCCTGCCGGTCCGCCAACAGAGGAAAACGCAATGTTACCCCCTTTTGAATTGTCCCAGCCGACCACCTTGCCCGAGGCACTGAGCGCTCTCGCGGCGGGTGACGGGCAACCCTATGCCGGAGGAACCATTCTGGTGCCGGACTTACGTGGTGGGCGCGAGAAATGCCGCCGCTTTATCAGCCTCGCAGGGCTGGAGGAGCTTCGCTTTATCGGCCACGACGACGAGGGCACGACATTGGGCGCATGCACTACTATCGCAGATATCGCGAAGGACCCGGAAATGGCCATCGCCGCGCCCGCACTGGCGGCGGCGGCTGACGTTTTTGCCGGCGCCATGGTTCGTAGTGTGGCAACAATTGGTGGTAATATATGCTGCGGTTCGCCCTCGGCCGATATGGTCCCGGCATTGCTGACATTAGGGGCCGAGGTGACGCTGAGCAATTCCGAGGGCAAACGCAAAATTCCCCTAAGCGCCTTTTACGCCGACTACAAAAAGTCAGTTTTAAAGCCCGGCGAGTTACTGACGGCGGTCTCATGGAAACCCCTCCGTCAGAGTGCCTCGCATCTTTTCTTCAAACTTGCCCGGCGGAAGGGTGACGCCATTACCGTCACCGGGGTATCCGTCATGATGGCAGCGAATGACGGGAAATGTAGCAAAGTGCGCATAGCACTCGGCTCGGTCGCGCCGACAGTTTTCCGCGCTTCGCAAGCCGAGGATATGCTGCGCGGGCGGGCCCTTACCGCAGAGCTTATCGAAAAGGCTGCGAAAGCCGCAGCCGATCAATGTAGCCCGATTGACGACAGCCGCGCCTCAGCCGCTTACCGGCTGCAAACCGCCCAGGCTCTGGTGCGCCGCCAGCTGACCCAGGCCTGGCATCAAGCCAGCAGCGTTTAGCGAAGGAATGAAAACATGATACAAGAAAAAATCGTGACCCTTCACGTCAATGGTAAAGAGGTCAAAATCATCGCCCCCGCCCATCGTACCCTCTTGGAGGCTCTGCGCCATGAAGGGTTTGTCGAGATAAAATGCGGCTGCGAGAAAGGTGATTGCGGTGCCTGTGCGGTCATGATGGATGACCGACCCGTTGACAGCTGCCTGACGCTGGCCTGGCATGCCGAGGGCTGTGAGGTGACCACGATCAAGGGGCTGGGTACTCCTGAAAAACCCGATCCGCTGCAATTGGCCTTTATCGAAACCGGTGGGGCGCAATGCGGTTATTGCACGCCCGGAATGATCACCGCTGCGCGAGCTCTCCTGAATGACAACCCAAATCCTAGCCTGGCCGAGATTAAACGGGGTCTGAGCGGAAATCTGTGCCGTTGCACCGGATATACAAGGATTTTTGAGGCGGTTCAGCTTGCTGCCCGGAACATGCGCGAGGAGCGCGAAGAGGTATGACTGAGATTGACACATCCCCGCACGCCATCGTCAACGAGAACCTGCGTCAGGTCGGCAAGAACAAGCCGCGCAATGATGCCCCAACCAAGGTATATGGCCGGGCGGTTTATGCTGGTGATTTCCACATGGACGGCATGCTTTACGCCAAGGTTCTGCACTCGGACCGGGCCTGTGCCAATATCCGCGGAATTGACACCTTAGCCGCTAAGGCGCTGGGCGGTGTTCACGCCGTGCTGACGTCGCAAGACCTGCCCGCCAACAATGCCGTCATGACCGACCTTCCCGGTCAGGTCGGAGGCGGCACAAAGGACACAAAACAACCGATCCTCGCCGGGGACCGCGTGCGGTTTCACGGAGAGCCAATCGCACTGGTCGCGGCTGAAAGCTACGAGCTGGCCCAGCAGGCTCTGGAACTGATTGTGGTGGATTACGAGGATACCGAGGGCGTCTTTGATGCTTTTGAGGCGCAGGAGCCCGATGCTGCCAATGTCTATGGCGACGACAATATCGTAGCCGCATACAAGATACGCAAAGGCGATATCGACAAGGGGTTTGCCGAGGCCGATTACGTTCTGGAAAACACCTTTTCCTCACAATACCAGGAACAGGCATTTCTGGAGCCCGAGGCTGCTGTGGCCTGGATTGACGAACACGATATCCTCAATATCCGCTCGTCTACGCAAGTGGTCGAACACTTCCGCGCTGTGGCCGATGCCCTTGGTATGCCCCACAACAAGGTTCATTTGCAGGCGCCCTATGTGGGCGGTGGTTTTGGCGGCAAAGAGGTCATGACAATCGAAGTCTGGCTGGCTCTTTTGGCCATGGCGACGCAACGACCGGTGAAACTGGTCCAGACCCGCGAAAACTCGTTCATTTCGCACGGGCCCCGCCATCCGTTTACCTTCACCCACAAAACCGGGATATCAAAAAGCGGCAAGATCACCGCGATGAAGATTACGGTCACATCGGATGCTGGCGCCTATGCCAAGCTGAGCCCCTATATTCTGCTTTATGCCACTGTTGGAGCGACCGGCCCCTACCGTGTCGACAACCTGTGGGTGGACAGTACCTCGGCGGCCACCAACAACCTGCCGACCTGCGCCTATCGCGGTTTTGGCACGATGCAGGCAAACACCGCGTGCGAAGCGCAGATGGAAGAGCTTGCCAAACTGATAGGCATGGATTCCTTGGAACTGCGCCGGCAGAACTTTATCAAGACGGGCGATCCGAATACCACGGGCCAGATCATCCGCAGCGCCGTCTGGTCTGATCAATGCGCCACACAAGCACTGGACGCGCTTGGCGAGCGCCCGGACAATACCGACACCCTTCTCTATGGTCACGGGCTGGCCTGTTATCAGCAAAGCTATGGCCGTATCCGCTGGATGAAGGATACATCTGAAAGCTGGGTTGGCCTCGAAGTGGACGGCACTGCGATTGTCCGCTGTTCTGTCACTGATATCGGTGCTGGCCAGATGTCGGCGCTGGCGCAGATCGCCGGAGAGGTTCTTGGTATACCAATGAGTGAGGTCACGGTATATTTCGGCGACGGGCATATGAATCCGCTGGGTGGAACCTCGACCGCCAGCCGCGCTTTGTACATGACCGGCAAGGCAACCGAGTTGGCAGCCAAAAATGTTCGCAACAACCTGCTGCAATGCATGGCGAAGCATTTCGATGTATCCCCCGGCGAGCTGGATTTGGGCGAATCAAAAGTCTTCGTGATCGACGATCCGGGACGCTCGATGTCGATTAAGGATATGGTTAAACACTGCGCCTCGCTTGGCGTGCACCGCCATTCGCTTGAGATCTACCGCGCGCCTCCCAGCGAAGGTCTTGATCCTGAAACCGGACAGGGCGAAGTGTTCCCCGATTTCACTTATGGCGCCCATGCCGCCAGTGTGTCGGTCGATGTCGATACCGGTGAAGTCACCGTGATCAAAAGCGTCGGGGCCCACGATGTGGGTCAGGCGATTAACCTGCGCGCAGTTGAAGGGCAGATCGAAGGCAGCGCGCTGATGGGGCAAGGCTTTGCCCTGAGTGAAGAGCTGATTTTGGAAAAAGGTGTACTGACGAACGGGTCTTTCAGCGAATATCTGATCCCCACCTCGGAAGATGTGCCCGACATCCAGTCCATCGTACTTGAAAGCCGCTCGGGCCTTGGCCCATTTGGCTCCAAGGGGATTGGCGAGCCGGTGTTTGCCCCGGTCGCCGCCTCGATCGTCAATGCCGTGGCGGATGCGATCGGAACCCGCATTCATCATCTGCCGCTGACACCGGAGAAAGTCTTGGCGGCAATGACTGCTAAAAAGGCTGCGGCAGAAGAATAGGGGGAAACATGGGCAAGGCACCACCGGAACATGCCCGTATCGTTATTGTCGGAGGTGGGGTAGTAGGTAGTTCCATTGCCTACCAGCTTGCACTGGCCGGGGAAAAAGATGTGGCTCTGCTGGAACGCGGCACCCTGACTTGTGGCACCTCGTGGCATGCGGCCGGGCTGATCATGCAACTGCGCGGTGGCCATACTTCAACTGAAATCGCCAGCTATAACGCCAAGTTTTACCCGGAACTCGAAGCAGATACCGGCATGGCAACGGGTTTCAAACAAAACGGCACCCTTGCGATCGGGCGCAACATGGACCGGGTGCACGAGATGCAGCGCCGCGCCAGCATCGCCAAAAGCTTTGACATCGAAACCAGGATGCTGACACCGAGCGAGGTCGGAGAGCTGTACCCGGCCCTTGACACCAACCTTGTTGCCGGTGGCATGTTCATCCCCGGCGACGGCCAGCTTAGCCCGGTTGATACCGTAAACGCCCTGATCAGCGGGGCTAAAATGCGCGGAGTCCGGATTTTTGAGGAAACGCCCGTCAACGGCCTTGAGCGCTTGCCCAGCGGGGAGTATCGGGTTGAAACACCAAACGGTGCCATAACATGCGAAAAGCTGGTGCTGGCCTGCGGGCTGTGGACACGCGACCTGGCCGCCGGGCTGGGCGCAAGGGTACCGCTTTTTGCCTGTGAGCATATGTATGTCGTGACCGAAGCGATGGATTTCGTGGTGCCCGACCTGCCGGTTCTGCGCGATACCGAAGGCTACACTTATATGAAGGAGGAGGCAGGTAAACTGTTGGTCGGTTCGTTTGAACCGCGCGGCAAACCACTGCCTGTGGAAAAGCTTCCAGCGCAACAACGCTTTATCGAGATGCAGGAAGACTGGGATCACTTCGAACTGCCCTATACCAAAGCCATCGAAATGGTGCCAGCCTTGGAGCATGTCGGCATCAACCGTTTCATGAACGGGCCTGAAAGCTTCACCCCCGACGATCTGCCCTGTCTGGGCGAGGCTCCGGGATTGCGCAATTGTTTCATCGCGGCGGGGTTGAACTCGGAAGGGTTCGAAATCAGCCCCGGCATTTCGCGTGCCCTGGCCCATTGGATTATCGAAGGCGCGCCGGACATGGACCTGATCGACTATGACGTGGCGCGATTCAATCCCTTTCAGGTCAACCGCAACTACCTCAAGGCGCGGGCACCGGAATCCCTAGGGAATATCTTTGACATGCCCTGGCCGTTCAAGGAACATGAAACCGCCCGCCCGGCCCGAAAAAGCCATTTGCATGACCGGCTTACTGCCGCTGGTGCCTGCTTTGGAGAAACCGCCGGATGGGAGCGCCCGATGTGGTTTGCCCCAGCAGGTGTGCAGCCGGAAAACGAGTATTCCTTCTTTCGACCCAACTGGTACGAACACACGGCGTCGGAATGCCGGGCTGCGCGCACTGGGGTTGTGATTATGGACATCAGCTCGTTCGGGAAAACCATGGTCCAGGGTCGGGATGCATGCGCCTTCCTGCAATGGCTTTGTGTCAGCAACATAGACGTTCCGGTTGGCAAGCTGATCTATACTCACATGCTTAATACCATGGGTGGCATCGAATGCGATATCACCATAGACCGCAGGGCACAGGATTGCTTTGTCATCTACTCATCGGCTGGCGTTCACAGTCGTGACATGAACTGGATGCAGACGCATATCAAGGCGGATCAGCACGTCACCCTTACCGATGTTACCGCCGCTTATTCGGTGTTGAACGTGCAGGGGCCATTGTCGCGCGAGCTTTTGCAATCAATCACCGATACAGACCTGTCGAATGAGGTGTTTCCCTTCATGACTGCGCAGGAGATTGATATCGGTTACGCACACGTGCTGGCAAAACGCCAGACGTTCATCGGTGAGCTGGGCTGGGAGCTGCAAATCCCCTCGGAATTTGTGCAGGACGTCTATGATATCATCATGGCGGCGGGCAAGGGGTTTGGCCTGGTACAAGCAGGGTATCATGCGCTTGAACATCTTCGCTGTGAACGCGCCTACCGCGAATTTGTGCTTGATCTGGCCCCTGATGATACCCCTTTTGAGGCGGGGCTTGGCTTTATCGTGAAGATGGACAAACCGGGTGGATTTCTGGGTCGCGAGGCATTGCTACCCCAGGCCGGAAAGGTCCTGAAAAAGCGCATGGTCAATTTCATCCTGACCGACCCGGAACCGGCGCTGTTTCATGACGAGCTGATCCGGATGAACGGTAAGATTGTCGGCTATCTCAGCTCAGGCGCATACGGGTTCAATCTGGGCGCCGCAGTTGGCATGGGATATGTCAGGCACGAAGATGGAGTGACCACGGATCTGATCGAGGGCGCTGAGTTCACCATCGAGATCGGCTGTAAAAATTACCAGGCGAAAGCATCCCTGAAACCCTTCTATGATCCCAAGTCGGCTAGGGTGAAAAGCTAGCTGCGCATTAAGGGGTCGAATGAAACGACAATCCCCCTCAATTCGCTTAGATAGGCAGAAAAACAAAAAACGGCGAACACCCTGCTCCTCGACCAAAAAATCGGCTGATTGCAACGAACTCCCACCCTTGGCCAACGTTATCAATTCAATCAAAATCGGCTAATTTGTAAGCTCTCATTTCTGGTCCAGTTCAGGCTCCCCGTACTCTTGGTGCAAGAAAATGCCTCCAGGGCGAGGGGAAAGTGCCGACCGGAACCTCGATCAGGGTGGGGCCGTCGGATGCAATTGCCGAACGCAGGTGATTTCGCAATTCCGAAGGCGTTGTGGCTGTTTGCCCTACCACACCAAAGCTTTTGGCCAGCGCGGCAAAATTGGGGCTGGTCAGGTCGGTGGCGATGGTGCGGCCATTGTAGCGATCATTTTGAAAACCCCGCACGTTTCCGTAGGCGTTGTCGTTGAAAACGATAATTGTCAGCGGAATATTGTGATGCACCGCGGTTGCCAGCTCTCCGATTGAAAATAACGCGCCGCCGTCACCCATGATGGCAACGACCGGAACATCCCGGCGGGCGTGAGCTGCCCCCAGCCCGGTACCAAGACCCCAGCCAAGCGTGCCCTGATAGCCCGGGGTCAGACAAGTGCGCGGCTGATAGACCGGAAGTGCGAAACGTGAAACATAGCCAACCTGTGTCAGGTCTTCGACAAATATACCCTCATCCGGCAGTTCATCGCGAATGATGTCCAACCACGCCAACTGGGGCGCAAATTCCTTACGGTATTCGGTGGCAACGCGTTCTTTTGTGGCTGTAACCTTGTCCAGCCATTCCTGCTTTTGCGTTTCATGCCCTTCAAGGGCGGCAATAAGTGCGGGCACAATTGCAGCCACATCCCCCAAAAGACCGACTTCGGGCGCGTTGATGCGGCCAAGTTCCTCTTGGTTGATCTCGACGTGAATGATCTTCAGGTCATCATCGACCCCCCAAACCATTTGCAGGGTCTGAAGCCGGGTGCCAAGCGCCAGCACAACATCACAATCAGGCCAAAGAGCGTATCCTTCAAGCGTTCTGATACTAAGCGGGTGGCGGCTGGAAACCACCCCATGGCCGGTACGCATTGACAAGACGGGTGCCGACAGCATTTCAGCCAGCAAGGTCACTTCCTTGCTGGTGTCCTGCGCGCCGCAGCCGACAACGATCATCGGGCGTGCAGCGGTCTTTAGAAGCTGCACAGCCCGATCAAGATCTCCAGGCTCGGGCAGCGCAGCAATTGTAGGCTCAACCAACAAAGTGTCAGGCAGCGTTTCGCAGTGGGATGTCAAGATATCCATCGGCATTTCCAGCCCGACCGGGCGCGGCAGCCCTGATTTCAACGCCGACAAGGCCGACCCAATCAGATTGACGGCGTTCTCTCCGCTGGTGATACGATCAGCCTGTTTGGTTAAATGCCTCAGCATCTCCAGCTGACCAGGAACATCGTGCAAAGCCCCAAGCCCTTTGCCAATTTCCCCGACTTGATTCTGACCAACGAGGGATAGCACAGGGGCATAGAGGCTGTAGGCAGTAGCCAGCGCCGCGGTGCTGTTAAGAAAACCCGGGCCAGGTACAACCGAAGCCACTTGTGGTCTGCCCGTGGCAAGAGCGGCACCAAGGGCCATGTAGGCCGCTCCCTGCTCGTGGCGGGTTTGAATGGGGGTGAGTTGATCCTGCTTGTCATAAAGCGCATCAAAGAACGCGTCATTTTGATAACCCGGCAGGCAGTATAGCTGATCAATGCCATTGGCTATGAGGCTGTCGATCACAAGATTGGCGACGCTGGGCTTGTTGCCGGATATTTCGACCATTATCGGTTTTCCTTAATTGGGGTGAGCCGGCTTAGGTTATGCGAAAAGCATAGACCTGCGCCATCAGACTATCATTGCCCATCGGTGTTGAATCATAGCGCTTGGTGGTGCTTGCGAGTTGCCATTTTCCGGCGTCTTCCAGCTCTTTAGCCTGAGTTTCTATGGCTTCTCCCAGATAGCTGCGTGCGATGGAAAATACGATGTGACCGCCCGGACGGGTGATACGGGTGAGCTCTTTGAGCCCGGCAAGGGGGGCATGGCCCTGGGTAAACACGCCTGAGGCTACCGTGGCGGCAAACTGGTCGGTTTCATACTCAAGAGGCTCGCCCAGTCGTGCAATTCTGAGATCATCATACGCATTTCGGGAAGCAGCCAGTTTCAGCATTCCCGGTGAAGCATCGAAGCCAAAAATTGATGAATATCCCAATGCGTCCAAAAGCTCGGCCATGATCCCTGTTCCCGCGCCTGCGTCCAGCAAGGGCTCTGACCCAGGCTTTTGATGGCGGCACAGCATCGCGGCCACCATCGCAGGATGCGAATAGCCGACGCCCGCCATATGGGCCTCGTAGTCAACGGCCCAGCCATCATAGATCCCCGCAGTCTCATTCGCACTTTTGGAGGCATACACGTTATGCAGCTGACGGGTTTTTTCATCGCCGGGGCGGCTGGTCATCAGTGGTTCGCCTTTTTGGGTCCTTGATCAAATATTATGTCCACCCAACCTTTGTACTTCGCTTCAGTCAAGTCCCATAACATAAGTCGTTGCGTCATCAGGTGTGAGCTCTACGGCGTCGAATATATCGTTTACCGGACTTTAGTTGATGATCAGTGGCGGGCATGGGCGATTGTGTTGTTAAACCGACGTGACACTTGCGAAAATGGAACACCTGATTGGCGCAAATCTGTTTGAAATTCCGACCATTCCCCGTGCAGTGCCGGGCATCCGATAAACCGGGACGGGGTCAAAACTGATGAAGTGTTTCGCCCAATTGGGTCAGGTATTAAACCTATCAACAAAAGGCTTTTCACCGCCAGCGCAATCCTGGTGCGTCAGGATTGGTTGCGCCAGCGTTTTGGGGCGGGTCTGGCAATTGCCTCGGCCTATGGTGCCGTCAAAGCCGCATCGGGCCCGATAATCTCAAGTGGATAATCGGGAAAAGAAATGTGAGCACCCGCATTTTTTTGCGAGGCTGCAATCGCGGCAGAGCTTTCAATCGCTTGGAAGTCTGAACGGGGCCAGTAATTCGAACATCCGTGATGCCTGAAGCACCAGGTAATCCGCGTATTTTGGCCCGACGATCTGCAATCCAACTGGCATGCCATCTGCGCTGAACCCGCAAGGACACGAGGCGGCCGGCTGTTGCGACAGATTGAACGGGTAAGTGAAAGACGACCATTTGATCCAGTCATCCGGGTCCGGGCTTTCCCACGGATTGAACGGGCCTGCGTCAAAGGCAGTCATTGGCATGGTCGGCGTCACTAACAGGTCGTAATCCTTGTGCACTTGGCACAGTTTTAATGCTACTTCCTCTCTTGCCGTATGGGCTTGCAAAAGACTGGCAACGCTAAGTTCCCGGGCACGCTCCAACATACCGACAAGCAGTGGATCCATAAGGTCAATCTGTTTGCTGGTCATGCCCTTGGTAATGGTCAAAAAGGCAGCAAACCATAACCGGTCGGTGATCCATGCCGGGTCATCGTTAAGGGGACCTTCTATTTCTTCGACCTCAGCACCGGCCTTGGCGAACAGATCAACAGATTTGCGGCATTTTCGGGCAACTTCGGGGTCAACTTCGGCATATCCGAGGTCATTGGAATAGGCGATCCTGAGCCCTTTGAGCGACCTTTCAAGACCTTCATGGTACATACGACCATCATAGGGCAGGGCGTGCCAGTCGCGGCCATCAGGCTCTGCCATCACCGTCATCATACGCGCCGCGTCATCGACCGTACGCGTCATCGGACCAATATGCGAAACCGTGCCAAGGGGGCTTGGCGGGAACATTGGAACACGCCCAAATGTTGGCTTCAGCCCAAATATCCCGCTGAATGACGCCGGGATGCGAACCGAGCCTGCGCCATCTGTCCCGATGTGAAGCACTCCGTAACCTCGTGCTGCCGCGGTTCCGGCACCTCCACTGCTGCCGCCAGAGGTGCGGCTGTCATTCCATCCATTTCGGGTTGAGCCGGAAAGTGGGCTTTCTGTGACGCCTTTCGAACCAAATTCCGGGGTCGTCGTTTTACCGACGATGACCGCACCATGTTTGCGCAATTTGTCGGTGGCCGGTGCATCCTCGTCCCAGGGGCCTGCCGGATCAATACTGCGACTACCCCGAAGCGTCGGCCAGCCCTTGGTCAAAACAAGGTCCTTCACCGTTACCGGAACGCCGTCAATCAGCCCGCACGGTTCACCTTGCCGCCATCTTCGTTCCGATTGGCGGGCAGATTCCAGGGCACTTTCAGGGCCAATCAGGCAAAAAGCGTTAAATCTTGGACTATCAGTCTCGATCCGTTGGAGCACAGCTTCGGTAACCTCAACGGGTGACAGATCGCCCGTGGCGTAGCTTTGAACCAGGTCTTTCGCAGACAGATAATATAGGTCCGTCGAGGTGCTCATTTGTCGATCCCGGTTGTTGTTTCACCATCCGCGCAGCACTCCATTTGAACCTATATTGCAATACAAGCATCAAGCAAACTATTTGCCCGATTTGCAGGGCTTCCCGCGGTCGGGTGTCGGCACCCGTTCGTTATTCAAAATAAGAAGCCGCACACGAAATCAGCGTCGCATTTCCCCTTTACAATGGCGCGAAGTGGATTGCGTCCTCTTTCGGTGGGCCCTATAGCTACCTCAGACGAAGCCCGCCGGGCCAGAGAGGTTGGCTGCTCAGGATCGACCCAGACAGGGGATCTGCCGCAGCATCGTTTGAAGAACGCGCCCTCTCTGCGCCCATTTTTGGCCATTTTGAGAGGACCTGACATGAAACTTTACCTTGTAACACTTCTGAGCATGACCGCAGCACCGGCAATGGCGCATACCGGTCATGTGGCGGCCCAGTCCGGGCATGACCATATGGCGGCTTATGTCGCTGTTGGCGCGGCTGCACTGGCGGCTCTTTACGGGGTTTTGCGCGCGCGGGCCGCGTAAGATGGCAAAAGTTGGTGTGATGATCTGCGGCCACGGTTCGCGGTCTCAGGCAGCGGTTGATGAATTTTCGGTGCTGGCGGAAAAACTGCCGGCTTTGCTACCGGATGATTGGCTGTGCGAATACGGTTACCTTGAATTTGCCAATCCGGTGATCCGCGACGGGCTGGATAAACTGCGCGATGCCGGGTGTGAACGTATCGTGGCGGTGCCGGGCATGTTATTTGCCGCGATGCACACCAAGAACGACATTCCCACGGTTCTAAATACCTATGCGATAAAACATGGGATCGAGGTTTCTTATGGCCGCGAGCTTGGGGTTGATCCGCGCATGATTGCCGCCGCGGGTGCGCGGGTAAGTGAAGCGGTTGAGGCCGCGAACGACGCGCAGGGAAAGGTGGCTCTGGAAGAAACCTGTCTGGTTGTCATCGGTCGTGGCGCCAGTGATCCGGATGCCAATGGCAATGTCGCCAAGGTGGCGCGGATGCTGCAGGAAGGCATGGGCTTTGGCTGGCTTGAGGTTGGCTATTCCGGCGTGACCTTTCCCCTGGTCGAACCGTGCCTGACCCACGCGGCGCGCCTTGGATACAAGCGTATCATCGTGTTCCCGTATTTCCTGTTCACCGGTATTCTGATTGACCGGATATATGGTTTTACCGACCGGGTGGCGGCTGAAAATCCGGATATCCAGTTCGTCAAAGCCGGTTATCTGAACGATCACCCGAAAGTGCTGGAAACCTTTGCCGAGCGCATTACCGAACAGCTTGGCGACGAGGTTCCGCCCACATGCGGGACATGCAAATACCGCAGTCAGGTTTTAGGTTTTGAAGCCGAGGTTGGCGCGGTGCAGGAAAGCCATCATCACCATGTTGAAGGTCAGGGCGCGTCAGCGCCTGGGTCTAATGTTGCCGATTGCGATCTCTGCGCGGATTTCTGCACCGGCGAATGCCGGTTGGATATGGACCACGACCATCATCATCACGATCATGACCATCATCATGACCACGATCACGGGCATCATCACCACGCTGAATACCCGCATGCCAAGCACCCGCACGGACCGGAATCGGCGCGCAAATCATGACAGGGGGTGGCCTGCCCTCGGACCCCCAATCCGAGGGCCGCTCGTCCAGACCCGCGCTCAGGTATGAGCGCGCACCCGCCGCGATCTATGCACAAAGCTTTGAAACGGTACGGCGTGAGGCGCGGCTGGAGCGGTTCGCGCCAGGCATGGATGCTTTGGCGGTTCGTCTGATCCATGCATGTGGCATGATTGAGGTGGCCGACCGGCTGGCATTTTCCCCCGGTGCGTACGAAGCCGGGCGGGGTGCGTTACTTGGCGGAGCACCCATCCTATGTGACTGTGAGATGGTCGGGGCGGGGATCATACGCCGGTATTTACCCGCTGGTAACGAAGTGATTGTCACTTTGAATGACCCGCGCGTGCCAAAGCTGGCGGGGAAGATCGCCAACACCCGTTCGGCAGCAGCGACAGAGCTGTGGGCGGATCATTTGGAGGGTGCGGTGGTGGCGATTGGCAATGCTCCGACTGCATTGTTCCATCTGCTTGAACTGCTTGATGCCGGTGCACCCAAACCGGCCGTGATCCTTGGTTTCCCGGTTGGCTTTGTCGGCGCGGCTGAAAGCAAGGCCGAGCTTGCGGCGCGGCCAAGAGGGTGCGAATACATTGCCCTGAGGGGCCGTCGCGGTGGTTCCGCAATGGCATCTGCCGCAGTGAACGCACTGGCCGCGGGATTGCCAGAGGAGATGGGGCAAAATGGCTAATCCCTGGCTGCATATCGTTGGCATTGGCGAAGACGGGCTTGTGGGTCTGACCCCTGCCACCCGTGCTGTCGTGGAGGCTGCCGAGGTTATCGTTGGTGGCGAGCGGCACCATGCCCTGACTGAAGTCTGCGGCGCTGAGCAAATCAGCTGGCCATCACCGTTTGATGCTTTGCTGGGAACTCTGGAGGGCCAAAAAGGTCGCCGGGTTGTGGTGCTGGCCTCGGGTGATCCGTTGTGGTTCTCGGTGGGTGCACGCATTGGCCGCCATATTGATCCCGGCGAGATTACGTATCATCCGCAGGTCGGGGCGTTTCAACTGGCAGCGGCGCGCATGGGCTGGTCTATGGCGGACCTTGAGACGCTGACCGTGCATGGCCGCCCGGTCGAACAGATGATCGCGTTTATTCAGCCGGATGCGCGTTTACTGGTATTAACCACCGGCGCAGAAACGCCGGGCCAGATCGCGGCCTTCCTGACAAGGCGTGGGTTTGGCAAAAGCCGGATGACTGTGCTGGCGCATATGGGTGGCAACGACGAGGCGCGCTTTGACGGGGTTGCAGAAAGCTGGACCTTTGACGTGCCACCGTTCAACACGCTGGCGGTGGAATGCGTGGCGGCCCCTGATGCGGCCCTGTTGCCGCGGGTGCCGGGGCTGACGGATGAGTTGTTTCAGCATGACGGCACAATGACCAAGCAGGAAGTGCGCGCAGCGACATTGGCCAAGCTGATGCCGATGCGCGGCGCGCTTTTGTGGGATATCGGCACAGGCTGTGGTTCCGTCGCGGTCGAATGGATGCGTGGTGCGCGCTATGCCCGTGCTATCGGTATCGAGCCACGCGCCGACCGCCGCGCAATGGCTGCCGCAAACGCACTGGCTTTGGGTGTGCCAAAGCTTGAACTGATCGACGGCGAGGTGCCCGGCGCGTTGACCGGTTTGGAGCAACCGGACGCCGTATTTATCGGCGGCGGGCTAAGCGCCGAGGTTTTTGCCGCCGCCTGGGCCGCGCTGCGACCTTTGGGGCGGTTGGTGGCCAATGCCGTGACGCTGGAAAGCGAGGCATTGCTGGGCGAGCTGCACAAGGAACATGGCGGGCAACTGGTTAAGCTTGCGGTGTCGCGGGCTGAACCTTTGGGGAAACTTACCGGCTGGCGCAGTCTGAGACCGGTCACACAATGGAGCCTGATCAAACGATGAGTGGGGTTCTTTATGGCATCGGCCTGGGTCCCGGTGATCCGGAGCTTATGACGCTGAAAGCGGCGCGGCTGATTTCCGAGGCTGCCGTTGTGGCCTATCCGTGTTTGCCGGGGGCAGAAAGCTTTGCCCGAAAGATTGCCGCCGGAATGATCCGCGAAGGCACGATCGAGCTCGCCTTTGAAGTCCCGATGACACCTGAGCGTACCCCGGCGCAGATGGCATATGACAAAGCAGCGAAAGAGATTACCGGAGCGCTTGAGGCTGGCGGGGATGTGGTGGTCCTGTGCGAAGGCGACCCGTTCTTTTACGGCTCGTTCATGTACCTTCATGCGCGACTGTCAGAACGGTTCACGGTTGAGGTTGTTCCGGGCGTAACCTCGGTCTCGGCAGCCTCGGCGCGGATGGGTCTGCCGTTGGTGGCTCGCAATGAGATGTTCAGCGTATTGCCCGCACCACTCGAGGACGCGGCCTTGCGCGCCGGCCTTGACGCGGCAGATAGCGTGGCGATCATCAAAGTGGGTCGGCATCTGGGCCGGGTGCGGGCGGTGATCGAAGGGCTGGGTCTGACCAAGCGCGCCATCTATATTGAACGCGCAACTTTGGGTGAGGAAAGGGTTTTACCGCTTTGTGATGCCCCTGATCCAGCACCCTATTTTTCAATGATATTGCTGACAAAAGGGGCTGATCCTTGGCTATAGAAATGGCTGTAGAAGCGGCTGTGAAACCGGTCGTGATTTGCCTGAACCGGGCGGGTGAAGCGGTGGCGCATCGGGTTGCCGACCTGTTGGGTGCAAACTTGCATGGGCGCGAGGGGCGGGTGGACAAGGCTGACGCCTTCTTTCCCAACGCGCTTGATCACGCGCGTGATCTGTTCGCGGCCGGGGTGCCGGTCGTGGGTGTCTGTGCGGCGGGCATTCTGATCCGCGCCGTGGCCCCAATGTTGGCGGACAAAACCAATGAGCCGCCGGTTTTGGCGGTTTCGGATGACGGGGCCGTGGTCGTACCTTTGTTGGGCGGACACAGGGGTGCCAACCGGCTGGCGCGCGAAATCTCGGACGGGCTGGGCGGTAAAGCGGCGGTAACCACCGCCGGTGACGTGGCTTTGGGTGTGGCGCTGGATGAGCCGCCCGCAGGTTGGGTTCTGGCCAACCCGGAGAACGCCAAGGCGGCGATGACGGTGCTGTTGCAAGGCGGGAGGGCGCATGTCGATGGCGACGAGGCGCCAAAGGCGGGGTGGCTGAAAAACTTGCCAGCGGCGGATCCGCTGGGTCAGGAAAAAGTTGTCGACCTGATATGCACCACCGAACCCTGGCCTGTCGCCCCACCACATCTTCTTTATCATCCACAACGTTTTGTCCTGGGGGTGGGATGCGCCCGCAATTGCCCGCCTGAGGAATTGATCAGGCTGGTCGATGACCTGCTGAAGGAAAGCGAAACCGCGCCAAAAGCGATCAAATGTATAGCGACGCTTGACCTGAAGGCAGACGAGCCAGCCATGCACGCATTGGCAAAACATCTGGATCTGCCCCTGCGGTTGTTTTCCGCACAGGAACTGGAAGCGATGACGCCCCGCACCGAAAACCCATCCGACGTGGTTTTTGCCGAGGTTGGCACCCACGGCGTGGCCGAGAACGCAGCGCTGGCTGCTGGTGGAGATGATGCCTTTCTGGGCAGGCCGAAGGTCAAGACCGCGATGGCGACAGCGGCTATGTCCTTTGCTCCTGAACCAATTCCCGAGTTGCGCGGGTGCGCGCGCGGGCGGCTGTCGATCATCGGTATCGGACCGGGGCAGGCAAGCTGGCGCACGCCTGAGGCCTCCAGGCTGATACAGGAGGCAAGCGAACTGGTGGGCTATGGCCTCTATATCGACCTGTTGGGACCTCTGGCGGCAGGCAAAGCCCGCTCGGATTTCCCTTTGGGCGGCGAAGAAGCACGGTGCCGCTATGCGCTTGAGCAGGCGGGCAAAGGTGCCAATGTCGCACTGATCTGTTCAGGTGATGCAGGAATTTACGCCATGGGCGCGCTGGTATTTGAGCTTCTGGATCGCGGGCCAGATGAACACGGGGTAAGCGACGCCGCGCGGCGGGTCGAGGTGGTTTCAACACCGGGTGTTTCCGCCTTGCAAGGCGCGGCGGCGCGGGCAGGGGCACCTTTGGGGCATGACTTTTGTGCCATTTCCCTAAGTGATCTGTTGACCCCGCGCGCCGATATCCTCAAACGCCTGAAGGCCGCCGCCGAGGGCGATTTCGTGATTGCCTTTTACAATCCGGTGTCAAAAAAGCGACGTACCTTGCTGGCCGAGGCGCGCGATATTCTGCTTCAGCATCGCCCGGCGGATACGCCCGTCATGCTGGCCAGCAATCTGGGCCGGGTGGATGAGCATCTGCGGTACCGGCGGCTGGATGAACTTGAAGTGGATGAGGTCGACATGCTGACGGTGGTTCTGGTCGGGTCGTCAAATTCCCAACTGGCAAAGCTGGGCGAAGGTCCGCGTATGTATACGCCGCGCGGATATGCGCGCCGTATTGATGGTGACTTATCTGTGCAGGCCGGGGGGCTGAAATGACGGTATACTTCATAGGGGCAGGACCGGGCGATCCCGAGCTTTTGACCTTGAAAGCACAGCGGTTGATTGCGGCATGTCCGGTGTGCCTGTTTGCCGGATCATTGGTGCCGCCCGAGGTTGTGGCCGGTGCTCCGAAAGGTGCGCGGGTGCTGGACACGGCGGCCATGACCCTGGACGATACTCACAATGAAATCGCTCGCGCGCATGGGCGCGGTGAAGATGTGGCGCGGGTGCATTCGGGTGATCCGTCGCTTTATGGGGCCATTGCCGAACAGATCAGGCGGCTGAACGCAGATAATATCCCCTATCAAATCATCCCGGGCGTGCCAGCCTACGCGGCCGCAGCGGCGGCTTTGGGGCAGGAACTGACCATCCCGGAAGTGGCCCAGTCCATCGTGCTGACACGGATGTCGATGCAATCCACCTCGATGCCCGAAGGTGAGACATTGGAAAACTTCGCCCGTACTGGTGCCACCCTTGCCATCCATTTGGCGGTGCGCAATATGCGCGAGATTGAGCGCGTGCTGATACCCTATTATGGTGCCGATTGCCCAGTGGTGGTGGCATACCGTGCCTCGTGGCCTGACGAGCTGCTGATCCGTGGTACATTGGCGGATATCCGCGGCAAGGTGAGGGCCGAGAAGATAACCCGCACGGCACTGATTCTGGTCGGTCCTGCCTTGGGCGCGATCAGAAATTTCAAGGATTCGGCGCTTTACGACCCCGCCCGCCCGCATGTTTTGCGACCAGTGGTTGGGGTCAACCTGGTGGAAGACCACAATACCTGACCAAAAAGCCGTTTAGCGAAAAGGTTAACTTGACCTTTTCCTTACCTGTGGCAATCTGTCACCGGATAGGGGGAAACATGTCTGAATACCTGCCAAAAGAGGTGCGCGAGGGGTTGGAACTGGCCCGCAAACGCTCCCTTCGCAAGAAAAGCCGCCTGCGGCTGCGGGTAGGGGACGAAGTGTTTCCGGTGCTGAAGCTGTGGGAAGACGGATTTGCGCTGGACAGCGAAAACGCGCCGCATCTGCGCGGGCTGGTGGATGTCTATGACGGTTCGCGCCACCTGTATCAGTGTCTGATTGTCACCTCAGAGGAGGAAGCCGGGCAAACTCGGTACGATTTCAAACGCGCGACCGAGGTCAAGAAAACCGCGCCGTTGGATTTTGTGCGCGGCGAAAACGCTCCGGTGGCTTTGATCACCGGATAGAAGGACACATCTGACCACAGCTGCCTTTCGCCAAAAAAAGGAGCCTGACGTGAAGACATTGACCACCTCAATTCTGGCCTGCTTGCTTCCCTTCGCAGTTTTCGCGGGTGATCGTGAGGATTGTGCAAATGATGATCTGTTCCACTACGAAAAGATTGCCGCCTGCAACCGGGTTTTGGATGCCAGCCAAAATGATCCGGACGCGTATGTAGCTTTGGGGGAGGCCCTGAGTGAAGATGAGCAATTTGCTGAGGCGATAGAGGCCTTCAGCAAGGCTTTGGCGATAGCGCCGGACCACATTCGCGCCCTTGAACGGCGGTCGGTTGCCTTTAACCAAAGCGAGCGCCACCAGGAAGCCGAGACGGACCTTGTCCATCTTACCGAAATTACCGGAGACGAAGACTGGCATTTTTACCGGCTCGGATATACCCGTGGTCAGCTTGGCAATCACGAAGGTGCAATTGCCGCGCTGGATCAGGCGATAGCGCTGGATAGTGACTATTACTGGTCGCACTATGAGCGTGGCAGGGCGCTTTCCCTTTTGGACAGAGACGCGGAAGCGGGCAATTCCTACGCCGAGGCCGCTCATATCAAACCACTCTCCGATGCTATACATTCGCGCGCCTACAGGTCCTTTCAATGGGCCGAGTTGCCGCAACGGGCAGCATATCATGCCCGCATTCTCTACACCCTTGATCCCAACAAGCTTACTATGCGCGACTGGTTGCAGGATTTTGTCGGCACTGATGCCCCTTCCCAGATGGAACCACTTGCCTGGGTACCGCCTGATGAGGGTCAGGAAATTCGCTATTTCAACATTTTCGCACCGGTGGACAGCCGTGACGATACGACAAAATCCATCGAGGACCTGATCAATTTTTTTGGTGGGAACACTTACCCGATGCCGGAAACCGCCTCGGTTTTTCGGCGCAGTTACGTTGCAGGCGGCGGGGATGATCTGGACCCAATCACGACGTTTGAGCACAGGAATAACGGCACCCCATCGCGCCGCCCACCGCAAGCCAGATTTCGCGGGCTTTTTCAGCTTAACGTGCAGCCGTTCGGACCCGGCACGCCGGTGATTGCCCCGGTTTGGGGTGATACTGAACCCGCTCAGGTCTGGCCGCTACAAGACGGTGCTTCAGCTCAGGGCATTGCAACCTTCACCGCCATGTGTGCCACCGGACCGGGGATGAGCGCAATTATGATGGGATGCCGTCCCGATATCCAGACTGTGCCCCTTGGGCAGATCGACTGGAGCATCAATGTGGAAACCGACCGAATTCACGTGCCCATGGGCGTTTTCGATACATACAAGGTTAGCTTTGTCCTGCGTGGCGATATAACCATTTTGGGCAAGACCAACAGCTTTGACTTTGACGCAAGCTATTGGATATCGCCCGAGCTTAACAACTGGGTTGCGGCGATTTTTACCATCGGGGACAAGTATTCCTATTCGCAGGCGATGGAGGTCGTCGAATAGGCCCCTTGCCGCTTACTGCAAGTCGTCAAACGCTTTGCCCATCCGCTCTACTGCTTCAGTAATTCGCGCGCGTGGGGTGGCAATGTTGAAGCGAAGAAAATCATCGCCGCCAGTGCCAAAGGTTGGCCCGTGATTGACCGCAATATGTGCGGTTTTCTCAACGCGTGCGGTGAACTCAGCCATTTCCATGCCGGTGCCAGAGAAATCGACCCATGCAAGATAGGTCGCCTCGAGCGGCATCGATTTCAGGCCGGGAATGGCATTGATGGCGTCGTCAAACAGCCGCCGGTTTCCGTCAAGATAGGTCACCAGTTCATCGACCCACGCAGCACCTTTGGGGGAATAGGCCGCTTCGGCCATGTAAAGCCCGAACGAATTTGGCGACAACCCCATCGCCATCATCCGCGCCCCGAAACGAGCCCGCAAAGCCTCATCCGCAATAATCACGTTGCCTGAATGGCTGCCAGCGATATTGAAGGTCTTGGTGGTGGCGGTCATCATTACCAGCCGGTCCTCGATGCCCTCAATTGCGGTCATGGGTATGTGGGTGTGGTGGGGCATAACAAGGTCGTGGTGAATCTCATCCGAGACCAAAATCAGATCGTGACGGCGGGCGAAATCGGCAACACCCTGCAATTCCTCGCGGCTCCAGACGCGACCTCCGGGATTGTGCGGCGAGCACAAGACCAGCATCTTTTCAGCGCCGGTCATCTGGGCGTCATGGGCTGCAAAATCCATCTCATAGCGCCCGTTCACCAGCGCCAGCGGGCATTCCACTACATTGCGCCCGGCGGCGTTAATCACTCTGGCGAAGGCGTGATAGACCGGGGTGAACAGCACCACGCCGTCACCCGGTTCGCTATAGGCATCGACACACATGGCGGTGCCGTTGACCAGCCCATGCGTGGTGAAGATCGACGCCGGATCAACCTGCCAGCCATGGCGGTTTTGCATCCACCAGACGATTGCCTTGCGGTAAGCTGCATCATCGCCGTAATAGCCATAGATGCCGTGGTCCAGCATACCCTGCAGCGCGTTTTGTACGCAGGCGGGCGGCTGGAAATCCATATCAGCCACCCACATCGAGATACCGTCACTGGCAGGCACGCCGTAAATCTGCTCCATCAGGTCCCATTTAGCCGAATGGGTACCCCTGCGTTCAATCATCTTGTCGAAATTCATCCGCCATGCTCCGCGTTTTTGTTCGCTGGCAAGCTAACGTGCTTGCAGGCAGACGCAAGGGGCGTTGCGAAACGGCAATTCATACCCTACATGAAGCGAATGTCCATTAGACCGATCCTGATCCACCCTGACCCGCGCCTGAAAAAGGTGTGCAAGCCTGTGCCTGACCTGTCTGATCAGCTCAGGGTGTTGGCAGATGATATGCTTCAAACCATGTATGACGCGCCGGGTATCGGGTTGGCCGCTCCACAAGTTGGCTTGCTGACCCGTCTGATCGTATTGGATTGCATCAAGGAAGAAGGCGCTGCCCCGCGACCAATGGCAATGTTCAATCCCGAGGTCATCGCGTCCTCGGATGATCTGAACACCTATGAAGAAGGCTGCCTTTCGATCCCTGAGCAATATGCCGATGTAACCCGCCCTGCCGAAGTGACCGTGCGCTGGATTGACCGTGACGGGAACGAACAGCAGGAAGATTTCGGCGGGCTTTGGGCGACCTGCGTGCAGCACGAGATTGATCACCTGGAAGGCAAGCTTTTCATCGACTACCTTAAACCGCTCAAGCGCCAGATGATCACCCGCAGAATGGTCAAGCTGAAGCGCGAAAAGGCGCGGGCGTGAAACACCGGCCATTTGTCATGTGGCCGGACAAGAGGTTGCGCATGAAGGCCTCGCCGGTCGAAGCAATCACTGACGATATCCGCGCCATCTGGGACGAAATGGAATTTGCCATGGACGCCATGCCGGGGGTTGGTCTGGCCGCTGTGCAAATTGGTATCATGTTGCACCTTGCGGTTGTCGATGCCTCCGAAGGGCGCGGCGAAGCGGTGCGGATGGCAAATCCTGAGGTCCTGCATGCCTCGATCGAGTTGCGTGAACATGATGAAGCCAGCCCCAACTTGCCCGGTCTGTCGGCCCGTATTAAACGACCGCGCGCGGTGACTGTGCGTTACTTGAATGAGAATGGTGTCATCGACCGGCGTGATTTTGTCGGCCTGTGGGCGACAAGTGTTCAGCACCAGATCGACCACCTTGCAGGCCGCATGTATTTTGACCGGCTTTCAAAGGTGAAACGCGATATGCTGTTGAAGAAGGCACGAAAGGCCACGCGGTGAAAGTGATTTTCATGGGCACGCCGGAATTCTCAGTACCGGTACTGGATGCGCTGGTCGGGGCCGGGCATGACATTGCAGCTGTCTATTGCCAGCCGCCGCGCCCTGCTGGTCGTGGCAAAAAACCCCGGCCCAGCCCGGTTGAGGCACGTGCGCGTGCGCTGGGGCTTGAGGTGCGGGTGCCGGTGTCGCTGAAAAGCGCTGAGGCGCAGGCGGAATTTGCAGCATTGGGCGTGGATGTTGCAGTGGTCGTGGCATATGGTCTGATCTTGCCGCAGGTGGTACTTGATGCACCATTGCTGGGCTGCCTCAATATCCACGCCAGCCTACTGCCACGCTGGCGCGGGGCGGCGCCGATCCACCGGGCGATATTGGCTGGCGATCAGGAGACCGGAGTGTGCATCATGCAGATGGAGGCGGGGCTGGATACTGGCCCGGTTTTGTTGCGTGATGCGACCCCGATCAACGCCGGGGACACCACCGCCGACCTGCATGACCGATTGTCAGAGATGGGTGCGTGTCTGATTGTTAAGGCTTTGGTAAATTTGCCCGCGCTAAAGCCCATCGCGCAGGCAATTGACGGGGTGAGCTATGCTGCCAAAATCGACAAGGCCGAGGCGCAGGTGGACTGGGCGCGTTCGGCGGGCCATATTGACCGGCAGATACGCGCCCTCTCACCCTTTCCGGGTGCTTGGACCACGGCGGACGGGGCACGGGTGAAGCTCTTGATGAGCAGGGTCGGGCCCGGCAACGGCACACCCGGTGAGGTACTTGATGGGTTTTCCATTGCCTGCGGGGCGGGCGCGGTTGAAATCCTTCGCGCTCAAAGGCAGGGTAAACAGGCGATGGAGGCTAATGAGTTCCTGCGCGGGACACCCCTTAGCCCCGGCCAAATATTAGGAGGCTGACATGTTTCCAACTCTGATCGGAACCGTGGTGATTGCGGGAATTATCGGCTATTTGTCTGAGCGAAAAGGCTTTACCCATAACGGCATCCTGCAAAGCATCATCATCTGCATCGGCGGTGCCTTCCTGTTTTATTTTATCTCGCTGATGTTTGGCATCGGTTTCGCGTCAAAAGGCCTGAACGCGATTGTTTCATCAGTTGGCGCATTGGTTATCGTACCGACACATTGGCGCAAGTAACGCAGCCTGCACCAAGACACCCTTCTTTCAGCGTTTGCAGCAAGGACTTTCGCGAAACTCCCTAAATATCCTGCCGTAAAATGTCGATGACCAACACGTCCCTGACGGTATCTCCCATGGTCTTTTTGGCAATCTCACTCAAGGCTGCGCGCAGGTTGTCCATTTTGCTGCCGTCGGTAAACACCCCGTCGAAACCACCGATGTTGGCATGGTCGAACAGGATTTGCAGAAAAGCATCGCGTAACTTTGGTTCGCGTTGATAGAACACCTCGCTGCCACCAGGCTCCAGTTCCAGGCTTAACGACATAACCACAAGTGCGGTTACCTTGCTGTCCGAGACCACCGGGACTACGAACTGGTTGTTCATTTTTACAAAGTCACTGTTCGCATTCTCAGCCCCATCTTCACCCGCACCATCACCGGAATGGGCGATATCGCCGGTGTGATCTGCGCCCGCTTCAGGTTCGCCGCACGGGTTGATCTCGACAATTTCCGGGGGTGGTCTGAAGGCAATTCCGCCTCCGATACCGGCGCCAAGGCCAATCAACGCCAGAAGAATGGGGAGTATCTTGCCCATGCCTGAGCCTCCTTAAAGCTTTTTTGAGTTTTCCTGCGACGGGGAAAATGGGGAAGGCTTGCACCCTCTCAGGGTCGGTGGCGTTCGCGCGTCCGGCCTGTGGCTCAGACCAAATGCGCAAACATGCTAGAGTGGCAGGAGGATATCGGTGATTTGCTGCCCGTATCTGGGTTGCTGGACATCGGTGATCTGCCCGCGCCCACCATATGAAATCCGCGCCGAGGCGATTTTGTCATAGGGGATTTCATTTTGCCGTGAAACATCCGCGGGCCTGACAAAGCCTGTCACCAGCAATTCACGCAGCTCAAAATTGACCCGCACTTCCTGGCTTCCCTCAATCTGCAAAATACCGTTTGGCAGGGTTCCGACAACTGTCGCAGCTATGCGCAATGTCAGTTTTTCATTTCGTCTGACGGAACCGGTGCCCGAAGACCCTGAGGCTGAGTCTGTGGAAACGGACGGATCAAACGAATAACCCGGTGGCAGTGAACTGTTAATAGCCTCGGGGATGCCCAAAAGTGATGCAATCGTCATGCTTTCTGTTCCGGTTCGTGCCCGCTGCGATGTGTTTGAAAACTCAGCCCTGTCGTTAATCTCGATGACCACTGTCAGAATATCACCTGCCCTGCCTGCGCGCCGGTCACCCAGTAAAGACCGCCGACCGCCGCTCCACAATGATGCCTGATCCGAGCTTCGCCGGTTTGCAATATCCATTGGAAGCCCGCCGCCATAAGCCATTGCCTGGTGTTCGGCACTTTGGTTAATTGGTGTCAGTCCCGGGGGCTTGCCAACTTGACCAAGGCGCGAACACGCGGCTGAAAGCCCAAAGAGGATAATAAGGAAAAACGTACTCAACCGCATTAGATGTCCTTTATTGTGTTGGAAATTTTGGGTGGCCGACCGACACGCTACCATCTTGTTGAACCCAGCCGGTCACGGTGCTGCGGGAGGCCAGGTTCATTACTCGCAGAGCGTCACCAATTCCGGCGCGCCCCAGTGCGCGGGCGTCCGCAGCGATCATCAGACCGCCGGTGGAATAATACAGCGTCACGATCTGATTGCGTTCGATCACCGCTGGCGGACCGATGTCGTCGATGCGTATCGGACGCCCGGCATAAAGCACCACGCGCGCCTCCATGCCGATCACTTCAGCAGGGGAAAGGTATGTTCCGGCAATATCCGTGTCGATAAGGTTAACATCGTTGGCGGTCAGGATGGTTTGGCTGCGAATTGTGTGCGTGGCAACAACGCTTTCACCCAGCGCTGGACGAGCCAGCATCAAAAGTACCGGCAACAGGGATGCAAGCAGTCGTATTGGCATGAATTCCCGCATATTCATCAACGTATCTGCGTTGTGGCCGACAGCATCTGATCTGCTGCGGTGATGACTTTGGAATTAAGCTCGTATCCGCGCTGCGCCTCTATCAGCTCGGTGATTTCGCGCACAGCATCGACCGAGCTGCTTTCCAGATACCCTTGCCTGAGGGTGCCCAGCCCGTCCTCGCCGGGGGCAGAAACCAGTGCCGGGCCCGAGGCGGCGGTCTCAAGAAACAAGTTAGAGCCAATCGCCTCCAGCCCTTTTTCGTTGGTGAAACCAGCCAGGGTAAACGACCCCATCAGTTCCGGCTCAACCTCATTGATAAAATAGGCGTAAACCTCGCCTTGCGCATTGATCGACACCGATCGGGCGTCCGAGGGGATGGTAATTTCCGGCACAACCGGATGGCCTTCTGAGGTAACAATAAGCCCGTCTCCGGTCAGTTTCAGACCGCCGTCACGGGTATAGGCCGAATTGCCCGAAGGCAGGGAAACCTCCAAAAGCCCCTTTCCTTCGATGGCGAGGTCAAGATCACCGCCGGTTTGTGCCAGGGGGCCCTGTGCCACCATCATGGTGATGGAGGCGGGCCGAACCCCAAGGCCAAGCTGAACGCCTGTGGGCAGGATTGTACCATCGGCGGCGTTCACGGTGCCGGCACGGGTGACTTGCTGATAATGCAGATCAGCAAACTCGGCCCGGCGGGCGTTATACCCGGTGGTGTTCATATTCGCGAGGTTGTTCGAGATTGTCTCGACCCGCATTTGCTGAGCCAGCATCCCGGTGGCCGCGATTTTCAGGGCGCGCATTTGGCGTCTCCTTTTCCATTCTCATTCTTGTCCATTTGCCTATCCGCTCGCCTATCCACCAAGGGTTCGCGAGACAGAGCGGATACGCTCGTCTTCCTGATCAAGAAATTTCTGGCCCAGCTCATAGGCATGCTGGACCTCAATCATGCGGGCAATCTCGCTGACCGCGTCGACGTTTGAGTTTTCAACGAAGCCCTGCAAAAGCACCGCTCCCCCGATCACCTGCTCTGTCCCGCCCGGCGCGGCAAAGCGCACGCCGTCCCGGTGGGCCAGGTCGGCCGGATCAGTTGGCGAGAAAAGCCCGATCTGAGTAAGCGGACGACCGTCGGCCGTGAGCGTACCGTCGGCGGATAATGAGATTGAACCGGCGTCGGTTGGGATGAATACTGGCGCGCCGCCGCTGTCCAGCAGGTGCAGACCATCCGCGGTTACCAACTCGCCTTCCTGATTTGGCGTGAAGGACCCCGCGCGGGTCAAAAGCGGCCCCTCGGGGCTGTCGACCATAAAGAAACCTTCACCTTCAATGGCAAAATCAAAAGCACCACCGGTTTGGGTCAAAGACCCCTGCTCAAGGTTGGTGATATGCACATTGGCCGTCGCCATGGACAAGGACGGGTCCCCCTCGAGAGCCTTGACATATTCCGAAAACACCACCCCTTCGCGGCGAAATCCGGTGGTTGAGATATTGGCAATATTGTTAGCAATCGACTGCATTTCACTCAGCAGACCCGATTGACGGGTCAGCGTTGTGTATCCGGCATTATCCATGACCTATCCCCCTATGATCAGCGGCACGATGGTGCCCTGGAAAAAGCTGACCAAAGTGCCTGTCATGAAGCTCATCGAGCCCCAGAAAACCGCCAGAATTGCCGCCAGTTTCGGTACGAAAGTCAGGGTCATTTCCTGAATGCTTGTCAGCGCCTGAAACAAACCAACCGTCAAACCCGCCACCAAAGCCACGGTGAGGATGGGCATGGCCATGATGACCGCGTTCCAAAGCCCTTCGCGCAAAGTGTCGAAAAATATGATCTCGTCCATCATTTACACCGGCATCCGCAGGATTTCCTGATAGGCTTCGACGACCTTGTCGCGCACCGTCACGGCCGTTTCCACCGCCAGCTCGGTTTGCGCCAGCGCCTGCACCAATGCATGTGGGTCGGCGTCTCCGGTCATTGCCGCCAGCGCCGTCTGCTCGCCTTGCTGAATGGTGACCGCAAAGTCGCCTGCCAGTTTGCCAAAATCCGCCCCTTTCCCGTCCGGCTGGGCCTTTGGCGCCGTGGCCGGACGGGTAGCTGCATATTGCTGGGCGGCAAGAGAGGATTTGATATCCATTCTGAATGTTCCTATCTGCGGAGAAGTTCGAGCAGGCTTCGCGACATTTGCCGCGTCTGGTCGAACAATTTGAGGTTTGCCTCATAGCTGCGCTGCGCTTCGCGCGCGTCAGCAATCTCAACCACCAGATCGACGTTTGATCCATCATAATAGCCAAGTTCGTTTGCCATCGGATGCGACGGGTCGAAGACCTGCGGCAATTGACCTGGATCAAGGGCAACAGGTCCGGTTCCAACCAAACCGGTGGCCCGCCCGCCTTGCATCACCTCTTCAAATCCAACCGCCTTGCGGCGATATCCGGGGGTATCAGCATTGGCGATATTTTCCGAGACATGGCGCAGGCGTGCTGCCTGGCTTTGCATCCCCGAGGCGGCGGCGGCGATAGAGGCGCGAAAATCGTTCATACCCGCCCCCTACCTGCGTCCAAGGCTTGAGCGCAGGATGCTAAGCGAAGATCGGTAAACGGTCAGGGCCAGTTCATGATCACGCTGCACTTCAGCGGCCATCATCATCTCGGTCTCAAGTGAAACATTGTTGCCGTTGGGAGAGATCGCACCGGCGCGGTGGGCTTCGCCAACTCGCAGTGATGCTGGGCTGCTTTCACCGGCAAGAACATGACCTGCACGCGTTGTGCGCATGCTGTCGCCACCTTGCGTCTGGTAAGTCTGGGAAAAAGGCGCCAGATCGCGGGCGCGGTAACCCGGCGTATCGGCGTTGGCCACATTCTGCGCAATCGCTGACTGGCGCGCAGCGGCATGGGTGGCAAGCCCCTGCGCCATGCGAAAGATTTCCAGTTTTCCAAACATCGGGGCTTCTCCCTCGATTAATGCGTTTCCCGCTCAAGCCAGAACGCAATTCTTTGCGAACGCCCCTTACGCCGGTAGGTTCTGAGCGCCGCGCCACTTTTTCCTGAAGTAAATGCAGGGCGAAGCGCTTTGCTCAACTAAGGCTTAACCCTGATTCCTTTAGAAAGGGTTTCGAGAGGTCAGGAGGCCGCAATGAAAGAAGTTGGATTTGATCAGTTATGCGCCGAAGTGGCGGCCACCCGTCCGGTGCGCGATATTGGCCGCGTGGCGCGAATTCGCCGTGGAACGGTTGAAGTTACCGGCCTGTCGGGTGTGGCTGCGCAATCGGATCTGGTTGAAATTGGCCCGCCGGGGCAGGCGGGCCGGTTGGGCGAGGTTATAAACCTCACACCGGAAATGATTACCATCTTGCCCGATGGTGACATAGAGGGCTTAAAAATAGGAGAGGCGGTTACCTTGCTAGGCTCCTCTCAGATTGCACCCGACGATAACTGGATCGGACGGGTGATCGACCCGTTTGGCAATGCACTGGATGGCCGACCTATCTTGCGTGGGGCAAAGGCACGGTCCTTGCGTGGCACCCCCGCCAACCCAACCGAGCGACGGATATTGGGTGCGCGGCTGGAAAGCGGCATGGCAGTGTTCAACACGCTTTTACCGATTGTACGGGGTCAGAGGATTGGGCTTTTTGCAGGCTCTGGTGTGGGCAAGTCAACCTTGCTGGCTAAACTGGCGCGGGGCTTGCACGCAGATGTTGTGGTGATCGGCCTGATTGGCGAGCGTGGGCGCGAGGTGCGTGAATTTGTCGAGCGTGTTTTGGGCCCCGAGGGCATGACACGCGCGGTGGTGGTGGCGGCCACCTCGGACCGCTCGCCTCTGGTGCGCCGTCGCTGCGGCTGGACAGCTATGGCGGTGGCAGAGCATTTCCGCGATGCAGGAAACCATGTGCTGTTTTTGGCCGACTCGGTCACCCGTTTTGCTGAAGCGCACCGCGAAATTGCTCTTGCCGCTGGGGAAGACAGTAAAATGCGCGGCTTTCCACCCTCCACCGCGCATCAGATCACCTCTTTATGCGAACGCGCCGGGCCGGGGGCGGGGATGCAGGGCGACATTACCGCGGTGTTCAGCGTTCTTGTCGCCGGGTCGGATATGGAAGAACCGGTGGCTGATATCCTGCGTGGAGTGCTGGATGGCCACGTGGTGCTGGACCGCAAAATCGCCGAACGCGGACGATTTCCGGCAATAGACCTTCTGCGTTCGGTTAGCCGCGCCTTGCCGGGGGCGGCGTCCGAGGCTGAAAACACCTTGATCTCGGCCGCCCGGCAACGACTTGGTGCTTATGACCGGTCAGAAATGATGATACAGGCGGGGCTGTATTCGGTCGGGTCTGATCCGGTGCTGGATGCAGCGATTGAGGCTTGGCCAAAGCTCGATGCGTTTCTGGCCGAGGATGAGTGGGATAATACTCAGGTTAGTTTTCAGCGTTTGGGGGCCTGTATGGTGCCAGAGGAAAACCCTGATCAACCTGATTAGCATCTTCCTCCCTTGGTACTAAGTCGACTAAAACTTTAGCGGCCAATCCCTACAGTTGAAAGTTTTTGCACCCGCTTTTGCTGCGATCCTTGAAGGAGAGATAACTCAGGTTGTCCGCAAGGTACTTTTCACCGACTTACAGGTTTTGCAGCAGCGTCAGGGCGATGGCCCCGCTGGACATGCTGCTGCTACCCGCCTGGATCTGCGAACGCACCAGAAAAAGCCGGTTCAATTCTTCCATTTTTCCCGGGTCTGAAAACTGTGCAACTTCCCCGTCGCCAAAGGCAGCCAACGCTTTGTCCCGAAATCCGGTAAGCTGAAGATCAAGATCAAGTGCTCCGATTGAAGCGGGCAGGCCAAGGGCGGTTTCAAACACCCGCCTGAGCGGTGGGTTTCCCATAATTGAGAACCACATGCCATCGTCTGTTGTTGTCGTTTCAAGAACCGTGCCCAGATCGCGTTCAAGGCTCAAAGACAATCGCATGTCACTGTCCTGGTCACCAATGGCAATTTCAAACTGCCGATCTTTATAGGCTTGCAGAATTTCCCCGGGAAAATCGCTGAGCTGGGTATTTGGCGTGTCAAAATCGCCAAACCCAAATGCTTTGGTCAGATCCAGATAACGTTTGTCAGAAAGCTTGTTTGACAGTGCCTCGGTATCGATCGCGCCATCTTCCAGAACCTTTTGGATAAAATACTTGTTCGCAAGATCATCGTCCAACCCGAATGCACCAAGGGCGACCTTTAAAAGGCGAAAATCACTGACAAGCTCTTCAGCCGTAGTGACTGATCCGATATTTTCAGCGAAATATTCGCTATCGCGCGTGATCACCGGTGACGCCTCAAATGCCGCCTGCTGATTTTCCTGCGTGCGTTGCAGGAAAGACCAGCCGGCCATGCCGCCAAATGGTATGACCGGCTGAAAACTCATGACGGGGTTGCGGCCATCAGGCGATCCTCACGCGGTAAAAGGCCGCGTAGGGCTTTCAGGGCCTGATAAAACTGCCCCTCCATAACTGCCTCCGTCGCCCGGTCCAGAAGGGCGCGGCTGTCATAATCTGTCAGGACTTGGCTCAACTGTTCCACACCACGTAAAAGCTGCAGGTGCGCCTCGTCCTTCCCGACATCGCCAGACAGTACCAGCTGGGCGATATAGCACACGCGACGCACCGGAGTTGTCACCTCTTCGGGGTGAATGGCGTCACGCAGGCGCAGAATGTTGGCATCCGGTGTGACAATTGACAGGCGCGAACGGCGGTCGCCGTTTTCTATTACCGCGCCATTGATCAGGACCCGTTCTTTTGGACCAAGCTTCAGGACAAGACCGCTCATGCTGCCGCCGCCCTTGTACGAAGGCCGCGCATGATAGCGGTGTTAATCTCAATCAGCGGCTCTATCCCGGCTTCACGGTTCAGAACCAGGTGAGAATGATGGTTGGTAAATTCGGCCAGATAAAAAATCCTGGCGCGCAGATCCTGCGGCAGACCATTCGCCTCATCGGCAACATCGGCGGCAAGCATGGTCCAAAGCTGACGATTTTGATGGATGGCCTGGGCCAGCGCGGTGAAACCGGTGCGGCCTTTGGTGTCAGAGGTCTTCAAGTGGTGGGTGATACGAGCGAATGCCTCGTATTCTGTGCCGCGCGGGGTGCGAATTGGGGTTTGCGACGCGGCGTAGGCCGTTTGGGCCATATTCAGAGCGTTCACATCATTTCCTTCCGGTAAATGTGTTGATCAAAGTATTTCGCGTTCAATTTGAATCTCAAATTGGGCGGGAAGCACCCACAACATTGTTAGGGTCTGAGCGTTTCGCCAAATGCCCTGTTTCAGATGCAGGGCGAACCGCTTTAGGGAGCGCCAAAGAAGGCGGAAGTAAGTGGGGCGCCGTTTTGACGCCCCACTAAAGAGTCCCTTACCGGAACAGAGACAGAATGTTTTGCGGTGCTTGGTTGGCAATTGACAATGCTTGTGTGCCCAATTGCTGCTGCACCTGCAGGGCCTGCAAGCGGGCCGAGGCTGCCTCCATATCCGCATCCACCATTGCGCCGATCCCGGTTTTCAGCGAATCGCTCAGCTTGGAGATGAAATCGTTCTGGATCTGGATCCGGCCTTGCGAAGAACCGAACTGCGCCGCGGCATCAATCGAGTTGGAAATCAGCGTTTCGATGTTGTCGAGGGCCGTATCAGCACCGGCATTTGTGGTCACGTCCATGGCCTCAAGGCCGCGCAATCCGCCCGAAGCCGTACCGCCAGCGTTGCCAGCCTCAGCGAAGGCCAGAGTAGAGCCGTTATTGTCCACCTTCAACGACCATTGCCCACTGGTTGCGTCTTGCGTAACCGTTGTTGTGATGTCGGTAAGATCGGCCGAGTCAATTGCGATCTTCAGGCCTTTAGCCACATCCTCCATCGTCTCGTTCTTACCGGCAACGTAGTTATATGAGCTTGAGCCGATCGTTACCTTGTAACCGTCCCCGTCATTGACCGCCGCAGAGGTCGAGAAGGCGACGTTTTCAGCGCGCTCGGCAATGTCACCTGTGGTCAGTGACAACGATCCGGTACCGTTCAGCGTGGTGATCAGGACGTCACCATCACCTGCAGTGGTTTCGGCGGTGTTGACATTGGAGGTTTCAAAAGCACGTGTGGAACTGATTGTCACCGCACCAGCTCCATCATCGGTGGCGCTGATACCGGTCAGGCCAAGGCCATTGATCAGGCCCGCAAGCGCGATCCCTGCGTCACCTTCATCCTCGCCTGACCCAAGTGTGTAGGCTAGATCAATCCCGGCAACCGAGATGTTAGCCACATCGCCCGCTGCCCAGGTATTGCCGATTGTGACGATGGCGGTATTTGCGGTGCTAACCACGGCCGAATCGCTGGCGGTAGTGTTCGCACTCAGGGAAGTTCCGGTACCATATACGCCCGCATCAGTGGTAAGGTCTTGACGAGCCACGGTAATATTTGAAGCGGTAACAGAACCATCGCTAGCACGGTCGAGCGAGGCCAGGATGTTCATGTCATCCGTGCCCTGGACCATATTCAACCCGTTAAACTGTGCCGCACCAACCACTGAACTGATCTGGTCGCGCAGGGCGGCGATGTCGGTCTGAATTTTCGTGCGGTCAACATTTTCTTCCTGTGCCGCAACGATTTTACCTTTGATATCGGTCAGCAGGTCGGTAACGGTTTCCGCCGCGTTACGGGCCACTGCCACCGTGCTTTCCCCCAGCGATAAGCTGTCGGAAATACCCTTGAAGCCCTTCACATCGCTTTCCATAACCTTGGAGATGGCCCAGACCGCAGCATTGTCTTTCGCTGTACCGACCCTTTTGCCGGTCGAGATCTCGTTTTGCGTTCCCGCCAGGTTTTTATTGATGGATTTCAAGGTCTGCAGAGCCACCATGGCACTGTTATTTGTCAGAATGCTGGACATTTACTTTTTCCTTCGTAGATCAGCGCTTTTGCGCTGGTTTTCTAATATCCGCCCACTCAGGACGGGTTCAGGAGCCATTCTGACTTCTGCGGTTTGCCGGTTTGCCCGATCCGCGCCACCCCCTCAGGATGCACGTGCACCCTGACGCCTAAGGTCTGAAGGAACTCTAAACAGACCTCAGCATGATGATTAGGATTTGAGATAAACACGCATCGGTATGGCGCGTTTCAGGTGGGTTGGTAAAAAAGCAATGCATTCATATGCCTGACTGGACGTCCCGCCCATCGCTTGGGTCGTGTGGCGGATGAACCTCAGGCGCGTTTTTCCATGCTGGATTTTCGGGTCCGCAAATTTTGATGCGCCCCACCCTCGTCATATGTACGCAGCGTGGTATCCGGGTTTTTCATCGCTTCCAAACGTTGCGAAACGCTCTTAATCCCACGCGCGACCGCCCCCAAAAGCTCTTGATTGCGGTCCGTCTTGACCCGCAGCCGTTCTATACGTGCAGCATCATCGGTCGATCCCGCCAACCGCTCCAGCAAGCGCGTCTTTTCGACCAGTTGGCGCGACAGGGCATCCAGGTTCCCCGTAAGAATTGCCTGACGTTCGCGGTCAAGCAGATCATCCAGCGCATCAACCACGGAAGGTATATTAAAAAGTACCATTTTCACGCTCCTTCAAAGCTTCAAAAAGGGATTGGGCCAGGCCGATGCCTCCGCTTGCCACGATCGCGTGCGCCTGTTCGCGTACTAATAGCGAACTAAACTGATCCTCACCAATTCCGCCACCAAAGCTGCCGCGCGTTTTGCCCATGCCTGCAGATTTCAGCATTTCCGCCAAAAAACTCGCCTCCAGCTCACGCGCCGCCTCCATCAGTTGCTTGTCACGCTGCGAAGCCAGCTGTGGAACCTGGCCGGGGCCAGAGGATACCGGGTCCATGGCATTTCCTTTCAATTGAAAACACATTTCCCTTGTTATGACCCAAGACAGTAAAGAACCGGTAACTAACGTCTGTCATGAATGTTTTATACGGCGGCAGAACACCCGGACCCAGATATGCAAAACACAGCTTTGTTCCTTCTTGCGAACCCACACCCTGACAACGGCGTCAGGTCTGAACAAATGCCGCAACATGATGGCAGCGACCTGTTTGCGGAAATGATAAAGCATCTGCCATCTGCGGTGGCTGAATTACCGGTGCCGGAAGATGTTGATGCCACGCGGCTCAATGCGAACCTTGCGCCTTTAATACCTCAGGCAATACCTCTGGCCGGTTCCAAATCCGCTCCCCTGATGGGGAATAGGGTTGAAGGTGGCCCGTTTGAATTCGTGATGCCTGCCTTGCCAATGGGTCCTGCGCCTTCGAACGTTTCCATGCAACCGGCCCAAACTCCGCCCTTTGCTCCCTACGCCCCTGCTGAACCCGTTCAATCTGGAGCGGGCAAAGAACCATTGGCGCACACCGTCGAGAACAGGCAAAATCCGGGCGAAATTGTTGCTGGGATTGAAGACGGGGCAGTTGACGCGCCCACAGCGCGCGGCAAAGAAGTTACACGCTCAAGCCATGACGATGCGCAGCAAATCCTTACACGGGTCTCGATAACTCCAAGCCATTCAGAGACAGGGCTTTGGCATTCCGCCGGGACCCTCCTGCCAGCCGCTTTTGACCAAAGTAAGCCAGCGGTTGGAGCGCAAGAACCCAAGCAAACCGCAGGTTCAATCGCGCACGAACCGCTTGTTGATCGCTTGACAGCCAAATCGGAAGCGGCGCTGGGCACGACTGAAACTTCAGACACCCCAAAAGCAAATACCGGGTCGTTGACGGCGGTACACTCACCGCGCCATCAGACCGATCTTGCAACCGCAACTACGACAGGCACAGAACCCATGGCCAAGGCAGCGCTGCCGGTTAACAGGCCTGAAACGTCTGCGGCTTTGTCCGTGGGCACAGCTTCGGCAACGGAAGCTATCACCCCGTCAAAGCCGAGTGATTTACCAAATCAGCCCCTGTTTGCGAAACAGAATGCTGGCGTTCAAAACTCACCCTATGTGGCTGAAAGCCGCGCGCAAAAGCCCGCTGAAACCGCATTGAATGAAAGACCTGACCACAAAAAAAGGGGGCCAGTTCACCACGAGGGCTGGGCGCGAAGGGTGCACCATTCTGAAAAGTTCGAAACAATAGCCCTTGTGCCGGTCGTCATTGGAAGGACGGGCGAAGGCAGGGTGCAACAAGTTCCTGTGCCTGACATACCTGTTGGGCGGGAAGGTAATACTCCCGGCGTCCCCCGCTTAGAAGCAGGGGTTCAAACGCCTGCGCCCGTTGAAACACAAAAGGCATTGTCCCGGCCTAGCCCTGATTTATCAATGATCGCGCCACTGAGTGCGGGCGATGTTTCAACGGCCCTGTCGAGAACGCCCAAAGGGGACCCGGAATTGCGAACCTACCCCCCGACCAATTCATTCCCTTTGACCAGTCCGGAAAAGCCAGCAATACCAGCAGTTCATTTCAAACAAGCGACCAGTGGGAAAGAGGGGTCGGGCCGGAATGTTGGTCGCCCGTCGCGGATCGCGGCCCCGGCTATGTCCAACCCGACCTTACCAATAGAGCGCGCGATGGCCCAACAGACCGTTCCAAATCCGACCGCGATAAATCCCACCCCGCAATTGTCTGTCGCCATTATTAACAACGCCACTTTTTCAGGAGCCGTGCCAAGCTTGGACTTAGGCCTTGAACCGGCCCCCGATCTGTTCACAGCACCCGCCGCCCTAAACACGGCAAATGTGGAAAACCCGGCGATAAGACAGGAACCTGCCCTTGCGCGACATGTTGCAGCGCAGATAGCCGAGATTGCCAGACCCTTGCCTGACCGGCCAGTGGACCTTGCGCTTAATCCAGAAGAGCTTGGGCGTATTCGCCTGGCTTTCGTCATTGAAAGCGGTGCACTTTCGGTATTGGTACATGCTGAGCGCCCCGAAACGCTTGACCTTTTACGCCGCCATATTGAAAGCCTGGCACAGGAATTGCGCGATATTGGCTACCGCGATGTCAGTTTTGGATTTGGTCAGGGCGACGGGAACACTGACGCACAGGGTTTCGGTCAATTTCCCGGCGGGGGCACCTCGGCTGAAGTTGAGGACAGTCCTGACATCAACACAGCGACAGAAGCACTCCATACCGCACCCCTCTCTGCCGACACTTCGGCAGGGGTCGACCTTCGCTTGTAACAGGAGACTATTATGCAAATAGGACAGGTAAACCAAAGTGTCACCCCTGCCTCGGCGCTGGAACAGGGTGTCACCTCTTCTTCGGTAATCAGCTCGGATTTTGAGACATTTCTTTTGATGCTGACCACACAGATGGAAAACCAGGATCCGCTCAACCCTATTGAATCGTCCGACTACGCCGTACAACTGGCGACGTTTTCGTCGGTCGAGCAACAGGTGCTGACCAATGACCTTCTCAGTAATCTCTCAGAACAAATGGGCCTGATGGGTATGGCGCAACTGGCCGGATGGGTCGGAATGGAGGCGCGTGCTGCCGCCCCGGCCTATTTCGACGGTGCCCCAATTACATTATCACCCAACCCCGCGGCCATCGCGCAGGAGGCGGTTCTGGTTGTCAGGGACGCCAGTGGAAATGAGGTTGAGCGTATCGAAATAGAAGCCTCAACCGGACCGGTAATCTGGGCCGGGGTTGACGAAGATGGCAACCCACGGACCGAGGGGCTCTACTCGTTTGAGCTTGAAAGCTACGCCCATGACGATCTGATCGCGACCACCCAGGTCGATGTTTATTCGCGAATCTCCGAGGCGCGCAATGAGGGCGGCCAGACCATCTTGATCCTTGAAGGAGGAGTTGAGGTGCCTGCCTCTGCGGTGAACGCGTTGCGCGAAGCAAGCTAGTCTTGAGGAAACACCCCGGCCTGACCTACAGCCCGGATGCAAGCCAAACGGCAGCCAGCGTTAGTATCGCGCCGAATGCAACATAGGCTACTGCCCGCGCCGGATGCGCCCTTTCCGGTTTTGCTGCCGGGGTCGATTGGCGGATCAGGGCCGCTTCGGCCAGCTCTGGCAGGCGCGGGCCAAAGCGGGCCAGTACCCGGGCAGTTTTCACCAGATCTGCCAGCATCGCACGCGGCCCCAACGACGAAACCACGTAATCCTCGACCACCGGTTTGGCGACCTGCCAGATATTGATATTGGGACTAAGCGAGCGCGCCACGCCTTCCACTACCACCATGGTGCGTTGCAACAAGATCAGCTCGGTCCGTGTTTCCATGCCAAAGCGCTCAGTCACTTCAAACAGATAATTCAACAACCGTCCCATCGAGATTTGGGTCGCGTCCATCCCGAAAATCGGTTCACCGACCGCGCGAAGCGCACGGGCGAAATCATCGACATCACGGTCAGCGGGAACATAGCCGGCCTCAAAATGCACCTCGGCAACCCGGCGGTAATCGCGTTTGATAAACCCATAAAGGATCTCGGCATAAACCCGTCTTGTATACTCATCCAACCGGCCCATGATGCCGAAATCCAGCGCGATGATATCACCGTTTGCGGCAAACTTCAGGTTACCCTGATGCATATCGGCGTGAAACAACCCGTCGCGCAATGCGTGACTGAGGAACAATTGCAGCACCCGTTCGCCCAGATCGACCATATCCAGCCCGGCCGCCCTGATCGCCTCCAGTTCGTTCGCGGGGATGCCTTCCCCCCAGCCCAACGTCATCACCCTACGCCCGGTCAGGCCCCAGTCAACCTCGGGCACGACAAAGCCCCTGTCGCCCACCGTATTGGCATGAAATTCCGATGCTGAAGCGCTTTCCAGCCGCAAGTCCAGTTCACCCATCACCACGCTTTCGAAATGCGTGATAACCTCGGTCGGTTTAAGGCGGCGGGTTGAGGGTAAAAGGGTTTCGATCACGCGTGCGGAAAAGTGAAAGGCGTCGATGTCGCGGCGAAAGGCGCGTTCAATCCTTGGCCTGAGTACCTTGACCGCAACTTCCTGGCCCGTGGCCGCGATGCGCGCATGGTGCACCTGCGCGATCGAGGCGGCAGCGACCGGTTCGGAGAACTCAGAGAACACTTCGTCGACAGATATGCCCAACTCATCCTCTATGGTCTGGCGGGCAATTTCCGCTGGGAATGGCGGTAATTTATCCTGAAGATAAGTCAGTTGATCGGCCAGTTCGACCCCAACCACGTCCGGCCGGGTTGATAAGGTTTGGCCGAACTTGATGTAGGCTGGTCCCAGCGCTTTCAGTGCCCGCGTGACCGGCGGCAGATCCTGATCCCCGCGTAGCCCGACAAACGCCAATGGCCAACCAACCACCCGAGCAGCAAAGCGCAGGAAGGGTGGCGCGTCCATCGCGTCAAGAACCACGCCCATCGCACCAGTGCGCTGAAAGGTTGCCCCGGTCTGGATCAGGCGCCAAATATTGTGTGGACCGCGCATATTAGACCTTCCAGCCTGAATGAAGCGCGGCAATGCCCAAGCTCAGGTTGCGGTATTTCACATTCTCAAAACCAGCTTTGCGGATCATTGCGGCAAATGTCTCCTGATCCGGGAACTTGCGTATTGATTCGACCAGATACTGATAACTATCGGCGTCATTCGCGATCAGCTTGCCCATTTTCGGGATCACGTTGAAGGAATAGAGGTCGTAAAGCTTCTGCATTCCGGCATGTGGCAGTTGGCTGAATTCCAAAACCATCAGTCGCCCGCCGGGGCGCAGTACCCGGTATGCTTCGGACAGGGCGTCGGGGATGCGGGTGACGTTTCGGATGCCAAAACTGATCGTATAGACATCAAAGGAATTATCCTCAAACGGCAGCGCCATGGCGTCGCCGACGACCCAGTTCAGTCGCTCGGCCTGACTTTCAGCGTCGGCTCGTGCGCGCCCGTTGATCAACATGTCTTCGGTCATGTCCAACACAACCGCGTCCGATCCCGGCGCACGTTTCAGAAAGCGAAAGGCGATATCGCCGGTGCCGCCTGCGACATCCAGAAGACGCTGACCTGAACGCGGCGCCAGCCAGTCCATCATCGCGTCTTTCCACAAACGGTGCACGCCCATCGACATGGCATCGTTCATCACGTCGTATTTCGAGGCGACGTTTGAAAACACCCCATGCACCATCCCGGCCTTGTCATCCTCGGCCACGGTCTTGAAACCGAAATGGGTGGTTTTTTTGTCAGGAATGGTCATCATGTCTTGCCGATCAGAAGTTAACTGCCCCTCACATATAATGCGCGCGAGGGGTGTACAATGAAAGAGCGTCACACATGCCAGAATTACCCGAGGTTGAGACTGTACGCCGCGGTTTGCTGCCGGTGATGGAGGGGCGGGTGATTGCCCGCGCTGATATTCGTCGCGAAGGGTTGCGCACGGCATTCCCCGAACGCATGGCCGACCGGCTGACCGGGGCGCGGGTTGATGCCCTGCGCAGGCGCTCAAAATATATCCTTGCGGATCTTTCGACCGGCGAAACCCTGATCATCCATCTTGGCATGTCCGGGCGCATGACAATCTCGACGGGCGATCACCCCGACCTGAAAAAACATGACCACGTTGTGCTCGATATGGAAAGCGGCGCGCGTGTGACCTTTAACGATCCACGCCGCTTTGGTCTGATGGACATGTTTGCAACCAATTGCCTCCAGGCACATCCCCTGCTTGTTAACATAGGACCTGAGCCGTTGGGTAACCAGTTCAACGATGCCGTCCTGATACGCGCCCTGAAGGGGCGAAGTACTCCGATAAAATCCGCCTTGCTGGATCAGAAAACTGTCGCTGGTCTGGGCAATATATATGTTTGCGAGGTGCTTTTGCGCGCTGGTATGAACCCCAAACGCAAAGCCGGGCAAATCTCTGCAAAACGGGCGGCCGCGCTGGTGCCCATTATCCGCGACGTTCTGTCCGAGGCCATTGCCAACGGTGGCTCGTCTTTGAAGGACTACCGACAGGCAGACGGCGAACTGGGCTATTTTCAACACGCTTTCCGGGTATATGGCCGCGAGGGCGAGCCGTGCCTAAGTGACGGATGTGGCGGCAAAATTACCCGAATCACCCAAAGCGGACGCTCAACTTTCTATTGCCCGCAATGCCAAAGATAGCTTGATCGCCCCGGCCCGCCACCTTACCACTTGCACCCGAGAAGAATAACAAAGGCGGGAATCATGGCCTATAAGAACATCATCGTCGAAACCGAAGATCACGTTACGCTGATCCGTCTGAACCGGCCCGAAGCGTTGAACGCGCTGAACCTCGGGTTATTGGGCGAGCTTGGACAGGCGATGGGCGAGGCGCAGCAAAACGACAAGGTCCGCTGCATCGTCGTTACCGGCTCGGAAAAAGCCTTTGCTGCCGGGGCCGATATCAAAATGATGGCAAGCAAAAGCTTTGTCGAGGTTTTTACCGACGACCTTTTTACCTCTGAGGAGCAAGCTATCTTGCGCACTCGCAAGCCGATTATCGCTGCGGTCTCAGGTTATGCGCTTGGCGGCGGATGTGAACTGGCGATGATGTGCGACTTTATAATTGCCGCCGACAACGCCAAGTTTGGCCAACCCGAAGTTAATCTCGGCGTCATGGCTGGTATGGGCGGCACCCAGCGTCTGACCCGCCTTGTCGGACGCGCCAAGGCGATGGATATGAACCTTACGGGGCGGTTTATGGATGCGGACGAGGCCGAGCGTTCGGGGCTGGTCAGCCGCGTCGTGCCTGCGAAAAAGCTGATGGAAGAGGCAATGTCGGCAGCCCAGAAGATTGCCGAGAAAAGCATGATCACGGTTATGGCGATCAAAGAATCGGTGCACCGCGCGGATCAGATGCCACTGAGCGAGGGTATTTTGTTTGAACGCAGGGTGTTTCATTCGCTGTTCGCCACCGAGGACCAGAAAGAAGGCATGGCGGCTTTCGCGGAAAAACGCGAACCGCAATTTCGCGGCAAGTAAGAATTTTCGAAAATCCTTGGCAAGGCGTTTCAAAACGCCTTGCAAGCGCTTTCCAAAGCGCTTGGCACCTTTGCTATCTTTTCCCTTCCCTTTGTGCTGATTCTATCCTATAGCCCGCTGCATATGCGCGTGAGGCCCGCTCTGGCTGGATTGACCGGTTTTTGAAAACCCGGACGGGAGGCGTGCAAACAGAATGTAACAAACCCCGGAAAGGGACCCGACCATGGCCAATTCGCCTCAAGCAAAAAAGCGCGCCCGTCAGAACGAGCGCCGTTTTCAAGTAAACAAAGCCCGCCGCTCGCGCATCCGCACCCATCTTCGTAAAGTTGAAGAGGCGATTGCCTCAGGTGACAAAGATGCTGCCACTGCTGCTTTGCGTGAATGTCAGCCCGAACTGATGCGCGGCGTCACCAAAGGCGTGTTTCATAAAAACACCGCTGCGCGCAAAATGTCGCGGCTTTCGGCCCGGGTCAAAGCCCTCGGTTAAGCCCAAGCCTCAAAAATGTTACAAAAGGGACGTGCAATCCGCGCGTCCTTTTTTTGACTCTGCTTCACCTCTGCCAGCGAATAATCGTATTTGTGCAAGCCACCCGGGATTCGTTTTCCGAAGTTTTACGAAAGTGTGAGTCAAGCGTGAAGATAAGTTGCGTGAGCCTTTCAGAGCTTGCTAACTTGTCCTAGCGATTCACTTCGTTGACCTGGGGATAAATGGATGAGCGGGGACACAGACCCACGCGTTGGTGAGGTTTTGCCACGCGACGCCTGGGGAATACTGAACGAAGATCCCGGCGTGGTTTTGATTGATGTCAGGACCCGCGCGGAATGGTCTTATGTCGGTATTCCGGACCTGCGCCCGCTGCCAAACCCGTTCCTGAAGGTGGAATGGGAAATGTGGCCGGACATGTCTGTTAATCCGCTTTTCGTCGACGAGGTGAACCAGCAGCTTTTGGGCCTCAGGCCTGAAAACCTGTTGTTTATATGCCGTTCCGGGGTTCGTTCGCTCCATGCGGCCAAAGCGATGAGTTTGCATCTGCGCGGGGCAGAGGGGCAAACGAATTGCCTAAATGTGGCCACCGGGTTCGAAGGGGACCGGGACGATGCAGGCCACAGGGGTTTAAAGAACGGCTGGAAGGCTGCGGGGTTAGCGTGGCGGCAATCGTGATCGGGAAGTTCACGCATATTATTGATTTATCGCAGCTCGCGGACTGCGTTTGGAAAAACACTTGTGGGTCGGAGAAACTATGACGAATACAGATATCAGCGATCAATGGGGACAGGTGCGGGAAAAACTGCAGCAATCGCTGGGTAAAAGCAATTACTCCAACTGGATTGAACCGCTGGAATTGGCCGAGCTGAATAATGGCGCCGCGCATTTCTTTGTTCCGACCACATTTCTGGGTAATTGGGTCGACCGTAATTTTGGCGACCAGATTTTGCGGCAACTGACAGACATTGGTGTTGCGGTGTCCCGGCTGCAGTTTTCGGTGCCAAAGCCTGCCGCCTCAGCGCAGACGGCAAACGGCACGCAAGAACCAACACACCCGAATGCGGGCAATAACGCTGGCCGGCCTGCTGTGAGGGCCGACCTGCCGGGTGCACCACTGGACGCGCGCTTTACCTTCGACGCTTTCGTCGTTGGCAAGCCGAACGAGCTTGCCCATGCCGCTGCGCGCCGGGTTGCCGAGGGCGGTCCGGTTGGTTTCAATCCGCTGTTTCTTTATGGCGGCGTTGGTCTGGGCAAGACCCATTTGATGCACGCCATCGCGTGGGAAATGCAGACACGTAATCCCGAACTGCGCGTCGTCTATCTGTCGGCAGAGCAATTCATGTACCGCTTCGTACAGGCCCTTCGCGACCGGCAGATGATGGATTTCAAACAAATCTTCCGCTCGGTTGATGTGCTGATGGTCGATGATGTGCAATTCATCGCTGGCAAGGATTCAACACAAGAAGAGTTCTTTCATACCTTCAACGCACTTGTGGACCAGAACAAACAGATCATTATTTCGGCGGACCGCGCACCGGGCGAGATCAAAGACCTTGAGGAACGGATCAAAAGCCGCCTGCAATGCGGGCTGGTGGTGGATCTGCACCCAACCGATTATGAACTGCGCCTTGGCGTGCTGCAAACCAAGGTTAATCAGTACCGCAAGCAATATAAGGGTCTGGAAATTGCCGACGGCGTGCTGGAGTTTCTTGCCCACCGCATTTCAACCAATGTCCGGGTGCTGGAAGGGGCGTTGATGCGGCTCTTTGCTTTTGCTTCATTGGTTGGGCGTGAAATTACTCTGGAACTGACCCAGGATTGTCTGGCTGATATCCTGCGCGCCTCAGACCGCAAAGTGACGGTCGAGGAAATTCAGCGCAAGGTATCCGAGCATTATAACATCCGTCTTTCCGACCTCATTGGTCCACGCCGGGTGCGCACCATTGCCCGCCCGCGTCAGGTGGCAATGTATCTTGCCAAGCAGCTAACCTCGCGCAGCCTGCCCGAAATTGGCCGCCGCTTTGGTGGGCGCGATCATACAACGGTGATGCATGGAGTGCGCCGGATCGAGGATCTGAAAACTGTGGACAACCAGATAGCCGAGGATGTGGAATTGCTGCGCCGGTCACTAGAGGCGTAAACAAGCCTGCCCATCGGGCGAATAAGCGGCGCGTTAACCCTTGACGCCCCTGTTAAACACATGGACAGTCTGAAAAAACTTGATCCGGGCGCAAAAACAGGTAGTTTCAGCGCCCCGGCAGGTCTCACGAGAGGGTAAGGAAGCCATGAAATTCAGTATCGAACGCGGCGCGTTGCTCAAAGCCGTGGGTCAGGCGCAATCTGTTGTTGAGCGGCGCAATACCATTCCGATCCTCGCCAATGTGCTGATCGAAGCCGAGGGCGGCGAAGTTTCAATGCGTGCCACCGATCTGGACATCGAAGTGGTGGACAAGGCCCCAGCCCAGGTTGAGCGCGCCGGGGCGACGACGGTTTCTGCGGTCACCCTGCACGAAATTGTACGCAAGCTGCCCGATGGCGCACTGGTACAATTGTCCGATGACGGGACCTCAGGGCGTCTTACGGTCGAGGCCGGGCGCTCAAACTTCTCGCTGGCAACACTTGCGAAAGAAGATTTCCCGGTGATGGCAAGCTCGGAATATTCCGCTAACTTCTCCATTCCTGCGCCAGTTTTGCGGCGGCTGTTTGATAAATCGAAATTCGCCATATCGACCGAGGAAACCAGATACTACCTCAACGGTGTTTACATGCATGTCGCTGATGCAGATGGCGGCAAGGTGCTGCGCTGTGTGGCTACGGACGGGCACAGGCTGGCGCGCATTGATGCAGATCTGCCGGACGGGGCCGCCGATATGGCTGGCGTGATTGTACCGCGCAAAACAGTTGGCGAACTGCGAAAGCTTCTGGATGACGACGAAACCAAGGTCGCGGTTTCAGTTTCAGAAACCAAAATACGTTTTGCCACGCCGGGAATAACTTTGACCTCAAAAGTAATCGACGGCACATTTCCCGATTATACCCGCGTTATCCCAGCCGGTAACACCAAGCGCATGGAAGTGGACGCGGCCGAGTTTGCACAGGCTGTCGACCGGGTCGCTACCGTGTCATCCGAACGTAGCCGGGCTGTCAAACTGGCGCTTGACGAAGACCGGTTGGTCTTGTCCGTCAATGCCCCCGATGCAGGTGCCGCCGAGGAAGAGCTGACCGTCGCTTACGGGGATGAACGTCTTGAGATCGGCTTTAACGCTAAATACCTGTTGGAGATTGCCAGCCAGGTCGATCGCGAAAATGCTGTTTTCCTGTTCAACGCCTCGGGTGATCCGGCATTGATGCGCGAAGGCAATGACACAAGCGCGGTTTACGTCGTCATGCCGATGCGCGTGTGACGGACACTGTGCAGTAGGTTTTTGCCTTCGGCGAGGATATTTGGAGCAAAAGGAAAAAGGTGAAGATGACCGGCCTTTTTCTGCGTAACCTGACACTTTCCCATTTTCGTTCGCATCACCGCGCCGAATTGAAACTGGACGGGCGGCCTGTTGCGATTTTTGGCCCCAATGGTGCCGGCAAGACCAATATTCTTGAAGCTATATCAATGCTGTCGCCGGGGCGTGGTTTGCGCCGTGCCAAGGCCGATGAAATGGTTCGCAAACCCGAAGCGCTGGGGTGGAAAATTTCAGCCGAGCTGCAAAGCCTGCACCTTTTGCACGAGGTTGAAACATGGTTTGAACCCGGCAGCACCCGCCAGCTGCGCATCGACGGCAAAGCAGCCCCGCAGGTGGCGCTGGGCCGTATTGCCCGCATCTTATGGCTGGTGCCGATCATGGACCGGTTATGGAGCGAAGGTGCGGATGGGCGGCGGCGCTTTCTTGACCGGATCGCCATGAGCTTTGAGCCTGCTCACGCCGATGTTGTGTTGTCTTATGAAAAAGCCATGCGTGAACGGAACCGGCTTCTTAAAGATCAGGTGCGCGATGCCCATTGGTACGGCGCGCTTGAAGGTCAGATGGCGCGTGCCGGATCACAGGTGCATGCCTACCGACAAGAGGCCCTGTCGCAACTCGCGTTTGCGCAAGCCAGGGCGGAAACCGCCTTTCCGACCGCTGATCTGGTCCTGACACACCCCGAAGATGCCTTCCCCGAAAGCGTCGTGGCCCTGCAAGAAGCATTTGCCGCCAGCCGGTCACGCGACATGGCTGCCGGGCGAACCCTGATCGGCCCGCACCGCGCCGACCTTGTCGCCACCTATGTGGCCAAGAACATGCTGGCCCGTGATTGTTCAACCGGCGAGCAAAAGGCCCTGCTGATCTCGCTGATCCTTGCCAACGCGCGCGCACTGGCCAGCGAATTTGGAGCAGCGCCGATTTTACTTTTGGATGAGGTCGCCGCGCATCTCGATAAAGCCCGCCGCGAAGCGCTTTACGATGAGATTTGCAGCCTGGGCGCGCAGGCCTTCATGACAGGGACCGGCCCGGAATTGTTTGCTGCTTTAGGTGACAAAGCGGCATGGGTTGAGGTAAGTGATCAGGACGGGAATTCAAAAATTGAAATAGGAGGGCCGCAATGACCCCGCAACGTGTAACGTTGATTACCCTTGGCGTTGATGATCTGGAGCGCAGCGTAAATTTTTATGGCGATCTTGGCTGGACTGTGACCAGACGGCAGGAAGACGTGGTGTTTTTCCAGATAAATGGCATGGCATTGGGGCTGTTTGGGCGTGCTCCATTGGCCGAAGATCAAGGACGGCCTGGGGCCGACCTTGGCACCGGCGCGATGACGCTTGCTCAAAACTTCTCAACCGAAGCAGAAGTGGACGCTGCATTTGCCAAGGCAGTCAGTGTTGGCGCACATGCGTTGAAGGCCCCCGAGAAAGTTTTTTGGGGCGGCTATTCGGGTTACTACGCAGACCCCGATGGACATGTTTGGGAGGTCGCGATGAACCCGTTTTGGCCACTGAACAGCGACGGCAGCCTAACCTTGCCAGCCGGGGATTAGGCCTTCAGTCAAAGCCCACAAAACCCCTAAACCTTATGCCTTGGGCGTGACAATCCCGGCCAGGAATCGTATACATCACGGGTAAACGAACAGGAATTCAGGCATGTCCGAAGACGCGAAATCGCCGGAAGAATACGGCGCGGAATCTATCAAGGTTCTCAAGGGGTTAGAGGCCGTGCGCAAGCGGCCCGGTATGTATATTGGTGATACCGACGACGGTTCCGGCTTGCATCACATGGTCTATGAGGTCGTCGATAACGGGATTGACGAGGCTTTGGCAGGTCACGCCGACGCGGTAACGGTAACAATTCACGCCGACAGCAGCGTTTCGGTCAGCGACAATGGCCGTGGTATCCCGGTTGATATCCACCCCGAGGAAGGCGTTTCCGCCGCCGAGGTCATCATGACCCAACTGCATGCGGGCGGCAAGTTTGACCAAAACTCTTACAAGGTGTCGGGTGGTCTGCATGGGGTGGGCGTCAGCGTCGTCAATGCGCTTAGCGAATATCTTGAGCTGCGTATCTGGCGCGACGGTAAGGAACATATCGCCCGCTTTGAACATGGCGATACAGTGGAGCCGCTGAAGGTCGTTGGGGTCGCGAATGGGCGCAAGGGAACCGAGGTGCGGTTTCTGGCTTCACTGGATACATTTTCTGATCGGAATTTTGTCTTCAAAACCCTCGAAAACCGCCTGCGCGAACTTGCCTTCCTGAACTCAGGTGCGCGTATCATCCTGACTGACGAACGCCCGGCGGAACCTTTGCGGTCCGAGCTTTACTATGACGGTGGCGTGCGTGAGTTTGTCAAATACCTTGACCGCCACAAGGCCCCGATGCTGGAAGAGCCGATTTTCTTTACCGGCGAAAAAGACGGCATCAATATCGAAGTCGCGATGTGGTGGAATGACAGCTATCACGAGACCGTGCTGCCCTTCACCAACAACATCCCGCAACGCGACGGCGGCACCCATCTGGCAGGATTTCGCGGCGCTCTGACCCGCACGATCAACCTTTATGCCAACTCGTCCGGGCTGGCGAAAAAGGAAAAGGTCAATTTTACCGGCGACGATGCGCGCGAGGGGCTGACTGCGGTGCTGTCGGTTAAGGTGCCGGACCCGAAATTCAGCTCGCAGACCAAAGACAAGCTGGTCAGTTCCGAAGTGCGGCCCGCCGTCGAGGGTCTGATCAACGAAAAGTTACAGGAATGGTTTGGTGAGAACCCAACGGAAGCACGGTTGATCGTCGGTAAAATCCTCGAGGCCGCGCATGCCCGCGAAGCAGCCCGCAAAGCGCGCGAGATGACGCGCAAAAAGTCGGCGCTGGATATCGCCAGCCTGCCCGGCAAGCTGGCAGATTGTCAGGAAAAAGACCCTGCTAAGCGCGAAATTTTTCTGGTTGAGGGCGACAGCGCCGGCGGCTCGGCCAAACAGGGCCGCTCGCGTCACAATCAGGCGGTGCTGCCGCTGCGCGGCAAAATCCTCAATGTCGAACGCGCGCGCTTTGACCGGATGCTGTCAAGCCAGGAGATCGGCACGCTGATCACCGCTTTGGGCACCGGCATTGGCCGCGATGAGTTCGATATCACGAAGCTTCGCTATCACAAGGTCATCATCATGACCGACGCGGATGTCGATGGTGCCCATATCCGCACCCTATTGCTGACCTTTTTCTTTCGTCAAATGCCCGAACTGATCGAGGGCGGGTATCTTTATATCGCCCAGCCGCCACTCTTTAAAGTCAGTCGCGGCAAGTCCGAGGTTTACCTCAAGGATCAGGCAGCACTTGAGGATCATCTGGTCGAAATGGGCATCGAAGGCGCCGTGCTGAAACTGACAGACGGGCAGGAACTGGCCGGTGCCGATCTGGCCCGGGTGGTTGCCGGTGCACGCAGTTTCAAGCGGGTGCTTGATGCTTTCCCAACCCATTATCCGCGCAATATTCTCGAGCAAGCCGCCCTTGCAGGTGCTTTTGATCCGGGCAAGGCCGACGCCGATTTGCAAGCCGTGGCTGACAATGTCGCCAAGCGACTGGATCTGGTTGCAGCAGAATACGAACGCGGCTGGCAGGGGCGCATCACCCAAGATCACGGCATCAGGCTGGCGCGTATCCTGCGCGGCGTTGAAGAGGTGCGCACATTGGACGGCGCGGTCCTGCGTTCGGGTGAGGCGCGGCGTCTTTCCGAAGTGTCGCGTGAAACCCGCGACATCTATGCTCAGCCCTCGAACCTCACGCGCAAGGAACGCATTGTCCAAATCCACGGACCATCCGAGTTGCTGGCGGCAATCTTTGCCGAAGGCGAAAAGGGGCTGACACTGCACCGCTATAAGGGTTTGGGTGAAATGAACCCCGATCAGCTGTGGGAAACCACGCTCGACCCCGACGCCCGCACCCTGTTGCAGGTTAAGGTCGCGGATATGGCCGAAGCAGACGACCTGTTCACCAAGCTGATGGGCGACGTCGTAGAACCCCGCCGCGAATTCATCCAGCAAAACGCGCTGAGCGTCGAGAACCTGGATTTTTAGGCGTTTGTAGGGAAGCACATAAAATTGCGTGGCGCGCATAAGTTTGCGCGTCGCGGATGCAGCCAAGCAATATGATATCATTTTAATTCAATAACTTATTTGATTCATTCAAATACGGAGGGCTTATAGGATCGCGCCAGGCTTGCCGCCTCCCCCTTCAAATCCGAGTGAACATTCCAATTAGCCTTCAATTGACCTGCCACGGAACTCTCATCCAGCTGTGACTTGAGCCCGATTGATGTTTACGCCGATTGGCGCAGGTTGAGCAATCGCCCGACACGCGGAGCTTTCATCTCGCGTAGCGGGGCGGGCGATTGCGGTGGTCAGGGTCCGCGCGTAGTCGGCCGGGGTCTGGTAATTCAAGGCCGAATGCGGGCGTTCGGTGTTGTAGTCGGCGGCCCATGCGGGGATCACGACGCGGGCATGTGTCAAGTTGTGGAACATGGTCTCGTTAAGTAGCTCGTCGCGCATCCGCCCGTTAAAGCTTTCGACGAAGCCGTTCTGCATGGGCTTGCCCGGCGCGATGTAGTGCCATTCGATCCGGTGCTCGGAACACCAGCGCAGGATCGCGTTACTGGTTAGTTCGGTCCCATTATCGCTGACAATCATGCCAGGCTTTCCGCGCCGCTCGATAAAGGCCGTCAGCTCGCGTGCCACACGCCGTCCCGAAATCGAGGTATCCGGGATTGCCGCTAAGCACTCCCGGGTGACATCGTCGACCAAGTTGAGCACCCGGAAGCGCTGGCCGCTGGCGAATTGGTCGTGGACGAAATCCAATGACCAACGTGCGTTCGGCCGTGCTTCGACCAAGATTGGCGCCCGTGTCCCGACAGCCTTGCGCCGGGCCTTTCGCTTGCGCCCCGCCAGCCCTTCCTCGCGGTAAAGCCGATAGATCCGGTTGATCCCCGAGGGCTCGCCCTCGCGGCGCAGCAGCACGAAGAGCCGCCGATAACCGAACCGTCGACGCTCGTTGGCCAGATCCCGCAACCGACCGCGTAGAACCGTGTCCGGCGCACGCTTAGCCTGGTAGCGGACCATCTTGCGGTCCGCCCCGGAAATCCGGCACGCCCGCCGTTCCGATAGCCCGAGAAGGGCCTTCAGATGCGCGACCGCCTCGCGCTTCACGGCAGGCGTCACCACTTTTTTGAAACCAGTTCCTTCATTGCAGCCAGATCGAGCATCTGCTCGGCCAGCAGCTTCTTCAGCTTGGCGTTCTCATCCTCAAGCGTCTTCAGCCGCTTGGCCTCAGACACCGTCATGCCGCCGAATTTGGCCTTCCAGTTATAAAAGGTGCCTTCCGACATGCCGTGCTTGCGGCACAAGTCCGCGCATTTTGCGCCTGCTTCGTGCTCGCCAAGGATGCCGATGATCTGTTCGTCCGTGAATCTCGTTCGCTTCATTGTCCGTCCTCAAGTTGGGCCGGACTCTAATCGACGGTGGAGGAAAAATCCCGTGGCAGGTCAAACTTATTGACAGCATTACGATCCATCACGATGCAGAGCGCGGTCATACGGCGCTGCTGGCGGGTAAGTTGTTGAAACTATTGCGCTTTGGGTACATCAAAAAGGCCGCGGGTCTTTCGACTGCGGCCTATTCGCTAAATCTGGTTGCGGGAGTAGGATTTGAACCTACGACCTTCAGGTTATGAGCCGTGCCGAACCCTCTACTATCGGTTTCGCAGAACCACGCTATCTTTCGCGGTTTCGGGAAGTTAGGCCAAATCCGTGCAATGTCGTTTTCGCCCGGTTGCGCAGAAATTGGCCCCGGTTCGCTCCCT
>JAAEUB010000173.1 GCA_024227755.1 Paracoccaceae bacterium | reverse complement strand
TGGCACCCTGACGGATGGAAAGGTTTTTGTCCGGTATCAGCTTATCGATATCCATACTCAACTGGCTGCCGATGCCGTTGCATTCCGGGCACATGCCCAGGGGAGAGTTGAATGAAAAAAGCGCGGGTTGCAGTTCGGGATAGGCCATGCCGCAGCAAGTGCGGGCCTCGCTCATCAGCAGCTCTTCGCCTTCTATAATGTGGACGATCAATCGGCCCCGGCCCAGCTTCAGGGTGGTCTCTACCGAATCGGTAAGGCGTTTGCGAAAGGACTTTGCTGTATTGATGATCAGTCGGTCCACCACCACCTCGATGGTGTGCTTTTTGTGTTTGGCCAGGCGCTGCACATCCTCGATGGCCTGGACAACGCCGTCGATACGCACCCGAGCGTAGCCCTCTTTGATCAGGGCCTTGAGCCGGTCGCGATGCTCGCCTTTGCGGTTTTCCACGATAGGGGCCAGCAGCAGGATTTTGGCATTGGGCGAAAAGCTTGCAATTTGGTCCACCATTTCCTGAGCATTGCCGT
>JAAEUB010000172.1 GCA_024227755.1 Paracoccaceae bacterium | reverse complement strand
TTACCTGATCGGCGCGCCTGCTTTAGGGGTGATCCTGTTTGAGATCATCCTTAACGGCTCGGCGATGTTCAACCACGCCAATATGCGCCTGCCGTTGGGGCTGGATCGGGTGCTGCGGCTGGTATTGGTGACACCGGACATGCACCGGGTGCATCATTCGACCATACGGCACGAAGTTGACAGTAATTATGGCTTTGCCCTGTCGATCTGGGACCGGATATTCAGGACCTACACAGACCAGCCCGAGGGCGGGCATGACGCCATGGTGATTGGGCTGGAATGGCAGGATGATCGGCCGTCCAAGCTGGGTTGGAGCCTCATGCTGCCATTCATGAAGAAATGAGCCTCATCCCGCCCCCCGAAACCGCCCAGCTTGAACTGTTTGGGATTGTCAGGGAAGAAGACCGTACCATTTACCTTCTTGGCCCGCACGAGCCGGGATTTTGGCAGGCTTTTTCGACCACGCCTGAATATAATGACGGGGCGCCCGATCCGCTGGACCGCTGGTCAAAGCGAGTGATTGGCACGTTGGCGCTGAGCTGGGGTGGCCGGGCGATATTCCCTTCCGATGGCCCGCCCTATCCGCCGTTTCTGGACTGGGCCAAGAAATCCGGCAGGGCGTGGATATCTCCGGTCGGGTTGATGGTGCATGATGTCGCCGGGCTGTGGTTAAGCTTTCGCGGCGCTGTTGAAGTTCCTGAAACTCTGGCCCTGCCACAGCAACCCGGCAAACCGTGCGATACCTGCGCCGGTCAGCCCTGCCAGAGCGCCTGCCCGGTGAATGCAATGTCAGCAGACAATTATGACGTGGGCAAGTGCCATGACTGGTTAAACCAGCCCCGGGGCGTGGACTGCATGCAGCAAGGCTGCGCCATTAGGCGCGCTTGCCCGATAAGCCGGACCTATGGCAGAGTTGAAGCACAATCGGCATTCCATATGAAAGCGTTCCACCCGAAATGACCCTGCGACTGATCCTGACCCGCCATGCAAAATCAAACTGGGACAATCCTGCGCTTGAGGATCACGACAGACCCTTAAGCAGGCGCGGGCGGGCCTCGGCCACTGCCATAGGCGGGTGGCTGGCCGACCGAAATTACAGTCCGGATCAGGTGCTGTGCTCGAGCGCCGCGCGTACACAGGAAACATGGGCGCGGATTGCCGCCAAACTGCCAGCGGCACCAGACCCGGCAATTCTGGTCGCACTCTATCTGGCGGATCCGGGCGAGATGCTTGGTGAATTGGGTGGGGCCAACGGGCAATGTGTGATGCTGATCGCCCACAATCCAGGTTCGGCCTGGCTGGCGCAGGGATTGGCAAGGTCGGCCCCGCCCGATACGCGATTTCAGAACTACCCGACAGCCGCGACGACGATTTTCGACTTTGAAACAGATCGCTGGGCTGAGATTGAAAAGGGAAGTGGCAAGGTTGTGGATTTCGTGGTGCCACGCGACCTTCTCTGAACGAAAACGGGCGCCCCAAAGGACGCCCGTATTGGTATTTGCCGCAGATCAGAGGATCTGGCTAAGGAACAATTGAGTGCGCTCCGATTGTGGATTATCAAAGAACTCGTTGGGTTCATTGTGCTCAACAATCTGGCCTTCATCCATGAAAATCACCCGGTTGGCGACCTCTTTGGCAAAACCCATTTCGTGCGTGACGCAAAGCATGGTCATGCCCTCTTCCGCCAGTTCGATCATGGTTTCCAGCACTTCCTTGATCATCTCAGGATCGAGCGCCGAGGTCGGTTCGTCAAAAAGCATGATGCGCGGCTTCATGCACAATGAGCGCGCGATAGCCACCCGTTGCTGCTGTCCACCGGAAAGCTGGCCGGGGAATTTCAACGCTTGCTCGGGTATTTTTACCTTTCTCAGGTAGTGCATCGCAGTTTCTTCGGCTTCCTTGCGCGGCTCTTTGCGTACCCAGATCGGGGCAAGCGTGAGGTTCTCAAGAACCGTCAGGTGAGGAAACAGGTTGAAGTGTTGAAATACCATGCCAACCTCGGACCGGACCTTGTCGATGTTTTTAAGATCCGAGCTCAGCTCAGTCCCGTCAACGATGATTGACCCTTCCTGATGCTCTTCAAGTCGGTTAATGCAGCGGATCAGTGTTGATTTGCCGGACCCCGAGGGACCACAGATCACGATACGCTCGCCTTCGTTGACGGTCAGGTTAATGTCACGCAACACATGGAACGAGCCGTACCATTTGTTCATATTGGTAATATCGATCGCCACTTTGTCAGTGACCTGCATTGCAGAGCGATCAGCGTGGTGGTCAAATTCTATCTCAGTCATAACAGAATTTCCTTTTCTAATGGCCAGTCTGAAGCTTGCGCTCCAGATACATGGAATAGCGTGACATGGAGAAGCAGAAGATGAAGAAGACGAAGGCAATAAAGCCATAAAGCTCCCACACGATGCCATTCCATTCGGCGTTTGCCTGGATGAATTTGGCCCACCCAATCGGGTCAGACAGGCTGATGATCGAAACCAGAGTGGTATCCTTAAACAGCCCAATGAAGGTGCTAACGATACCAGGGATCGAGATTTTCAGCGCTTGTGGCATGATGATCAGCCGCTGCGCCTGCCAGTAATCAAGGCCCAGCGCATCCGCTGCTTCATACTGACCGGTTGGCAAAGCTGCCAAACCACCGCGGATCACCTCGGCCATATAAGCCGCCGCGAAAAGCGTGATCATGATCATCACCCGCAGGATGATATCAAACTGCGTACCCTTGGGCAGGAAATACGCCAGCATCACCTGCGCCACGAACAAAAGCGTGATCAAAGGTACTCCGCGAATGAACTCGATGAAACCAACACATAGCGACTTGATGATAACCAGGTTAGACTGCCGCCCCAGCGCCAGAACAATGCCGATGGGGAAGGAAAGAGCGATACCGGTGATACCCAGGGTGATCGCCAGCATGAAACCACCAAACTCGCGGCTGGCCACGGGTTCCAGTCCAACAAAGCCAACCTCTTGGTAAATCGAGTTTATGCCTTGCTGTAAGGCGTCACGCTCTTCTTCGAGGGTCAAGACATTATTCAGTTCGTCGACGGCTTCTTTTGGAGTATCAGCTGCCACATCCTCAAGATCGGACAGATTGGCAACGCTGGAAGGTAGCGAGTCTCGCCCCGCATCTGACTCATTTATCAATACTGATAATTCTTCTTTGAAAGTTGGCAAAGATTGAACCGACTGAAGTCTTTTTTCCAACGCGCTCAGCGTCGTCTCTTCCTTGTTCAGAGCAATAGTCGCGGAACTCAATTCAAGCTTTACATGTGTTTTTAAAGCGATC
>JAAEUB010000171.1 GCA_024227755.1 Paracoccaceae bacterium | reverse complement strand
TTCTTTAAAAAAAACGGGATAGTTATGGGCATTTTCCTGCGCTGGCTTTTCGCCCTCGTGTTAGTGACGGCGACATTTAATCCGACCCAGTGGAATTATACCCGCTGGGCGATGGAAAACTATGACACCGAAACGCCGGTTACTGTGCTGGCCGGGCTGGTTTTGCTGATTGGCTATGTGATCTATATCCGCGCCACCATGCGTTCGATCGGCTGGTTTGGCATATCGCTGGTGGCGGCGGTGGTTGGCGCTCTGATCTGGGTGCTTATCGACTGGCAGATGCTGACGCTTGAGAATCAGGACCTGAACGTGTGGCTGGGCATTTTCGCGCTTTCGGTCGTATTGGGCATTGGTCTGAGTTGGTCGATTGTACGGCGTGCCCTTTCCGGTCAGTTTGACGTCGACGATTACGACGACGAATAGCACCCGCAAGGGGTTGCGGGCGGGCGGCTCTGCGCATAAATACGCCTGAACGAGATAAAGTTAGGCCCACCCATGGAAAACGTAATCCTTGTCATCCACCTGATCTTGGCGCTTGCGCTGATCGCTATCGTGCTTTTGCAGCGTTCGGAAGGCGGCGGGCTTGGTATCGGTGGTGGCGGCGGTGGCGTGATGTCAGCGCGCGGTGCAGCAACCGCTATGGGCAAGATCACATGGTTTCTGGCCATCAGCTTCATCGTCACCTCGATGGCACTGACAATTCTGTCTGCGCGTAACGCCGCCAATTCTTCGGTTATCGGCGACGGAACCGAGCAAAGCGTAACCGAAGAACTTCCCGGCAATCTGACCCTGCCGGCGGGAACAGACTTTGGATCTGACACTCCCGCGGCGCCAAACGTCGAAGACTTGATGCCGCCAGCGGCCAGTGACGAGCCTTTAACCCCGCCACGCGCTGACTGAGCCTTACATACCACTAAACCTTGATGCGGGTGAATAATTCACCTCATCATCTTGCGTGTCGGTTGCGCGGGACGCCGAATCCGGTTAAGTCTTAAATCCCGTGGGGTATGGATTCGCGCTGGTGGATTTTACCTGAAAACAGTATAATCACGGGGGCAGCCAACCATATGGCACGTTTCATTTTCATTACCGGCGGTGTGGTCTCTTCCCTTGGCAAGGGGCTGACTTCGGCTGCACTCGGGGCGCTTTTACAGGCGCGCGGCTATTCGGTACGGCTGCGCAAGCTTGACCCTTATCTCAATGTTGATCCCGGAACGATGTCGCCCTTTGAACATGGTGAAGTGTTTGTTACCGATGACGGTGCAGAAACAGACCTCGACCTTGGCCATTACGAACGCTTCACAGGGGTTTCGGCACGCAGTAGCGATTCTGTCTCATCAGGCCGGATATATTCCACTGTGTTGGAGAAAGAGCGGCGCGGTGATTACCTTGGTAAAACCATCCAGGTTATCCCGCATGTTACCAATGAAATAAAAGACTTCATTGAAATCGGTGATGACGAAGTTGATTTTATGCTTTGCGAAATTGGCGGCACGGTGGGCGACATCGAAGCGCTGCCGTTCTTTGAGGCGATCCGTCAATTTGCACAGGAAAAGGGGCGTGATCAGTGTATATTCATGCATCTTACCCTGATCCCCTATCTGGCGGCGGCGGGAGAACTGAAAACAAAACCGACCCAACACTCGGTCAAGGAATTACGCTCTATTGGTATCGCGCCGAATATCCTGGTTTGCCGTTCAGAGCATGAAATCCCGGAAAAAGAACGCGCCAAAATCGCCCTGTTTTGCAATGTTCGTCATGAGGCTGTGATTCCGGCCTATGACCTCAAATCAATATACGAAGCCCCTCTGGCTTATCACAATGTAGGGCTGGATCAGGCGGTTCTGGATGCCTTTCGCATTGACGACGCACCGGTACCGGACCTGACGCGCTGGCGCGATGTCGAAGAGCGGCTGCATTCCCCCGAAGGCGAGGTGCGCGTCGCCATTGTTGGCAAATACGTGCGCCTGTCAGATGCTTATAAGTCAATTGCTGAGGCGCTTACCCATGGCGGCATGGCCAACAAGGTCCGCGTCAAGGTTGAATGGGTTGATGCAGAAATCTTTGAGAAAGAAGACCCCTCGCCACATCTGTCGCGTTTCCACGCAATTCTGGTCCCCGGGGGCTTTGGCGAACGTGGAACCGAAGGGAAAATTCGCGCGGCGAAATTCGCACGAGAGCGCAATGTGCCTTACCTCGGTATCTGTCTGGGCATGCAAATGGCGGTCATTGAAGCCGCTCGCAATCTGGCCGGAATTGAAGATGCCGGCAGCGAGGAATTCGATTTTGAGAGTGGTAAAAAACGTTTCACCCCGGTGGTTTATCATCTGAAAGAATGGGTGCAGGGCAACTATAAAGTGACCCGCAAACAAAGTGATGACAAAGGTGGAACCATGCGTCTGGGGGCATATTCGGCCACTCTGGAAGAGGGTTCAAAAGTAGCTCAGGTTTATGGAAGCACCCAGATTGAAGAACGTCACCGCCACCGCTATGAGGTTGACGTTCAGTATCGCGAGGCACTGGAGGCGCAGGGGCTTAAATTTTCAGGCATGTCACCTGACGGGCGCCTACCCGAAATTGTCGAATGGACCGACCACCCGTGGTTTATCGGGGTGCAATTCCACCCGGAACTGAAATCGAAGCCCTTCGCTCCGGCACCCTTGTTTGCTGACTTCATCCGCGCCGCGATTGAGGTCGAGCGGCTGGTTTAAAGAGAAAGGAAATCACAATGACAAAAGGTTACTGGATCGGACGGGTCGATGTGGAAGACATTGACAGATATATGAAATACGTCGCCGCCAATGCAGCGCCGTTTGCAAAGTTCGGCGCGCGGTTTTTGGTACGTGCAGGGCAGTTTGAGTGTCGCGAAGGAACTTCACGCTCGCGCAATGTCGTGATCGAGTTTCCGTCATACGCTGCGGCGCTTGCGTGCTATGACAGCCCGCAATACCAAGCCGCAAAAGCCCTGCGTGATCCGGTCAGTACCGGCGACGTAGTGATCATCGAAGGCTATAACGGCTAGGCAAAGTCGATCGTCCGCCCTATATGACCCACATGTTTGATGCATTATTAAAACGCCTGACCGGCCCCGCCCCTACACCTTTGCCGCCCGCCGACGCGCGCTTGGCGCTTACCGCTCTTCTGGTGCGCATCGCCCGATCAGACGGCGACTATGCTGATGTCGAAATAGCACAAATCACCCGAATCGTATCCAAGCGTTACGATCTGGACGCAGACACGACAACCAGCCTGCTTTGGGAAGCGGAAGCGCTTGAAGAACAGGCCCCTGACACGGTCCGCTTCACCCGCGCCATCAAAGACGCCGTACCTTATGAGGACCGGGTCAGCGTGGTTTCTGCGGCCTGGGCCGTGGTCCTGGCCGACGGGGAACGCGCGGATGAAGAAAACGCGCTGATGCGTCTGATCGCCAATCTTTTAGGCGTAAATGACCGCGACAGCCATATCTCGCGACTTAAACGAGAACGCGAGGCGGAGTGATTGCAGCCCTGCCAATGTATGACCGGCTGAAACCACTGATCGTCAGGCACTTCATGCAGCCCTCAACATCGCAATAACCGACCTTGATCCGACTGTCCGCAAGGCACTACACCCGCATGACATCCGAGATATTCCATCTTCGGAATATTTGTGTGTGACTTCTCCAGAGGCACCAGATCTGACCCGATAGTCGGGCAACCTATTAGCGAATCGCTTTTTCTGTTAGTGATCCAGCATACCCGGAACTGGTTTTTGTCCGGGATGAGTATTGGTTGGTGCAAGGGTGTGGTATGCGTTTAAAACAAAACTCATTTTCACAATGGTATTTCTATGTCTTGGCGCGGCCCTACCTGTTGAAGCGCGTAATGTCACCAAAACACAGGAGTTTCACGCACCGTTAATGCGCGGTGTGCTGCTGAACTGGTGCAAACATGCGGGTAGAGAGTGTGGTCAACCTGCTGCTGATCTTTTTTGTTCCGAGTTAGGTTTTGATCGGGCGTCGGGCTTCACCCATGATCCACGCGCCGGGGCACGCGGTTTAGATAGTCTGATTTTTGGCGACGGGATGATTTGCACCGGCACGCATTGTCAGGCCTTCGCCGCGATCACCTGCGCGAAAACCCGTGTCGTCGCAGACCCGCAACCCCAACCTACGCCGCCGCAGCCTCAGCCGCAGCCAACACCTCCGCCGACGATACCGTTAACCTCGCTTGCCCCGCCGGTTTCGGCCCATCCGGCCCCGCGCCCGAATGCGATGTCCGATGGCGAAGTGATTACCGCTGTTTTGCTCCTCAACCTTTCCCGTAAGGGCGGTGATCTGGAGCATTGTCAGTCGCAAAGCTGCGAGTTTACCAGTGCAAATCCGGTCGATGTCGATCTGGACGGCCCCTATCAGACGGTGCTTTTTGAAAGTGATCTGAGCACATTGCCCTGGGCGGCAACGGGTCTTTGGCAGGTCTCGGAAAAACCCTTTCCTTATTATACCGGCCTTGACGGGGGTCACCAATTCGACGGTCTGCACCTTTTTGGCGATGTTGGCGCGGGGGTCAGCCTGTTCAGCGTCAACTTTAGCCAACTGGCTGAAACGCTCGGAAGAAACCCGCAGAAACTCTATGTCCGGGTGCTGCCGCTCAAGCCAGATGGCGCGATTGCCGGCAATTACCTGCCCTCAAACGTGGTTGAGGTGCTGTATGACGCAGACGCGGTTCCACCTGATTTCACCTTCTCCGAAATCTCCGCAGATCCGGCCCCCTTGTTTCACATCGAAGTCACGCATTTCGAGCCCCCGCATATTGCCCGCAAAACCCGCTGGGGCTGCGTGACGATAAGAGGCTACAATGATGAATATATGGCCGGGTTGATGGGCGAGGTGACGCGCGAAATCTTCCCGCTCGGCTCGACCCCTTGCCCGGAGATTTACCGCGGTGAAAGCACCCGCATTGAAAGCTTTGACGACTTTCTTGACTGGGCGGTGGACGGCTGGGACTGGCTGGGCGACCAATACGAAAAGCTGCAAGATGGCATCGCCGACATGTTTGGCGATACCCTGGCGGTGGGCTGTGATCTGGTGATGGGCACAGAAGGTTCATTCGGCGCTGTCCTGATGGAAGCGATGAATGGCGAGACTGGCGATAACCCGACCCCGCCCACATCCGAGGCAAAGTCCGAATGCCGCAAATACGCACGTGTTGTGGCAGGCGTCGCCGTCAAGACCGGGGTCGTCGCCCTTGGCCTGCCGCCAACGATCCCGTCTTATAACGAACTGATTGACCGCGGCGTAGACTACGCGGT
>JAAEUB010000170.1 GCA_024227755.1 Paracoccaceae bacterium | reverse complement strand
TTGAAGGGGTCGATATTTTCACCCTCAGCCTGTGGCTGTCGGGTTTCATGGTCGTACTAATCCTGATCGGCGTGCGCGTTGCTTTTGCCACCGCCTTCATTGGATTTCTGGGGCTATGCCTGTTTTTTATGCAAAAACAAGGGTTTGACAAAGGCCTGATCACAGCGATGAAGCTGACCGGCCAGGTGCCACACTCCAAGGCCACCACCTATGCCATATCTCTGATCCCCACCTTCATCCTTATCGGTTACCTCGCCTATTACGCCGGGCTGACGCGAACCCTGTTTGAGGTCGCCAAACGCTGGGTCGGCTGGTTGCCGGGGGGCATGGGGGTGGCGACGGTGTTTGCCACCGCCGGTTTTGCCGCGGTTTCCGGCGCAAGCGTGGCCACATCGGCAGTGTTTTCGCGCATTGCCATCCCTGAGATGCTTGAACTTGGATATGACAAACGCTTTGCCGCTGGCGTGGTCGCGGCGGGCGGCACCCTGGCCAGCCTGATCCCACCCTCAGCAATCCTTGTCATTTATGCCATTATCGTCGAGCAAAGCGTCGGCAAACTCCTGCTTGCGGGCTTTGTTCCCGGCGCGGTCTCAGCGGTAATTTACGCCGGGCTGATCATCGGGCTGGCTAAATGGAAGAAAAACCTGGGGCCCCCGGTGACGGGCTATACCTGGGGTCAACGCTTCTCAAGCCTGCCCGGTGCCACCCCGATCTTGTTCGTGGTCTTCATCATCGTCTATTCGGTCTATTTCGGCTGGGCCACCCCGACCGAGGCCGGAGCCTTGGGGGCATTCGTTGTCCTGATCATGGCGCTTTGGCGCGGCATGAAATGGGAGCAATTGAAATCCGCCCTGATGGAAAGCGCCAAACTGACCGCGATGATCTTTACCATGATCTGGGGGGTGCTGATCTATGTGCGGTTTTTGGGCTTTGCCGACCTGCCCTCGGCCTTTGCCGGTTGGATCGGCGGGCTTGAACAACCGGCAATCCTGACGCTTTTGCTGATCCTCGGCGCTTATGTTGTGCTGGGCATGTTCATGGACGCCATCGGCATGTTGATCCTGACCCTGCCGGTTACCTTCCCTGCCGTTATTGCTCTGAACGGCGGTCCGGATGTAACCCGCGAGATGTCCACCCTTGGTATGTCAGCCGATGAATGCGCCATCTGGTTTGGCATCATCGTGGTCAAAATGGCTGAACTGTGCCTGATCACCCCGCCCATCGGCCTGAACTGTTTTGTGGTTGCGGGTGTGTGTCAGGACGCCAAACTTCCGATAAAAGTTCAGGACGTCTTTCGTGGCGCATCGCCGTTTTTTATCGCCGATGTTGTCACCGTCGGGGTCCTCATCGCGTTTCCCTCAATCGTCTTGTGGCTACCCAGCCTGATCTGACCCTTTTCCTCTTGCCAATATCCCAAGGGGTTTGGGGGCCCGTCCCCAAAGCCTCAGATCATAAAGCGTGGCGCAGCCACTCATTTTGGTAAGCTACCCGCCGGACAAAATAACCGATACCGGGGCCAGGGCCACCGATTTCGCCCGATTGCCAAGACTCCATTCCATCAGCGCCTGAATGGTCTCAGCGCGGGCATGTCCCAGCATGATCACACCATCATTCTGGCGTGCCTTGAAGGCTGCATTATCCAAAAAGCGGCGGATAACCGCACCCGTCTGCCCGTCATTGTCGAGTTCGCGAAAAATCAGCCCGGCAGCCACGCCCTGTTTTAGCGCCGACTTATGCCCGGTATTCAACCCTTGCGGGATTGAGATCAAACCATGACCCGACGCGGCAACCACCAACGCCACCTGAGTTGCTGCCGGGCCAAGCGATTGAAACCCTGAACTTTTTGGTGCCATCATGGCTACGGCTTCTTCAAACAAGGGCGCATAGGCTGACAATGTTACCTCTATGTCCGAGGGCTCGGCACCCTCGGGCAAGGGCACGCTGACCACAACTTCAGCCCCGGCATTTCGGTAAAAGGCAATCGCCTCGGCCGCATCCTGGGCCGAAACATCAACCACGAAAGAGACCGGGAATGGCAGGTTTTTCAGGTCACCCAAAAGGCTGCGTTCATCCCCAATATCCTCAAGCAGTATGGCCATAACTGGCTGTCCGTCTGCATTCTCAAAGCTTTGCGCATTACGCTCAATGGCCGGGCTGCGGGGCAGTGCGGCATCTGCACCGCTTTGGGCCTGCCCAATGGAAGGCAACCGGTTGGTGGTGACGTTTTCGGCCATATCGCCAATTTGTCCAACAGGAGTTCCCGGCACACTTGCCCCCGATGCAGACGCCAGACCGGTGTCTTGGGCCGCAGGTGGTGTTTGGGCGGCGGGGGCATCTTCGGCGCCAGCACCAGTTGCACCGCCCGGGGCGGCAACGCTGGGGCTGCTGTCTTGCGCGCCAGCACCGATTTGTGGCCCCTGCATGCCTTCGGGCGGGGATCCTGCCTGTGCACCATCGGTCTGGACCTCGGGCATAGCTGGCTGAACGCCAGTTTGCGGCACATCCTCGCCGCCCGGTGTTGCCGGGCCACTTGCCGGATTGAAAACGCCGGAGGGATTATCGGTGCCCGATAAGGCAGGTACATCCTCGTTACCGGCCACCGCCCCCCCGCCGGGCAGAGAACCGGCGCTTATATCTGTTTCCGGCTGGGATACCGGATCAGAGCCCGCTGGAGGCGTGGTGCCCGCCGGGGCCGGATTGAGGGTTGAGGGCAGACTTGTTCCCCCTGAGCCTTGCGCATCCGTTCCCATCACCGCTGGGTTTTCCTCGCCCGAAGCGTCACTGGCCCGTGGTGCCTGGGTACCGGCAACGGGCGGCGAAGTGGCGGGTGCCATGTTCTCACTCCCGGCTCCGGCCTCAGTCCCAGTCCCGGTCTCAGTCCCGGTCTCAATCCCGGTCTCAGTTCCGGCTATTTCACTGCCATTCATCTTCCCCGGTGCACCCGGATACATCAGCGACAGACTTGCCAATCCTGCCCCACCGATGAGAGTGCCCCACAAAATTCCCGAGAATAACCCGCGCGCCATTGGCCGACTCCTGCAAAATCCTCAAATGCCGCTCTTGACCCTCCGGCGGCTCACTTTACAAGTATACCCCGATGAAACCCTCAGGTAACCCCCTTTGCCAAAGGCATGCCCAATGATCCTGCTGATAGATAATTACGACAGTTTCACCTATAATCTGGTGCATTATCTGGGCGAGTTGGGGGCGAAAGTCGAGGTCCATCGCAATGACGCACTGAATGTGCAGCAAGCGATGGCCCTGCGCCCCGAAGGCATTGTATTGTCCCCCGGCCCCTGCGACCCTGATCAGGCCGGTATTTGCCTTACCCTGACCCAAGCCGCTGCCGAAACTGCGACGCCACTTTTGGGGGTCTGCCTTGGCCACCAGACCATCGGTCAGTCTTTTGGTGGGCGCGTGGTGCGGGCGCACGAGATTGTTCACGGCAAAATGGGCGAGATACATCACAAAGGTGCAGGCGTGTTCAAAGGGCTGCCAAGCCCGCTGCTTGGCACCCGTTATCATTCGCTGGTGGTTGAGCGCCAAAGCCTGCCAGAGGTGCTTGAGGTTACGTCCGAGTTGACGGATGGCACCATAATGGGCCTGCGTCATAAATCCCTGCCAATTGAGGGCGTGCAGTTTCACCCCGAAAGCATCCGCAGCGAACACGGCCACGCAATGCTGCAAAACTTCCTTAGCTCTTTGAAAGTCCCCGCATGAGTGACCGCCTGAAACCTCTGATCCACGCCGCCGCCGACCGCCCCCTGACCCGCGCCGAGGCTGAAACCGCCTTTGATATTCTGTTCGAAGGCGAAGCAACGCCCAGCCAGATCGGCGGCTTGCTGATGGCGCTGCGCACACGCGGCGAAACGGTCGAGGAATACGCCGCCGCCGCGTCCGTTATGCGCGCCAAGTGCAAAAAAGTGCGTGCGCCCGAAGGGGCAATGGATATTGTCGGCACTGGCGGCGACGGCATGGGCACGCTGAATATCTCGACCGCAACCGCCTTTGTCGTTGCTGGCGCTGGTGTCACAATAGCCAAACACGGCAACCGCAACCTGAGCTCAAAATCCGGCGCGGCGGACGCTTTGGGCCAGATGGGTGTGAACGTCATGGTCGGCCCGGACGTGGTTGAAAAGGCGCTGGATGAGGTTGGCATCGCCTTCATGATGGCCCCAATGCACCATCCGGCAATTGCCCATGTGATGCCAACGCGCACCGAGCTTGGCACCCGCACAATCTTCAATATCCTTGGCCCCCTGACAAATCCCGCCGGGGTGAAGCGTCAGCTGACCGGCGCATTTTCACGCGACCTGATACGACCCATGGCCGAAACCCTGCTGGCTTTGGGAAGCGAAAAGGCATGGCTGGTTCATGGCAGTGACGGAACCGACGAGCTGTCCATTGCTGGGGTCAGCTGGGTCTCGGCGCTCGAAGGTGGCAAGGTCTCAGATTTTGAGCTTCACCCGGAAGCTGCAGGCCTGCCAGAGCACCCATTTGAGGACATCCTTGGTGGCACCCCAGAGGAAAATGCCCGTGCTTTTGGCGCGCTTCTTGACGGCAGAAAATCCGCCTACCGCGACGCGGTATTGTTGAACTCGGCCGCCGCGCTGATCGTGGCAGACAAGGTGTCAGACCTCAAAGACGGCGCGGAAATGGCGCGCGAGTCGATTGATTCAGGTGCGGCATTGGCCAAGATCAAGTCCCTGGCACAGATCACGACAGCCTCAAAATAAATTCGGGTAAATAGCTGTTATAAGGCCGTTTTTTTAGTTTTCAGCCGCGCAACCCCGACATCCGGTATTCCGGTATTCCGGTATTCCGGTGAAATACATCGTCCCTATTGTGGGTCAACAGGTATCTGCGCAAAAAAATCAGCCCTCCAGAACAGCGCGAATTCTGGCTGCATTTCGAGCTATTTCTTCCATATCGCCCATCTGGCCCGGACGGTCCATCCGGACCTTGTCATAGCGCGGCAAGACGTGGAAATGCAGGTGAAAGACTTCTTGCCCGCCCGCCTTTTCGTTGGCCTGTTGAACGGTTACTCCGTCTGCCGCAAAGGCCTGCTTCACGGCACGCGCCATGTGTTGCACTGTCGAAATTGTTGCCGCCAGAGAAGCAGGGTCGGCGTCAAGCATATTGCGCACCGGCGCTTTTGGGATCACCAGTACATGACCGGGGCTGCGCGGCATGATATCCATGAGGGCGAAGGTGTCGTTGTCCTCGTAAACCTTATGGGACGGGATTTCACCACGCAGGATTTTGGCGAAGATGTTTTCATTGTCATAGGTCATGAGACAGCCCCCTACTGTGAATGATCGGTGGGGCATTCCAGCCCCACCATCCCGGTCTAAAAATTTCAGGCGTTTACATCGACAACAACGCGGCCACGGACCTTACCCTTAAGGATGTCGCGCCCCAAACTCGGCACATCCGCCAGCGTTGCAGGGCTTATCATCGCCGCCAGCTTGTCCATCGGCAGGTCGGTTGCGATGCGCTTCCATGCCCTGAGGCGGTTGTCATAGGGCTGCATCACACTTTCAATGCCCAAAAGGTTAACCCCGCGAAGGATAAATGGCATGACGTTGGCCGGAAGCGCTGCCCCGCCCGCCAGCCCGATTGTCGCCACAGAGGTTCCGTACTTCATCTGCCCCAGGATACGCGCCAGCATTTCACCGCCGACGGCCTCGACACAACCAGCCCAGACCTCGCGTTCCAGCGGGCGTTTGGTGACCTCATTGAGTTCTTCGCGCGCCACGATCTGGCTGGCACCAAGGTCGCGCAGGTAATCAGCGCCTTCTGGGCGTCCGGTCACGGCCGCGACCTCATAGCCCAGATTAGCCAAAACCGCAGTCGCCACCGAACCAACACCGCCCGAAGCCCCGGTAACCAGAACCGGTCCCTGGCCTGGCTTCAACCCGTGATCTTCCAGCGCCATGACCGCCAGCATCGCGGTAAAGCCCGCCGTGCCCACGGCCATCGCCATTTTCGTGTCCAGCCCGTCTGGCATTGGCACCAGCCAGTCGGCATTGACCCGCGCCTTCTGAGCAAATCCGCCCCAGTGCGTTTCACCCACGCGCCAGCCGGTCAGCACCACCTTGTCACCGGGTTTGTAGCGGTCGTCCGATGATGCCTCGACCGTTCCGGCAAAATCGATCCCCGGGACATGCGGATAGGCCTGCAGGCGGCTGCCCGGCCCACCCATGAACAACCCGTCCTTGAAATTCACCGTGGTGTACTCCACCGCGACAGTGACGTTACCCTCGGGTAATTGGTCTTCGGTGATTGCCTGAAGCGAAATACCGTCTTCACCGGTTTCTTCGTTCTTTTCGACCATTAGAGCATTGAAAGTCATGTCTATTCCTCTCCGTATCCTTTGGGAACCGGCAGATCCGGCAAGGTGCGAGCGCGTTTTTGCAAGGCCCGCCCAATTACCACTCGGCTAACCTCGGTTGTTCCGTCAACAATCCGCAACATCTGCGCCAAACGCGACAAACGATCCAGCCCGTATGGTTTCAACAGCCCCATACCACCCAGCACCTGCGTGCATGTATTGGCAGCATTTACAGCAGCATCCGGCACAAAGCGTTTGGCGTGGGCTGCCATCAAGGGACCCTCGGGAGTGCCCAGCGCGTTGGCGGCGGCGCGGTAGAGGTGCTTTGACGCCTCAAGCTCGGTCGCTACATCGCCAAGCATCCACTGGATACCATCGAGATCAAGGTTTTTGGCGCCAAACATCTTGCGGTTTTTGGCATAAGACAATGCCGTGTCCAATGCCGTCTGCATCAACCCGCAGCAACCCGAAGCAATAGACACGCGCGCAATGTCGATGGCCATCAGGGCACCCTGCAACCCCTGACCCGGTGGCAAGATGATATTGTCTTCAGAAACGGTCACATCCTTCATGTACATTTCGGCCAGCGGCAGGAAGTCATACGAGGGCGTCTGATACCTCGGGCCGAAACTTAGGCCGGGAGTGTCCTTTGGAATGGCGATCATTGCCATGTCCTGATGCCCGGGCTTGTCGCTGGTTTTCACCACGGTCAGATAAACGTCAGCCTCGCCCGCCAGCGAGACCCAGGCCTTGGCGCCATTAATGGTCCAGGTGCCATCGCCGTTGATCACCGCGCGCGAGTACATGTTCACCGCATCCGATCCCGATTGTGGCTCGGTCAGGGCAAAGTTTGCCAGTTTGCGTCCCGACGTCAGATCACGTGCCCATTCAGCTTTGAAAGCGTCAGTGCCATAGCCACAGGTGGCAAAGGTGCAGATATTGTGCATGCTAAGCGTGAAGGCATAAGCCCCGTCGCCCTTTCCCAGTTCCTCATAAACCTGAATGCCGTCCCCAAGGGAAAGCCCCTGCCCACCCCATTCCTCAGGCGCGTAAAGCCCGGTGAGGCCAAGTGCTGCCGCCTTGTCGGATGCATCACGCGGCCAGATGCCAGCCTTGTTCCAGGCGTCAACATTCGGGGTTATTACCTCATTCGTGTGCTGTCTTGCAGCGCTCAGAATATCGTCAATATTTGCGGACATCGTGCCCTCCTTACATGGGATTCACGTGAACCTCGCAGGTTTTCAATGGCGGCACAAATTCAAGCGACGTTAAGAT
>JAAEUB010000169.1 GCA_024227755.1 Paracoccaceae bacterium | reverse complement strand
TGGAAATGCGCCACCGAGCCAACCGGCTGCAACTGGAACATGAAGTAGAAAGTCGCCACCTCAAGCACACGGATATAATCCATCGACAACATGTCGGCGACGTATTCCAAAGCGGGCTGCGAAAGCCACCCTTCCTGTTCTTGTGCGCGCCACAAAAGCGCGATCACAGCCGAGGCCTGACGCCCCTCAGGATACTTGGTCATCTGCGCCTCGGCCCATGCCTGATTGGCATCGGCGAAAGCGAAACTAGTCGGTTGCGTATGATACAAACGGCGCAGCATCAGCGGTCAATCTCCCCAAACACAACATCAAGTGAGCCAATAATGGCGGCAACATCGGCCAGTTGGTGACCGGTGGCAATGTGGTCTATCGCCTGCAAATGCAGGTATCCCGGCGCGCGGATCTTGGCCCGGTAGGGTTTGTTTGACCCGTCTGAAACCAGATAAACCCCGAACTCACCCTTGGGTGCTTCGACGGCAGCGTAAACCTCGCCCTCGGGCACATGGAACCCTTCGCTATAAAGCTTGAAGTGGTGGATCAGGCTTTCCATCGAGGTTTTCATGTCGCCGCGCTTGGGCGGGGTCAGCTTACCGCGCGCCAGCACGTCGCCCTGCCCTTCAGGTGCGCGTAGCTTTTGAATTGCCTGCTGCATGATCTTCATCGATTCCAGCATTTCAGCCATGCGCAGCAGATACCGGTCATAGCAGTCACCGTTTTTGCCCACCGGGATCTGGAATTCAAATTCATCATAAAGCTCATAAGGTTGGGCGCGGCGCAGATCCCACGCCAGGCCCGATCCACGTGCCATCACGCCTGAAAAGCCCCAGTCAAGGATGTCTTGCTCCGTAACGATGCCGATATCGACATTGCGTTGTTTGAAAATGCGGTTTTCCGTCAGCAACCCATCGAGGTCGTCCATGAAGGCAGGGAATTCTTCGCACCATGCCTCAATGTCATCAATCAGGTCGTCAGGCAGATCCTGATGTACACCACCGGGGCGAAAATAGGCCGCGTGAAGACGCGCACCCGAGGCACGTTCATAAAATCCCACCAACTGCTCGCGCTGCTCAAAGCCCCAACTGACCGGGGTCAGCGCGCCGACATCCAGCGCCTGCGTGGTGACATTCAGAACGTGGTTCAGAATGCGGCCCATTTCCAGATAAAGCACCCGGATCAGGCTGGCGCGACGCGGCACTTCGGTGCCAGTCAGACGCTCAATCGCCAGACACCAGACATGTTCCTGGTTCATCGTACCGACATAATCCAGCCGGTCAAAATATGGCAGACATTGCAGGTAGGTGCGGCTTTCCATCAGCTTTTCGGTGCCGCGGTGCAACAGGCCAATATGCGGGTCAGCACGTTCGATAATCTCGCCGTCAAGCTCCAGCACCATACGCAAAACACCGTGAGCCGCCGGGTGTTGCGGGCCAAAGTTGATATTGAAATTGCGAATGCGCTGCTCGCCGGTCAGCGTATCGCTAAAGCCCTTGGATCCATCCATCATGCGCTTACCATCCTGTTAGTCCATTCGCTGGGCAGCCCGCCCATCAGCTTATCGACATAATTATATTGTGGCTTCAAACTGGCCTGAAGCCGGACCCGCATTTCCGGATCGAGTGTGGACTTTCGCCCGCCATGAACCACCCGCAAAAACGCGGCCGGTTTGGGCGCAATACCGAGAAAACCACATAGCCTTTCAATCGCCTCTGGCGTGAACAGACGCTCGTAAAACTCTAAATGCAGCGCATCACGCGGAAGCACCTCAAGCAGCCTGTTCAGCGTACGCCGGTAATTTGAACGCTGGATCAGGTTACGGTTTTCACCGCTCAGATAGCTATCAACCTCATGCGTCATCACCTGCGGTCCGCGCCGAGCAACATTCATGCGGATATTTGACCACAACCGATCTACTGGTTCGCGCATTAGAAAAATAACGCGTACCTTCTTTGCTAAACTGGCCATATGTGCCAGCATCCGCTTGGAAAGCAAAGCATAGGCCGGGGTGAAGTCACCCACGATCTTTGCCTTTTCGCGGTCAAGCCCGACATAATCCAGATATGCCCGGTCTACCGGCGTTTCGCCATCAAACACATCTAGCCAGGCCTCAAGATCGGCAGCCAATTGCACTTGCTCTTGATTTCCGTCTTGAAGTGAAAGCTTGCCCTGAACTTCGTCAAGCCGCTTGACCATCTGCTTGCGGTGCCATTTGCTGCCGCCGCGATCAAGCGCGTTGAAATAGTGGAGCTCTTTCAGGCTACGCAGATAGCACTCATCATGCGAACGCAAATAATTATGCAACCACGAAGTTCCGGCCTTGGCAGCACCGACACAGAATATGAGGCTCTGCGCAGTCATCTTAACCTTCCGCCCCACCGTTTTTTTCGTCACCGGGCAGGACGTATTCAGCGCCCTCCCACGGGCTGAGGAAATCAAACTGCCGGTAATCCTGAGTAAGGTTCACGGGTTCATAGACCACTCGTTTTTCCGCCTCGTCAAAACGCAGCTCGGTATAGCCGGTCGTGGGGAAATCCTTGCGCAGAGGGTGGCCGCGAAAGCCGTAGTCGGTAAGCAGTCGACGCAGGTCGGCGTGACCGGTGAAGATGATCCCGAACATGTCGAAGATTTCACGCTCAAACCATCCGGCGCTGGGATGAACCGAGGTGATCGAGGCCATAGGCTCGTCCTCGCGCAGGGCTGTCTTAATCCGGATGCGGTGGTTTTGGTACATCGACAGCAGGTGATAAACCACGTCAAAACGCTTTTCGCGCGATGGGTAATCAACGGCTGTGATATCCACCAATGTCGAAAACTGACAATTGCGGTCAATTTTCAGAAACTCGATCAGAGTTACCAGACAGGCAGGTGGACAAACCAGGGTAAGCTCACCGCGAACCACCTCGGCCGAAGCCACACAATCAGGGCGCTTGGTGGCGATCAGCTCGGCCAGTTCCTCCAGCTCAGTATATTCGTCTGCGCTCATCTCTACCTCACAATCGTGCCGGTGCGGCGGATCTTGCGCTGAAGTTGCAAGAGGCCATAGACCAGCGCCTCGGCAGTTGGCGGGCAACCCGGTACATACACATCTACCGGTACAATACGGTCACAGCCGCGCAGCACCGAATATGAATAATGATAATATCCACCACCATTGGCGCACGACCCCATCGAAATCACATAGCGCGGATCGGGCATCTGGTCGTAGACCTTTCGCAATGCCGGGGCCATTTTGTTTGTAACGGTTCCGGCGACAATCATCAGGTCAGACTGACGCGGAGAAGCGCGCGGCGCAGTACCGAAGCGTTCGATATCATAGCGCGGCGTCGCTGCGTGGATCATCTCAACCGCACAACAGGCCAGCCCGAAGGTCATCCAGTGCA
>JAAEUB010000168.1 GCA_024227755.1 Paracoccaceae bacterium | reverse complement strand
GCTGCCACGTCATCAAGATCAGCCATGGTCTCAACGTCAATCCACGCTTCGGGGACTCCGATCACCACATCCGCATGACCGAGCCCGAGGGGAACGGCCAGTTCAACCTTTTCATCCCAGTGCGGGATATTTTCGCGCACCAGATCCTCACCGGTCACGCCCATATGGATATTGCCCAGTGACAGTTCGCGGGCAATCTCCGAGGCCGAAAGAAAGGCAATTTCGACGCTTTCCTTGCCATCAATCGTGCCGCGATAATTGCGTGCGTCACCGGGCAGCCGGACCGACAGCCCGGCGCTTTCGAACACACCAAGCGTCTTGTCCTTCAACCGGCCCTTTGAGGGTATGCCAATGATCAGGCTCATCCTGCATCTCCCGATACCGCAAGCCGTCCCGGCCAGATGGCAAATCCGACGGCCGGAACCGGGTGGTCACTGCCGAGCAGCGTCATCAACCGGTCATAGCGCCCGCCGCCGACCACCGGTTGCAGATTGTCATCGACATAAATTTCAAATAAAAGACCTGAATAGTAGTCAAGTTTTCGTCCAAATGAGGCCTTGTAGCGGAACGAGCCAAGCGGCAGTCCGCGTTCGCCCAGCCTTGCAAGCCGCTCGATCAGTCCGGCCTTGGCGGCACCCAGATCAAGCGCGTGGATGCGTTCAAATTCCACCAGCCTTTCGGCGGCTTTGTCTGCCGAGACATCAATGGCAAGAAAGTCTTTCAATGCGGCCGCATGGGCCTTGTCCAGCCGTACCGCCGCAAGCCTTGCCTTGACCACCGCCCGCCGCGCGATTTCCACGGCTGTTCGCCCGCCGTGGACCGGCAGGCTGGCCGTTGCCATTTTGTCGGCAACGGCTTTTTCCACGGCAGCCACCTTACCGGCATTTATCAGTGCCAATAGATCACTCTCCATGGAGCTGGAGGTTTTAGAAGCCCCATTGGTCAATCGTGATACATGCGTTGCAAGTTGCTGTTCATCACCAAAGGCCCTGACCAGCCGTGTCTGCCAGCCCTGTGGCAGGCCAAGTGCGGCGACCACGGCTTCGAATACCGACTGATCACCCAGAAGCGTATGGGTCGTTCCGGCCCCCAGCGCCTCAAGGCAACCATGGGCATCGGCCAGACAGTCAATATCGGCATTGACCACATCACTGCGGCCAAAATCTTCAATGCCGCCCTGCAGAAATTCACCCCTGCCATTACGCCACTGGCGAAACACCGGACCCAGACAACCATAACGACGCGGCTTCAAACCGGCCTCTGCCAGATGGTACAGACAAAGCGGAATGGTAAATTCAGGCCGCAGACACAGCGCATCACCGTGTTCATTACCGGTAATAAATACACGCCGTCGCAGATCTTCTCCAGCCGTCTCCAAAAACGGATCAGCCGGTTGCAGAATGGCAATATCCGGCAGATCGCAACCGCGTGAGGTAAAATATCTGGCGAGCTTGTCGGCGATGGTCATCGGGTGATGCCCCGCCGGGGTGTTGTGATTTTGCCATTGGAGAAAGACAGCGTTGCTACAGTTTGAGCAAAGCCATCCCGACATTCCGTCATCCCCACGCAAACGGGGATGACGGAAAGTGGATAGGGTTGAATTCGGGTGAAACTGATAGTCGTCCTCCATCCTCCAATCTCCCCCCTTGAGGGGGAGATGGCCGCGAAGCGGTCAGAGGGGGGTGAAGGCGTTGTTATCAAATGCGGATTTGGCGGGTGTGGATAGTCTGCACCCCCCTCTGTCACCTGCGGTGACATCTCCCCCTCAAGGGGGGAGATTGGAG
>JAAEUB010000167.1 GCA_024227755.1 Paracoccaceae bacterium | reverse complement strand
GACCAGATCGGCCTCGAAGTTGGCATGGCCGCCGGTTTTGACAACCCAACCGGCACCGCTTTTTTCAACCGCTTCGATCTGCACACCGGTTTGGATGTCGATTCCTTCAGCCCGTGAGGCTGCCACCAGCGCATCAACCATCTCAGCGTCAAATGGGCCCAGAGGCCGCGGCGCCACTTCCAGAATGGTTGTGCCAGCGGCCGGCCCAAGACGTGCGGCAAAATGGGCGAATTCGAAAGAAATAAACCCACCACCCACAAACACCAACCTGGGCGGAAGATGGTCGCGCGCCAGGAATTCTGTGCTGGTCGCCAGGTGATTGGCGCCCGGAAACGGCAGCGGCATGGGGCGGGCACCGGTGGCCAGAATAAAAAAAGGCCTTCAACGCCCGCCCATCAGCCAGCAGGGTTTCTGAATAAAAGTGAATAAAAGGGGCCAGGCTCGAATATTAAAGCTATCGTTTATAGATACCCAGTCGACCCCGTATTCACCTTGATGGCCTATCCCGGCATGTCGTGCAGCGCGGACACAACCGCGAACCCTGCTTCATTGAGGAAGAAGACAACCACGCTTACCTCCACTGGCTAGGCGAAGTGCAGCCGCAGGCGCGATGCGCGCTTCACGCCAACGCGCTCATGACCACACACCTGTTGGTTATTCCCGAACATGTAGCACCCATCCCTCGCATCGTCATCACCCTCGGGTGACGCGATGTGTAATCTCAACAGCGCCTATCGCCGTCACTGGTACACCGCAGGTTAGCCGTTCCCAATCCTCGCTTAGCCAGGCCGAGACTTATGTGCTCAGCTGCCAACGCAGCGTTGCACTCACTCATGTGCGCGCTACCATGGTCGACGAATCGTCAGCGCTTGAGGCCAGGCAGGGAGAAATAACGATTTGAGTTCAACTTTCAGAAATTATATGATCCTGGCCCCTTTTATTAAAATAAATGACCGCACATGTTGCCAGCGCTCG
>JAAEUB010000166.1 GCA_024227755.1 Paracoccaceae bacterium | reverse complement strand
TTCGACCATCTTGGCCGCAGTCAGGGGGTTGCAGTAGAGGTAGATCTTCAGCTTGCGCCAAGGCTCGCCGGTCATCGCCTCGACCTGATCGCCTAAGGGAAGCACGCCCACGCCTTTGATATTGCGGTCGATGGCCACGGCCTGGATGCTCTCGTCAATCTCTTCAAAGCTCAGCCCCTCGGCCACCTTGACGCTCCAGACAGTGGCAGCGGCAGAATTGCCGGTTTCCACCAACCGGTCGCCCATTGACATATAAGTCGCAAGTGCCTTGTCGTCGAAACTGTCAAAGGCCTGCTTGTATTTCCACAGACCCGGTCCGATCCAGATCAGAAGGCCAATGGCGATAATCCCGATCAAAGCAAGTATTCTGGTAATGGCGGTCATAGTATTCTCCCAAGTCGCGCTATTGTTACATATTACAATACATGAATATAGCTTCAGCGCCAGACTCTGCGCCTAAATAGGTAAAAAAAAGGCCGAGCACAAAGCTCGGCCAAGTCCAACAGGGAGGTAAAAACCAACAATACGTCGGCTTTGAATATGATTTAGGGGGCAGGGGTGGCTGTTTCAAGAAGTTCCTTTGCAATGCCGCTATGCAATATTTGCATATCTGAATTTGAGTTTGGTACGTGCTTCAAAAGGAACCGTCCGGATTCAATTGTTTGAACCTAACTCTCTTCGCGGCTTCGGCGCCGTTCGGCCATGATCTCATCAACAACAAAGTCGCGGAAAGCCGCGATGCGTTTGGATTGGCGCAATTCCTCCGGGTAAGCCAGAAAAACCGGGATTTCCTGGCTTTTGACCTCTGGCAGAATATGCTGAAGATCAGGAAAATCGCGGGTTACATAATCCGGCAGCACACCGATGCCCAGACCGTTCAGCGTCGCCTGCAATGTTCCGAAATAGTTATTCACGGTCAGCAAGGACTGAATATTCAGGGTCAGAAGGTAGCGGGTAAAGCTGGAGGCGGCAGAGACCTGGGTCGAGCGGGTGTTTTGGCAAATCAGACGGTGATCCGCCAGATCCTCGGGCGTTTGCGGCGCGCCATTTTTGCTCAGATAGGCCCCCGACGCATAAAGCCGCATATTCACACTCATCAATCGTTTGCGGATCAGGTCGGCCTGACTGGGCTCTTTCATGCGGATTGCCACATCTGCCTCGCGCATCGGCAGGTCAAGCACGCGTTCCTCGAGCATCAGGTCGATCTTCAGGCCCGGATATTGGTCATAAAGTTTGGGTAGTCGCTGGGCCAGCCACAGGGAGCCGAAGCCGATTGTCGTGGTTACGCGTAGTTCACCAAAGACTTCCTCTTTTGAATCTCGAATGCGCGCAACGGCTGCGTCAAGGCGCTGTGACATGGCATTAGTGGCGTCAAACAGCAATTCACCCTGTTCGGTAAGAATCAATCCGCGCGCATGGCGGTGGAAAAGCGTGGCATTCAGTGCCTCTTCCAGCGCCCTGATCTGACGCGAAACCGCAGATTGGCTAAGATGCAATGTCTCGCCTGCATGGGTCAGGCTGCCGGCATCTGCCACGGCGTGAAATATTCTGAGCTTATCCCAGTCCATTTTGAAATAACCTGTACCCTGTCGTCGCTTTTACTTTTACATATCTATAGCGGGTCCAGATGGCAAAAAACCAGCCAAATATGGCAAAGAAATGATTTGGTAGGTCAGAGTTTTTGACCTAAAATGCGGCAAAACTCGCTTCTCGGAGGATACATGGGCAAGCCTGACATTTCACTCAGCGATCGTTTTGATCTGGAGAAATCGCCGGTTCTCTTAAACGGAACTCAGGCTTTGGTACGCCTGATGCTGATGCAAAAAGCACGTGACATGGCCGCTGGGCTGAACACTGCCGGACTGGTCACTGGTTACCGCGGGTCACCTGTGGGTGCGGTTGATATATGGATGAGTCGGGCACAAAAGCAGCTTAGCGCGTCAGATGTTTTGTTTCAGCCGGGGTTGAATGAAGATTTGGCCGCGACCGCACTTTGGGGCAGCCAGCAGGCTGAGTTGCGCGGCGAGGGTACCCATGATGGCGTTTTCGGGCTTTGGTACGGAAAAGGACCGGGCGTCGACCGTTCGGGCGACGTGATGCGCCACGCCAATATGGCCGGAACGTCGAAAAATGGCGGCGTTGTGATGGCGCTGGGGGATGATCACACTGGCGAAAGTTCTACCACGTTGCACCAGAGCGACTGGGCGATGGTTGACGCCTATATGCCGGTGCTCAGCCCTGCTGGGGTGCAGGAAATTCTTGATTTCGGCCTTTATGCCTTCGCGCTCAGCCGTTTTGCTGGGGTCTGGGCTGGCCTGAAGCTTATGAAGGACACGATCGAGGTGACCTCGGTGGTGGACGGAAATCCAGATCGGATGAGCTTTGTAACCCCTGATTTTGAAATGCCGCAGGGCGGATTGAATATTCGCATGATTGATGACCGTATCCCGCAAGAGGCGCGGATGATTGATTTTAAACGCATCGCCGCCGAGGCTTTTGCCCATGCCAACAATATCGACAAAAGGGTCTGGGGCAAGCCCGGTGCGAAAATTGGTTTTGTTGCTGCCGGGAAAAACTGGCTTGATCTGGTGCATGCCTTCAACTTGCTGGGGATAAATCAAGCCGAGGCTGAACGGCTGGGCCTGACCACATACAAGGTTGCGCAGACCTGGCCTTTGGACATGAAAGGCTTTCAGGACTGGGCCGAGGGGCTGGACTTGATTGTCGTGGTTGAAGAAAAGCGCAAACTGCTTGAAGTGCAAGCCAAGGAGGCGATTTTTGACAATCGCCGGGGGCGGCGAATTTTCGGCTGGTATGACGATAAGGGGCAGGAGCTGTTTCCGACACGTTTTGCGCTTGATCCGATTATGATAGCTGAAAAGATCGGTAATATCCTGATTGATGAAGGCCGCGATACTGACGGGGTCAAGGCCGGGATGGTGTCGTTGGACGAGGCCCGCAAGGCTGACAATGCCCCCGATATCGCCGCAAGGTTACCGTATTTCTGCTCGGGCTGTCCCCATAACAGCTCGACCAAGTTGCCAGAAGGCGCGCGCGCTTACGCGGGTATTGGTTGCCATTTCATGGTGCAGTGGATGGACCGCTCGACCATTGGCTTTACCCACATGGGTGGCGAAGGCGCGAACTGGATTGGCGAAGCGCCGTTTTCAACCCGCGAACATGTATTTCAAAACATCGGTGACGGAACCTTTAACCATTCCGGCATTATGGCCATCCGCGCGGCAGTCGCGGCAGGCACGACGATGACGTATAAGATCCTTTATAATGATGCGGTGGCGATGACCGGCGGGCAGTCAAACGAGGGTGGGTTGGATGCACCGCGTATTGCCCGCGAGGTGCTGGCGGCAGGTGTCAAGAAAGTGGTGTTGGTTTACGATGATAAAGAGGAAATCGACTTTGCGGCCTTCCCCAAGGAAGTAAGCAGGCATACGCGCGAAGAACTACTGCCGGTCGAAGAAAAACTTAGTAAATTGAAAGGCGTATCGGTCCTTCTTTATGTTCAGACCTGTGCGGCTGAAAAGCGCCGTCGCCGCAAGCGCGGCCTGTTTCCCGACCCCGATGCCCGCGTATTCATCAACACAGACATTTGCGAAGGCTGTGGTGATTGCGGGGTGCAGTCAAACTGTGTCTCGATTGTACCGGTTGAAACCGAACTGGGCCGCAAACGCGCCATCGACCAAAGCTCATGCAACAAGGATTTTTCATGTCTTAACGGTTTCTGCCCGGCCATGATCACGGTTGAGGGTGCAACGCTTAAGAAGACCGCTGTGACCGAAATTGAGCTGCCGGATCTGCCCGAGCCTGCTCTGCCATCCATTGTCGGCACATTCAACACGGTGATCACTGGGGTTGGTGGCACTGGCGTCGTGACCATTGGTGCGATCATGGCGCAGGCCGCGCATATCGATGGCAAGGGTGCCGGCATGATGGAGATGGCAGGACTTGCGCAAAAGGGTGGCGCGGTGCTTGTGCATCTCAGGCTTGCCAACCGGCCCGAGGATATTTCAGCCATCCGCGTTGCAACCGGGGAATGTGACGCGCTGATTGGCGGCGAACTGGTGGTTTCGGCAGCCGCAAAAACCCTGGGCCTGACAAAAACGGGGCGCACCGGCGCGGTGGTGGACAGCCACGAAACGGTCACCGGAGACTTTACCCGCCAACCTGATTTCGCCATTCCCGGCGCGCGGCTGGCGCTTTCGCTAGAGGCACGTATTCGTGACCGCCTGACACTTTTTGATGCCACCGAGCTGGCACGTATTTTGCTGGGCGATTCGATCTATTCAAACATGATGGTACTGGGGGCCGCGTGGCAAAAGGGGCTGGTGCCACTTACATTCGACGCCTTGATGCAAGCAATCACGCTGAACGGACAGGCACCCGAGCGAAACCAACGTGCCTTTGCCTTGGGGCGCTGGGTCGCAACCCACCCGGATGAGGCGGCAAAACATCTGGTGGCCGAAGTGATCGAGCTTCCGAAAACTCTGGAGGACAAAATCGCTTTGCGCGCGGAACATCTGGTGACCTACCAGTCCAAACGGCTGGCCGCGCGTTACCTTCGGATGGTGGAGCGTGCTGAAGACCCGGAATTGAAAGCAGCAATTGCCGAAAGCTATCATAAGGTATTGGCTTATAAGGATGAATACGAGGTGGCGCGGCTACTTAAAGGCAGCGCGGAGAAGGTGCAGACCGAATTTGATGGCGACCTGAAGCTGAGTTATCATATGGCCCCGCCGTTGTTTTCGCGCATTGGTCCTGACGGACGTCCGAGAAAACGCAAATTTGGTCCCGGCGCGGTTCGGATGGTTACCTGGTTGGCATCCCTGAAACGCCTGCGCGGCACCATATTTAATCCTTTCGGGCATTCGTCCGAGCGACGTATGGAGCGTGACCTGATCCGCGCCTATGAGGCTGATATGGGGATTGTAATCAAGGGTTTGACTAACATTAACCGGGAATATGCCATCGCGCTTGCGGAACTTCCAATGGGTATCCGTGGCTTTGGCGCGGTAAAGGCGGAAAATGCTCATGAGGCGCGCCTCAAGCGTGACCGGCTGATGCAAAGCTTTGTTGCAGCCCAATCTTCAGTTGAGGCCGCCGAATAGGTATTTCAGGCTTGAACCCAACCAGAAAAACGAGGCATGAGAGGAGCCATGGCAGTTGGAGTTTTTGATAGTGGCCTTGGCGGGCTGACGGTACTGGACGCGGTGGCCAAACGGCTGCCGGATGTTGATTTCGTCTATTATGGCGACAACGCAAACGCGCCATACGGGGTGAGGGACGCGGATGATGTGTTGGCGCTGACCCGGGCTGCGGTATCGCGCCTGTGGGACGAAGGTTGTGATCTGGTGATCCTGGCCTGCAATACAGCCTCTGCTGCCGCCCTGCGGCGGATGCAGGAGGGCGGGCTGCCTGAAGGCAAACGGGTGTTGGGGGTATTTGTACCTTTGATAGAGGCGCTGACAGAGCGCGACTGGGGCGATAACTCTCCCCCGCGCGAGGTTGACGTCAAACATGTGGCGCTTTTCGCCACACCAGCCACCGTTGCCAGCCGTGCTTTTCAGCGTGAACTGGCATTTCGCGCTATCGGCGTCGATGTCGAGGCCCAAGCCTGCGGCGGCGTGGTCGACGCCATCGAAGACGGTGACATGATTTTGGCTGATGCGCTGGTGCGCAGTCATGTCGATGCCTTGTTGCGCAAAATGCCGGAACCGGACGCAGCAATGCTGGGCTGCACCCATTATCCCCTGATGGAAGAAGTTTTTCAGGAGGCGCTGGGCACGAAAGTCAGAGTGTTCAGTCAGGCTGGGCTGGTGGCTGAAAGCCTTGCTGATTATCTGATCCGGCATCCAAATATGCGCGGAGGAGGCGCGGTGTCGAAGTTTCTGACAACTGGTGACGCACCCAAAGTTTCCAACCGTGCCACTGCCTTCCTGCGACGAAAGATCATTTTCGAAGCTGCGTGATTGCGGCGCGCCTGCAAAACACCTACATATCCACTGATAGAAAAAAGAGGTCACCATGACCCATAAAATCGCCATTCTGGGTGCGTCCGGCTATACCGGGGCCGAACTTGTGCGCCTGATCGCAACCCATCCGACGATGGAGATCGCGGCACTTGCGGCCAATTCCAAGGCCGGGTTGCCGATGGCAAAGGTGTTCCCGCATCTCAGGCATCTGGATTTGCCTGAACTGGTGAAAATTGACCAGATCGACTTTGCGGATATTGATCTATGCTTTTGCGCCTTGCCGCATGCAACCAGTCAGGAAGTCATACGCGACCTTCCCAAGCACTTGAAAATAGTGGATCTTTCCGCTGATTTCCGGCTGCGTGATCCGCAAGAATACGCACGTTGGTATGGCGGCGAACACGCGGCCCTTGGGGTCCAGGCCGAGGCCGTCTATGGTCTGACCGAGTTTTATCGTGACGACATTCGCACTGCGCGGGTCGTCGCCGGCACGGGTTGTAACGCCGCCACCGGACAATATGCCTTGCGGCCGTTGATCGCCGCCGGGGTGATTGATCTGGATGAAATCATCATTGACCTTAAAACCGGGGTTTCCGGGGCAGGGCGCGCGCTGAAAGAAAACCTGCTGCACGCAGAGCTGAGCGAGGGTGCGCATGCTTATGCAGCCGGTGGCACCCACCGACATCTGGCCGAGTTTGATCAAGAGTTCAGCCTGATTGCCGGGCGCGAGGTGCGCGTGCAGTTCACGCCACATCTGATCCCGGCCAATAGGGGCATATTGGCAACGGTTTACGTCAAGGGTGATCCCGATCGTGTATTTGATACGCTGACCAGGGCCTATCAGGATGAACCTTTCATGGTGACGTTGCCAATGGGTGAACTGCCTTCGACCCGGCATATCCGCGGCTCAAACTTCTGCCATGTCGGGGTCAGCGCAGACCGGATAGAAGGTCGTGCGATCGTGGTGGCAGCGCTTGACAATTTGACCAAGGGTTCAAGCGGCCAGGCGCTGCAAAATGCGAATATCATGTTAGGTGAAGCGGAAACCACGGGGCTGACGCATGCCCCTGTATTTCCCTGAGGAGGAATTGAAATGGCTGGAATGAAAAGCTTGAAGAAACGGCGCCGCATTCAGGTGATCGTGCTGACTTTCGTTGCTCTGGCCGTGGCGACTGTGCTGATCGGCTATGCGATGAAAGATGGCATCAATCTATACCGCTCGCCGACGCAACTGCTTGAAGATCCACCACGTGAAAGCGAGGTTTTCCGTCTTGGCGGTGTGGTTGTTGAGGGCAGCCTTGTTCGCGGTGAAGGTGAGATCGTGCATTTTGTTGTCACCGATTACGGGGTTGAGGTGCCAGTTGCCTTCAGCGGTATCCTGCCCGATTTGTTCGGTGAAGGCCAAAGCATGATTGGCACGGGTAACTACGTCAATAATGTCTTTCAAGCCACGGAAATTCTTGCCAAACATGACGAAAGCTATATGCCCCGCGAGGTTATTGACAGCCTGAAAGAACAGGGTGTTTATGTTGACCCGGACGCCTGATTTTTGATTTGTTAACGACTGGGTAACAGCCTGTCCCGCGTGTATTTCACGTAGGGGTTAAGGCTCATGAAAACTGTATTTGAGATTGCCGACGACATTCTTGACCGTGAAGGCGGCTATGTAAATGACCCCGATGATCCCGGCGGGGCGACAAATTTCGGGGTAACGATTCACACTTTACGTCGCCTTGGGATGGACCTGAACGGCGACGAGAGGGTGAGCGAGGCCGATGTGCGCAGTCTAACCAAAGACCAAGCACGTGGCATCTTTGTTAAGCACTATTTTGAACGCCCCCGCATAGATACCTTGCCTGAACCGGTGCAGGCATCGGTATTTGACATGTATGTCAATGCAGGCGGTGGTGCTGTTCGCATATTGCAAAAACTGCTTAGACGTATGGGGCATGACCTGGCTGTAGACGGGGCCATCGGGCCGATGACGATTGCTGCCGCTGAGGCAGCATATGCAAGCGCCCCCGGCCATTTTCGTGATGCCTATGGGATTGAAAGGCGCAACTATTATTATCGCTTAGCTGACAATCGCCCGGCCAGTCGCAAATACGCGCGGCGGCGCGATGGCGGCAAAGGCGGTTGGATCACACGCGCCGAGGCGTTCATATCGCCCGAATATCATCTGAGCGACGCCGAACATCGGACGCGGGTGGCAGCGTGGGGATAATCGAAGCGCTTTTCAGCCTGTTGTTTGGTGGCGGGCGCAATGTCGTGCGCGAAACCGCCGAGGTTTTTCGTGAAAACAGCGAAGCAGCGGGTCAGCGCGAGGTCCAGCTTCGTGGTGCTGCCCTGAACCAGTTCGCAGCCGAGTTTGCCCTGCCGCGCCGGGGCCTCTTTGACCGGTTTATGGATGGTTTGAACCGGGTGCCGCGCCCGGCGCTGGCGTTGGGTACTTTGGGGTTGTTTATGTCGGCGATGACTAACCCGGTTTGGTTCGCCTCACGGATGCAGGGCATATCATTGGTGCCCGAGCCGCTTTGGTGGTTGCTTGGTGCTATTGTCAGCTTTTATTTTGGTGCCCGCCATCAACTGAAAGGCCAGGAATTTCAACGCTCTATTGCTGAAACAATGGCGCGGGTAGATGGGGTAGCGCAAAATCTGCGCGCCCTTGAGGCTTTGGAGGCAGGGGCAGGGTCGGTCACTGGTCCTGAGCCGGAAGCGGGCCCCAATGCTGCCCTTGACAATTGGAGGCAGGACGGTGGGGTCTGACATCGTTCTGCGTCTGGTGGCTGAACACGGGCCTTGGGTTTTGCTGGTCTTTTACCTTCTATGGCGCGACGTGCAAAAAGACATGGCAACGCGTGCGGTTCTGGACAAAAACTCGGCCATATTGATCGAAATCACCACCATCATCCGCGAGCGGCTTCCCGCAGGGAGGGGGCGATGAAACCCCCTGTTATTCGTCGCCGGATAATGACCTGGATCCGACAGGTTCTTGGTGGTGTGGAGCTTCATAAAGCATTGGAACGCAACCAAAAAGCCGCACGGGATTTGGATGCAGTGGTCAGAGAGGTTCTACGCCAATGAAACAGGCATTTTTAATGCTTTTAGCCCTTATCGCCATGTTTCAGATTGGCTACTATCTGCTTGGATATCAGGCGGTGTATCAGGTTGCATATGGGGCTATAACCTTGATGGCGATGATGATCGCCGCCACCTTCTTATGGCTATTCGTGGTGCGAGCCACCCCCCTTGCGCTGGGCATGGCCTATAGTTGGGCCGGGGCGGGTTTTGTCCTGGGCTGGTGGTGGTTGTTTAACCTTAACGGCCAACCTTTGTGGCTGCGTGAAAGCCCGGTCCTGTTTGCCTTCCTGCCATTCTATTTTGTCGGCGCAGTGCTGCATTTCGCTGTCATCCACCGCAGCTTTGGTCTGCACGGTGCAGCGTTTTTATTGCCGGTTATCGGCGCAGTCGGCCTGTCGGCAGGGATTTACCTGTTGGTGTGAGCCGCAAATGGATAGCATAAGCGCAAAAAACCAAGGCCGTTATCCCTGAGGCGGCCTTGGCCAGCTTTTTGTAGTTCGTTTTGGGCTTAGAATCCCCAGCCAAGTCCAAGCCGGACGGCAGAGGTTGTGCCGGAAGCCCCGCTAATCGCGGTCTGGCCAATGACTTCTCCGCGAACATATACATTGCTCGCGAAGGCATATTGGCCACCGATCGAGTATTCACCGAAAGTCACCGAGACATCATCTTGGCCGAGACCAATATTGGCGAAAACCATCGCGTTATCACCGACTGGCGCGCCGACCCGAAGATCCAGTGTATACTGTGTGTAGTCCAGGGATGGGTCATAGATCAAGCCAAGTTCGCCGCCAAATAGGAACGCGCCGCCACCGGCCAGATAGCCGATATTGGCACCGAAGTAATTACCCACAGCCGGGTCGATCCAGTGCCCGGCATAGAGGTCGCCGTACATGCCTGTCCAGTCATGTGCTGCAGGCGGCGGCGGGGCAAGAGGCGGCACGATTGGCGGCGGCGTATAGGAACCGGCCAGTGCAACGCCGCTTAAGGCCGCGACGAAGGCCGCTGTAATACTTGTGAGTTTGAGGATTTTCATAACCTTTTTCTCCGGGATGCTCGAGATCATGTCTCATGGATTCTTTTTTTTACTAATATCACTTATAATCACAAATGCGGAAGGGAAAACTCCCATTTTCGCCTTAAGGCTGTTTTTTGCCAATTTCCACAAATAGTGTGACATTGGTGCCAGCCAATGGCGAGGATGGTTTCCGGGGCGTTTGCTATTTGGCAGGAATTTCTCTGTTTCACAAAAAAGGGGCCGCGCTTTAGCACGGCCCCCAGAAATAATTTCATTGCGTCGCTTTTAGAAGCTCCAGACCGCGCCCAGTTTGGCAAAGGCCGATCCGTCAAAGACATCAGCTCCGGTTATGTTATGCCACTCATAGTCAAACCGGATTGAAAGGTTGTCACTCACTGCAAACTCGGCGCCTAGGCCTGCACCATTTAGATCAAGATTTCCGTTATACTGACCACGGCCTGCTTTAAGGAACACAAGCGCGTATCCCCAAGGGCAACACCAGCGCGGGCATTCAGAAAAACCCCGCTATCGCTTGAAGGGCTAGCCGAGAATGCGTCCAGTTCGACACCAAAGACGAAGGTGCCGGATTGCCGGTTATGTCCGCCCATAATCCCGAACACTGTTTCAATTCCGTCATAAACTGTTCCCGCATAGACACCTACACAAAAGCCGTCCCACCTGTCCGCGACAACGGGCATTGGTGCCCGAGCAGCAACAATGGGATCTGGTGCAACCGGGGTTTTTCCCGGTGTGACATCAATTCACATCATTGGCACTGGTCAATTCCGGGAGAAGTTATAATGTCGCGCCATGATTACAGAAGTTGGACATTTTGCGCTGATACTGGCGCTGGGCGTTGCGCTGGTGCAGGTGGTAATACCACTGATCGGTGCGCATAAGGGCTGGCAGGGCTGGATGGCGCTGGCGGTGCCTGCGGCGGTACTGCAATTTTTATTGGTGGCCGGGGCCTTTGCGGCTCTGACCCATGCTTTCGTGACCTCGGATTTTTCGCTGCGACTGGTGGTGCTAAACTCGCATTCCTTAAAACCGATGCTCTATAAAGTCACCGGGGTCTGGGGCAACCACGAGGGCAGCATGCTGCTATGGGTGCTGATCGTGGCTTTGTTCGGCGCGATGGCAGCGGTTTTCGGCGGCGGGTTGCCACCGTCTTTGCGCGCGCGGGTGCTGGCGGTGCAGGCGGCGATTGGCGCTGCTTTTCTCAGCTTTTCCCTCTTTACCTCGAACCCCTTCCTGCGGCTGGCGCAGCCACCCTTTGACGGCCAGGGGCTAAACCCCCTATTGCAGGATATTGGCCTGGCATTTCATCCACCATTTTTGTACCTCGGCTATGTCGGGCTCTCGATGGCCTTCAGCTTTGCCGTTGCCGCCCTGATTGAAGGCCGGGTCGACGCCGCCTGGGCGCGCTGGGTCCGACCGTGGACGCTGGCGGCCTGGATATTCCTGACTGTAGGTATCGCGCTGGGGGCATGGTGGGCTTACTATGAGCTTGGCTGGGGCGGTTTTTGGTTCTGGGATCCTGTGGAAAATGCCAGCTTCATGCCGTGGCTGTTTTCGGCGGCCTTGCTGCATTCGGCCATTGTGGTGGAAAAACGCGAAAGCCTCAAAAGCTGGACGGTATTGCTGGCCATTCTCGGCTTTGGCTTTTCGCTCATCGGCACGTTCATCACCCGTTCGGGTATCGTGACATCGGTACATGCGTTTTCAAGCGACCCGACCCGCGGTGTGTTTATCTTGGGTATTTTGGCGGCATTTGTCGGCGGGGCCCTGGTGCTTTTTGCTTTCCGTGGCCGGTCGATGGAGGCGCGCGGGGTCTTTGCCATGATAAGCCGTGAAAGCGGGCTGCTATTGAATAATATCCTGCTGGCAGTGTCATCGCTGGTGGTCTTTATCGGCACCATCTGGCCGCTGGTGGCCGAGATGTTCTTTGACCGCAAACTATCTGTCGGCGCGCCGTATTTTGAAGCTGCCTTCACCCCTTTCATGGTGGTGCTGGCGATAGTTTTGCCCATCGGCGCAATGCTGCCGTGGAAACGCGCACGTCTTGGCCGGACCATGCGCCCGCTTTGGGGGGCCGCGGTACTGGCTCTGTCCGTAGGCGTACTGGTATGGGCTGTCGGAACCGGGCGATCAGCCTTGGCACCTGTTGGCATTGCACTGGGAATCTGGCTGATTGCCGGCGCGTTTACCGATCTGTGGCTGCGTACAGGGCGCGGACCGTTTAAAGGACGCGCCGCACGGCTGAGGAAACTACCACGGGCCGATTGGGGCAAGGCTTTGGCTCATTCAGGGCTGGGCATCACCTTTATCGGGATTTCAGGGCTGCTGGCATGGCAGGTCGAGGATATTCGCGTCGCTCAGGTGGGCGAAAGCTTCACTGTTGCCGGTTATGAGGTGACGCTGGAGGGGGTAAGTCGTGAACAGGGTCCCAATTTCATTTCCACCAAAGCCGAGATGCGCGTTGTTCGCGATGGGCGCGAGTTGGTACGCCTTTACCCCGAAAAACGGGTCTATCCGGTTGAGGGTATGCCGACCACCGAAGCGGCGATTGCCAATGGATTGTGGCGCGACATTTATCTGGTGATTGGTGATCCGCAGGAGGGTGGTGGCTGGGCTGTGCGTACGTTCATCAAGCCCTTCGCAAATTGGATCTGGGCTGGTTGCATTATCATGGCATTCGGCGGGTTGATCAGCCTTACAGACAGACGTTACCGGGTGGCCGCCGGGGCGGCGCGCGCACGGCCGGTGACTAAACCCGCAGCAAAAGGGGTGCCAGCGCAATGAAACGTCTTTTCCTTGTCTTTGCTTTGATCGGCTCGCCGCTTTTTGCGGTTAATCCGGATGAGGTTTTGCAAGATCCTGCCCTTGAAGCCCGCGCCCGCGCTATTTCGCAAGAATTGCGCTGTGTGGTCTGCCGGGGTGAAAACATTGATGAAAGCAATGCCGGAGTTGCCCGAGATTTACGCCTGCTTGTGCGTGAACGGCTGCTTGAGGGGGATACGGATCAGGCGGTTGTCGACTATGTCGCCGAGCGCTACGGCGAATACGTGTTGATGACGCCAAACCGTGACGGTGCCAACCTGGTTTTATGGGCGGCGGGGCCGGTTTTATTCCTGATCGCGCTTATTGGTGGGGTGCTTTATATGCGCCGCCGGGCACGGACAGGTGAGGGTGGTGACGCACTGAGTGACAAGGAACAGGCACGCCTTGAGGCGATTTTGAAAAAGTAGGCTGGGCGCTTGCGGGAAGTTACGGAGCGTTTTCCTTCCCTTGGCAAGACTATACGGTAAATTGGCGTGAAAAGGCGCGGAGGTTTCATGGAATATTCAACTATTACACTTGGCATCGACAACGGGGTTGCGGTTGTGACCCTGAACCGGCCTGAGGTTATGAACGCACTAAATACTCAGATGCGGGCAGAGATTTTTGATGCGGTTAGGCAGGCTGGTAGCGAAGCACGGGTGCTTGTGATCACCGGCGAGGGCCAAGCCTTTTGCTCGGGTCAGGATCTGGGCGACCGGGCCAATGCGGCGAATGCCAATCTGGAGCGGACCCTGCGCGACGAATACGAACCGATGCTGCGTGCAATTTATGACAGCCCCATTCCGACCATCTGTGCCGTCAACGGTGCGGCGGCCGGGGCGGGTGCCAATCTGGCGCTGGCGGCGGATGTGGTTATTGCCACCGAAAGTGCTGTGTTCATGCAGGCCTTTACCCGGATCGGGCTGATACCAGATGCTGGCGGCACCTATTGGCTGCCACGTCAGATGGGATTTGCCAAGGCGATGGGGGCGGCCTTGTTTGCCGAGAAGATCACCGCGAAGCAGGCAAGCGACTGGGGCATGATCTGGGAGGCTGTGGCGGACGACGAATTTACCGCCCACTGGCGCGCAAGGGCCGGGGATCTGGCATCAGGACCAACGGCTGCCTTTGCCCGGGTCAAGCAGGCCCTGCGCGCGTCCTATGATAACGACCTCAATTCACAACTGAAGCTTGAGGCGCGATTGCAGGGCGAATGCGGCAAAACCCGCGATTTTCAGGAAGGCGTGATAGCATTCATGGAAAAACGTAACGCGGATTTTGAAGGGCGTTAAGGCCGGACGCAAACCCATGACCGGATGTGTCAGGTGTCTAAGACCGCACTGAAATACTTGCTGATCTTTTCATCGGGCAGCCCATCACCGAAAAACTGCGCTCAACTGGCGTGGACGTCTGTTTGATCCCATGAAGGAATGTCTTCACGGGCCTCAGTCCGGGCGTCTGCTTTTTGTTTACTCTGCTAACAGGTATGAGCGCGCTGATCATACAGCGCGCCCTGTTTTGGCTGGGCTCAGCGGTTTTCAACATCCACGTAATCACGCGCAATATCGCCCATGTAAAGTTGCCGCGGGCGGCCGATGCGCTGGCTTGGATCGCCCAGCATTTCCTTCCACTGCGAAATCCAGCCGACAGTACGCGAAAGCGCGAAAATCGGGGTGAACATCGATGTTGGGAAGCCCATCGCATCAAGGATAATGCCCGAATAGAAATCCACATTTGGATAAAGCTTTTTCGAGACGAAGTAGTCATCCTCAAGGGCAATTCTTTCCAGTTCTTTCGCCACTTTCAGAGTCTCGTTGTTTTCAATACCCAAAAGATCCAGCACCTCGTCGGCGCTTTGCTTCATTACCTTGGCGCGCGGATCGAAGTTTTTGTAAACCCTGTGGCCAAAGCCCATCAGGCGGAAGGGGTCGTCCTTGTCCTTGGCGCGGGCGACATATTCGGGAATGCGGTCGACCGTCCCAATCTCGCGCAACATGTCCAGAGCCGCCTCATTCGCTCCGCCATGGGCAGGGCCCCAAAGACAGGCGATCCCGGCAGCAATACAGGCAAACGGGTTGGCGCCCGAAGACCCTGCCAAGCGCACAGTCGAGGTCGAGGCGTTTTGCTCGTGATCCGCATGTAGGGTGAATATCCGGTCCATGGCGCGGCTTAGGATAGGATTAACCTCGTAGTCTTCAGCCGGGACTTTAAAGCACATGCGAAGGAAGTTTGATGAATAATCCAGAGCATTTTTCGGATATATGAAGGGCTGCCCAGTTGAATATTTATAAGCCATGGCGGCGATGGTTGGCATTTTGGCAATCATGCGGATGGCGGCAATTTCGCGCTGGTTCTCATCATTGATATCAAGGCTGTCGTGATAGAATGCCGACATCGCACCCATAACCCCGGTGATAATCGCCATTGGGTGAGCATCACGGCGGAAGCCTTTGAAAAAACTTGCCATTTGCTCGTGTACCATCGTGTGATTGGTCACAACGTCTTCGAAATCTTCCAACTCGTTGGCTGACGGCAGGTTGCCGTAAAGCAAAAGGTAACAGACCTCAAGAAAATGGGATTTCTCTGCCAGTTGGTCGATGGGATACCCGCGGTAAAGCAGTTCGCCAAGATCGCCATCAATATAGGTGATCGTTGAATCGCACGATGCGGTCGATGTGTAACCCGGATCATAAGTGAAAACGCCGCCAAGCTTATAAAGCCCGGTAACGTCGATGACATCCGGGCCAAGCGTGGGGCTGTACATTGGTAGCGCAATGCTCTTGTCGCCAAAACTCAGGGTTGCGGTGCCGGTCTTCTTGGCCATGTTCATTTCCTTTTTTTGTCCCGCCGGCATTTGCCCGTCAGGCCAGTGTCAGGCCAGAGCTTCCGGATCCATTTTGCCTGCATCCTCCAGCCGCGCAATTGTTTCATCGCGTCCAAGGACAAGCATCATATCAAAAACGCTGGGTGTCGCCGTGCGCCCTGCCAGGGCCGCGCGAAGGGGGGCCGCAAGCTTGCCAAATGAAAGGCCGTGGGTCTCGGCAAGGGTGTTCAGAACGCCCTCCAACGTATCGCGCTCCCAGCTAACATTTTGCAGCTGCGGCGTCAATTCATTCAGTATACCAATGGATACATTAAAAAGATTGGCCATCGCTTTCGGCTCGATATTCAATGGTCGATCAGCAAGTACAAAGCGAGCTTTATCAATAACTTGCCCGAGTTTCTTAGCGCCTCCTCGCAGGCAATATGCTGCCTTTAACGTGGCGTCACGTTTATGCGGCTGCAAAACAGGTTGGCCCGTGGCGGCAAGGTATCCTTCAAGCTCGCTCACTAATGCCTCGTCCGTCATCGCCGCGATGTGCTTGCCCGAAATGTTATCGAGCTTTTTGAAATCAAATCGCGCGGGGGACTTGCCGATACCGGAAAGGTCAAACCATTCCAGCGCCTGCGCGTCGGTGAAGAACTCGTCATCGCCGTGGCTCCAACCCAGCCGGGCCAGATAATTGCGCATCGCGGCCGCCGGATATCCCATTTCGCGGTATTCGGCCACCCCGAGTGCACCATGGCGTTTGCTAAGCTTCTTGCCGTCGGGTCCGTGGATCAGCGGGATATGGGCATATATCGGTAGATCCCATCCCATGGCGCGATAGACCAGAATTTGGCGCGCGGCATTGGTCAGGTGGTCATCCCCGCGGATCACATGGGTTACCCCCATGTCAAAATCATCGACAACAACCGCCAGCATATATGTCGGTGTACCATCGGACCGTAAACAAATCATGTCATCAAGCTGATCGTTTCTGACCACAACCCGACCCTGTACCTGATCATTGATTCCGGTTTCACCCTCTTTGGGTGCCTTCAGGCGGATAACGTAAGGCGCGTTCGGGTGGCTGGCGGGGTCAGTATCACGCCAAGGGCTTCGGTAAAGCGTCGAGCGTTTTTCGGCGCGGGCAGCCTCGCGAAAGGCGGCAATCTCGTCTTGTGTGGCAAAGCACTTATAGGCGTGGCCATTTGCCAGCATTTCCCGCGCAACCTCAGCGTGGCGACTTGCACGCTCAAACTGACTGACCGCGTCGCCATCATAGTCCAGACCAAGCCAGGCCATGCCCTCAAGAATGGCTTTGGTTGCCTCGGGAGTCGATCGGGCGCGGTCTGTATCTTCTATGCGTAGCAGAAACTTGCCGCCTCGTCCGCGGGCATAAAGCCAGTTGAATAATGCCGTGCGGGCGGTGCCAACATGCATGTAGCCGGTGGGTGAAGGCGCGATGCGGGTGACGATCTGACGGTCGGACATGGGAGTATTAACCTTTTAGAAACCATGAAAGGGATAAGTTCCGGCAAGGTCTATTCAATGGCAAGGGGGAGGACAAGTGGCCGCTTTGGTTTGGCTGTTTGCACATGTCGAGGCGATGCGCGGGCGGTTATTTGTCTGGTCACCGGTGTTTCTTGGCACTGGCGTGGGTCTTTATTTCCTGTTGCCGCTCGAACCTGGGGGACGGGCATTAGCCCTGCTTGCTGTGGTCAGCGTCCTCTCGGCTATTCTTGGCTGGCGGGTTGGCGGCGGGGCAGGGCCGTTGCTTATTGCGGTTGCCTTATTGACGGCGGGTCTGGTTTTGGCGGCCGGGCGGGCAAACACTATTGCAGCCGCGAAACTTGAGTTTCGGTTTTATGGCGCGGTTGAGGGCCGGGTGGTAGTTGTTGACCGCTCTGGCTCGGATGCTGTGCGCCTGACACTGGATCAAGTCCGCATTGATGGGGTTCGGCCAGAACGCACACCGAAGCGCATACGTGTCTCATTGCATGGTCAGCAGGGGTTTATCACGCCCGAACCGGGCCTGCGGATTATTACCACGGCGCATCTTTCCGCCCCGTCCGGCCCGGTAGAGCCTGGGGGCTTTGATTTTCAGCGCATGGCGTGGTTTCGCCAAATCGGAGCGGTTGGGTATACCAGAGTACCGGTACTTGCCATCGCCCCGGCGGTTGAGGGCAGGGCGGGGCTTTTTCTGCACCGGTTACGGATGCGGATTTCCAACGCGGTACAGGTAAAAATGCCCGGTGAGGCCGGGGCTTTCGCTGCTGCCATCATGACCGGTGACCGCGCCGCAATCGGCCAGGCGACGCTGGCAGATTTGCGCGGGTCAAATCTGGCGCATTTGCTGGCAATTTCCGGCCTGCATATGGGGCTTTTGACCGGGTTTGTCTTTGCCGCCCTGCGCTACGTCATGGCCCTTGCGCCGTGGATCGCCCTGCGCTTTCCTGTTAAAAAAATTGCGGCTCTGCTGGCGCTGGCTGCGGGGGCATTTTATCTGGCCTTGTCGGGGGGCAATGTTGCCACCCAGCGTGCGTTTATCATGGTCGCTGTGATGTTCATCGCCGTGCTTTTCGATCGGCGCGCGCTGACCCTGCGATCGGTCGCAATGGCCGCGTTGATCGTGTTGGTATTACGTCCCGAAGCCCTGACTGGGCCGGGGTTTCAGATGTCATTTTCCGCAACGACCGCACTGGTTGCAGTGTTTGGCTGGATCCGCGATTGGCCGGAAGAAAAGCGACCTTGGCGGGTGCCACGCTGGGCCCGACCTATGCTGGCCGTAGTGATTTCATCAGCGGTGGCAGGGGCGGCAACCGCGCCGTTTGCGGCAGCGCATTTCAATCAGGTTTCATATTTTGGCCTGATGGCCAATCTGTTGGCGGTGCCGGTGATGGGAATGGTGGTCATGCCGGGTGCGGTACTGGCAGGGTTGCTGACACCCATAGGCCTGTCGTCGCTGGCACTGATAATGATACGCCCGGCGATCAACTGGATCCTTGCCGTAGCGGGGCACGTGTCCTCAATGGAGGGTGCAATCGGCCATGTGGTGACACCGGGAGCGGTGGTGCTGCCGCTCGTCGCACTGGGCGGGTTATTGGGAGTTTTGTTTCAGGGCAGGGCACGTTGCAGCGGGGTTTTGCCTTTGACACTGGGCTTTGTGCTGTGGTCGGTGGCTGAACGGCCCGACCTGTTGATATCGCCCTCGGGTGGGCTTGTCGGACTTATGGGGGAACAGGGCCGGGCCTTGAATAAACCACGCGGCGAGGGGTTTTTGGCGACAAGTTGGCTGGAAAACGATGGCGATGCGGTCGCTCAGGATGTGGCTTTTGCACGGGCTGGCTTTGCCGGAGAAAAGGGCCGGTTAAGGTTCGAACTTGGCAGCAAAAGGGCGGTGCAGCTTAGCGGGCGCGGCGCGGTTGAGCGGGTTGAGGAAGCCTGCATAAAGGCGGATGTGGTGATCTTGTCAGGCGTGCTAAGCGAACCGGTGCCCGATTGCCTTGTTCTGGACCGTGCTTTCATGGACCAAAAAGGCACGTTGGCAATCTATGCCGGGGCGCAGGGCTGGCGGATCGTCGACAGCGCTACGGTAGCCGGAAAAAGGTTGTGGAATACCCCAGCGGAATGATGGCTGAACGAAGAAAGAACCGCATCAAAACCCGTGATCGCGGCCTGCTTTATGCGCCCGAAGGAAACGCCTTAGTAGGTCCGGATCAGCCCCACCAGCTTGCCCTGAACCTTGACTTGCCCTTCGCGCAGAAGCCTTGTTTCATAGGCCGGATTTGCCGCCTCTAATGCGATCATATCGCCCTGACGACGAAAACGTTTCAGCGTCGCCTCATAGCCATCGACCTGAGCCACCACGATGTCACCGTTTTCTGCGGTAGGAGTTTCGCGGATCACGACGATATCACCACTGTTGATGCCAGCGTCGATCATCGAATCCCCTTTGACTTCAAGCGCATAATGGTTGCCTTGCCCGGCCAGCATTTGGCCCGGCACTGCCACGTTCTGGGCACCGTCCACAATCGCCTCGATCGGGTGACCGGCGGCTATGCGCCCAAGCAGAGGAAGCTCTGTGGCGCTGGTGCTTTTTGCGACCATTGCCCCGCGTGGTTGGTCCACCTTGTCGCCCTCAATGACCCTTGGTTCAAAGCCGGCGCGCCCGTTATGCTCCATCATTTCGGGCAGCTTGACGATTTCGATGGCGCGCGCGCGGTGGGCTAAACGGCGGATAAATCCACGCTCTTCCAATGCAGTAATCAGCCGGTGAATGCCGGATTTCGAGCGCAGGCTCAGCGCATCTTTCATCTCGTCAAACGAAGGCGGCACCCCGTCACGCTGAATACGTTTGTGGATAAATCCCAGCAATTCCATCTGCTTACGGGTTAACATGGCTGCATCCTTCCGTCCTGTATCTGATCCCTTTGCGGATCAGTTCAGGTAATGTTCTAGCCGTGTTCTTGTTTTGTGTCAACGAAAGGCGGGTTAGAAAAGCCGGATTTGACAGCTTAAACGGGCAAATACTCGACGATTTCACCCGTTTCACGCGCGATGTCATCAGCTGCGCGATGTAAAAGGGCGTTACCTCGTGCGTCCGGTGACATCAGCGAACCGGGTGGCTTGGGCAGGGGGGCAATGCCTTGCGGGCTGACCTGCGCTGTAAGAAATTGTTCAAATCTGCCGCCACGTCTTAAGGGTTCGGTAAGGCGCGCGCGCGAAAGCGGTGCAGGTTTTTCACCAAGGCCAAGCATTGCCTGCACAGCAGGTACCAGAAAAACCCGGCCAAGTACCATGACAGCATAGGGGCTGCCAGGCAGACCAATCAAAGGTGTATTCCCCATTCGCGCGCCCATTCCCCCGGCCATCATCGGTTTACCGGGGCGCATATCCAGCCCCGAAAAACTGAGTTTCAGTCCAAATTCCTTCCCGACATCCGCAACGATATCATGATCACCCACCGAAGCACCGCCAGTGGTGACTATCAGGTCAACGCCTTTGGCCAGCGCAAAGGCCTGGCCGAGTGATGCCTTGTTGTCGCGGGCAATCGGCAACATGCGCGCCTTGCCCCCAGCCCCTTCAACCAGTGCCTTCAGACCAAATGCGTTTGAGGCGATAATCTGGTCCGGTCGCGGATCCTCGCCCGGCATTACCAATTCGTCCCCGGTGGGCAAGATGGCCACGATTGGGCGGCGGGAGACTGTGACCTCGTTGATATTCATCGACGCCAACAGGGCCAGATCGTCGGGGCTTAAAACCCGCGGTGCCTCAAGCTTGTCACCAATGGCGAAATCTGACCCTTGTGCACGGGTAAATGCGCGGGCATCCAGATCGCAGGCCAGAGTGACCAGATCGTCACGGCGGGTTGCTTGCTCTTGCATGATTACCCGGTTTGCACCTTCGGGCATCGGGGCCCCGGTGAAGATGCGCACGCATTCCCCGGCACCGACATGGCCCGAAAACCCGTGCCCCGCTGCCGCTTCCCCAATGACACGAAACATCGCTTCAGGGTCGGCCTCAATACCATTCAGCGCATAGCCGTCCATTGCGGCGGCCGGAAATGGTGGCAGGTCGCGCGTGGCAATTGCGGGCGCGGCCAGAACTCTCCCCGCAGCCTTTCGCAGAGGTATGATTTCATTTTTTGGTGCGGGTAGAAGGGCGAAAATATGCGCCAGCGCCTGAGTGGGGGTGGTCATCCCTTGGCCTCGTAAACCCCTGATTTACCGCCAGTTTTACGGGCAAGGTGGATATTTTCGATGTGCATTCCCTTTTCGACCGCTTTCAGCATATCATATACCGTCAGGGCGGCGACCGAGACCGCTGTTAGTGCCTCCATCTCAACCCCGGTCTGGCCAGAATTGCGCACGGTGGCGGAAATCTGCACGCCTGGCAGGTCGGTGTCAGGGGTCAGCTCGACCGCAACTTTCGTCAGCGCCAGTGGGTGACAAAGTGGAATGAGGTCCGAGGTTTTTTTGGCCGCCATGATGCCCGCAAGTCGTGCCACACCCAAAACGTCGCCTTTCTTGGCGCTGCCCTCAAGAACGCGCGCCAGAGTGTCAGGTGTCATTACCACCCGGCCTAAAGCTGTTGCCTCGCGCGAGGTGACGTCCTTTTCAGACACATCAACCATGTGCGCCTGTCCCTGATCGTCGAAATGGGTGAGTTCGTTGCTCATATTTTCACCGGATTAGCCAGAAGGTTTCGGGTTGCTGCCTCAACGTTGCTTTGACGCATCAGGCTTTCACCGATCAGGAACGTGCGTGCACCTACGGCTGCCATTTTTGCCAGATCGGCAGGGCCGGAAAGGCCGCTTTCGCAGACCAAAAGGCGGCCCTTTGGCGCCAGCGCCGATAAGCGTCTGGTCGTATCGAGCGAGGTTTCAAAGGTCTTGAGGTTACGGTTATTGATGCCCAGTAAGGGTGATTTCAGCGCGCCTGCGCGTTCCAGTTCAGCCTCGTCATGCACTTCGACCAGAACATCCATGCCCCATGAAAATGCGGCCTCTTCCAGTTCACCCGCCTGCGCGTCCGAGACCGAGGCCATTATGATCAGGATGCAATCAGCCCCCAAAGCGCGCGCTTCGGCGACCTGATAGGTGTCATACATGAAGTCTTTGCGCAGGGCAGGCAGGTTGGTGGCTTCGCGCGCCGCAACCAAAAAGGCGTCAGCACCCTGAAAGCTGGGCGTGTCCGTCAGCACGGAAAGACAGGTAGCGCCCCCGGCCTCATAAGCGCGCGCCAAAGCTGGTGGGTCGAAATCGGCGCGGATCAACCCTTTTGAGGGGCTGGCTTTCTTGACTTCGGCGATCAGCCCGTAACCGTTTTGCGAAGCCCGCGCCAATGCTCTGGCAAAGCCACGTACGGGGCCAGCGGCGCGCGCGGCATCTTCTACCTCGCCTATTGGGTGCGCGGCTTTTCGTGCCGCTACTTCCTTCAGCTTATAGGCTTTTATTTTATCCAATACAGTAACCATGGCGCTGGTTTACGCGGGCTGATGAGTGGGGGCAATGGGGCAGTGAATAGGCAGCAAAATGGCGTTGCAGCGCGTTTTTCGGCCAAGTATGGGCTTATTAAGTGGCCGAAACGGCGCGATATTGGGTCCCTTTTGTCGTTTTCGCGCGAGAATCCTGCGCTTTATCGGCACCTCGCCACGAAAGTTTACGTACTGTGGCTGCTATGGGGGCGGGTAATATCAACCCCATGAAGCAAGCAAAGTGCGTAATCCGCAATAGCGCCAAGGGTAATCGCCTCGGACGCTTTAGGCAAAAGGAACGCTGCCAGATCAGCCTGGCCGACCTTTTGTCACAATAACAAGCGGAGTTTTGTTAAGAAAATGAAACAGGGAGCAAGCGTATGTCTGAAGACGAAGTAGAAACTGGTATACCCGCACCGCAAGGGGCGGCGACCGTTATCGAGACCGATTATGAGGTAGGTCAGCACAATATCCAACCAAAGCTTGGCCCGTTCGGGCTTGATGTTCACAACCCGGTCTTTCTGATTTCAGGGCTGGCGATTGTGGCTTTTGTGTTTTACGCGCTTGCTCTGCCCGAGCAATCGACGGCGTTTTTCAGCTGGCTCAGGCCCGCTTTAACCAGCACCTTTGACTGGTTCTTTCTGGGCTCGGCCAATTTAATCGTTCTTTTCTGCCTGTTTCTGATTGTCAGCCCATGGGGTAAAATCAGGCTGGGAGGCAGCGATGCCAAGCCTGACTACACTTATGTCGGCTGGTTCGCGATGTTGTTTGCCGCAGGCATGGGCATCGGGCTGATGTTTTACGGTGTTTCAGAGCCGCTCAGCCACTTTGCCTCATCCGTCGGCGGCACTTCTCTGGACGAGACCGGAGCCCGCATTGACTGGGCACCTTTGGGTGCTGCGGTTGGTGACAATGCTGGTGCGGCGCGCCTTGGAATGGCGGCGACGATCTATCACTGGGGGCTTCACCCTTGGGGGATCTACGCCATTGTAGGCCTGGCATTGGGTTTGTTCAGCTATAACAAGGGTTTACCGCTGACGGTTCGCTCGGCCTTTCATCCGATCTTTGGCGATCTGGTATGGGGCTGGGTTGGTCACATCATCGACGTGATGGCGGTTTTTGCCACCCTCTTTGGTTTGGCAACTTCGCTGGGCTTCGGGGCGACCCAAGCCACCGCCGGATTGCACGAGCTTTTCGGCATCCCCACGGGATCAACCACCGAGGTCATCTTGATCTCTGCCATTACTGCGGTTGCTCTGATATCGGTGGTGCGCGGCCTAGATGGCGGGGTCAAGGTTTTGTCCGAGATCAATATGGGGCTGGCAGCGATTTTATTGCTGTTCGTGCTAATAGTCGGGCCCACAATGGCAATCCTCACTGGTTTTGTTGACAGCCTGATGGCTTATATCCAGTACTTGCCCGCACTTTCGATGCCATTTGGCCGCGAAGACGCTAACTTCAGCCAGGGCTGGAGCGCGTTTTACTGGGCCTGGTGGATCAGCTGGTCACCTTTTGTGGGCATGTTCATCGCCCGTGTCAGCCGTGGGCGCACTGTGCGCGAGTTCCTGATCTCGGTCCTCTTGATCCCGTCGCTGGTTTGTGTGCTTTGGATGTCGGTTTTTGGCGGCACGGCCATTCAGCAGGTCATTCAGGATGGGCTGGAAACTGTGACATCGGCACCGCTTGAACTGAAATTGTTCAAGATGCTTGCCGAATTGCCGCTGGCATCCATTACCTCGTTCATCGGGATCATTCTGGTTGTGGTATTCTTTGTCACCTCGTCTGACTCGGGCAGTCTGGTAATTGACACCATCACTGCGGGCGGCAAGGTTGACGCGCCGGTACCACAGCGGGTTTTCTGGTGCATCTTCGAAGGCGCGGTGGCTATCGTGCTTTTGCTTGGCGGTGGTCTGGTTAGCTTGCAGGCGATGGTGATCTCGACCGGCTTGCCATTTACCGCGATCCTGCTGCTCATGTGCTGGGCGGTTTTGAAAGGGTTGCGCAGCGAACCACGCTAGAAAGGCAACCACAAAAAGAAGGCCCCGGGGTGCTTGCGCTTCGGGGCTTTTTGCATTTCAGTGCCAGAAAACCTGAAAGGAGCTCTGATGCAGCTTGATCTGGATTTCACCCGTGCACAATTTCCGGCCTTTGATGAACCGGGGCTTGGTGAAATGGCGTTCTTTGAAAACGCGGGCGGCTCGTATACCAGCCGTTTCGTAATTGAACGGCTGATGCGTTTTTACACCTCGCGCAAAGTCCAACCCTATGCGCCCTATGAGGCAAGCATGCTTGCCGGGCGTGAGATGGACGAGGCGCGTATCAGGCTGGCGGCAATGCTTGGGGTTGATACCGACGAGCTGAGCTTTGGTCCGTCAACCACGCAAAACACTTATGTGCTGTCGCAGGCTTTTCGCGCGATGCTTAAGCCCGGTGACGCGATCATCGTTACCAATCAGGATCACGAGGCCAATTCAGGCCCGTGGCGGCGTCTGGCCGAGGCAGGAATTGAGGTACGCGAATGGCAGATTGACCGGGATACCGGTCACTTGGACCCAGCCTTGCTTGACAAATTGCTGGATGAAAACGTCCGGCTGGTATGCTTCCCCCATGTCTCGAACGTGGTGGGCGAGGTTAATGATGTCGCCACCATCTGCGCAAAAGTGCGCGACGCCGGGGCAAATACCTGTGTGGACGGTGTGAGCTATGCGCCGCACGGATTTCCGGACATAGGCGCGCTGGGTGCCGATATCTATCTGTTTTCAGCCTATAAAACCGGTGGGCCGCATCAGGGCATCATGACCATCCGCCGCGAACTGGGTGAAAAGCTGCCCAATCAGGGGCATTATTTCAACGCCGATACTTTGTACAAACGTTTTACCCCTGCCGGACCTGATCACGCCCAAGTCGCGGCCTCGGCCGGGATGGTGGATTACATTGAGGCGCAGGCGGCACATCACAAGATTGAGGGCGGGCCACGGGCGCGTTCGGCCGGGGTGGCCCGGTTGATGCTGGCGCATGAGCAGCGGTTACTGACGCCGCTGTTGGATTACCTGTCGGCGCGAAACGATGTGCGCCTGATCGGACCTGCACAATCCGCCGGGCGCGCGGCGACGGTGGCAGTTGAATTGCCGGGACCGGGCGAGGCGACAGCCGCCAAGCTTGCCCCATTAGGGATCATGGCTGGTGGTGGCGATTTTTATGCCAACCGTGCACTTGAAGGTATGGGGGTAGATCCGGAAAAAGGTGTACTGCGTCTGAGTTTTGTACATTATACAACTGAAAAGGAAGTGAAAAACCTGATCCTGGCTCTGGATCAGGTGTTTTGAGTAAAAAGGCACTTTGAGGATAGTCATAGGAACCCGGCCCAAATTGGCCCAAAAACCGGAAAGTCAACTCATGCCGACAACAGCCCGATTGGTCGCCGCATTGTTCTTCGCCGCACTTGGCTGGTTTACTGCGGACTTGATCAAACCGCTTTTACCTGAGGGCACGGCGGTCGGGAAGTTTTCGCAGATTTCTGCCGGGTTTGGTCTTTTGGTCGGTTGGTTCTTTACCGGCAAAAGGCTCGGAGCGTCGCAAAGCGGCGCGCTTGGTATGGGGCTGGCATCCTCATTTTTGCTGAGCTTTTGGGTGCTTCTGGCATTCTCGGGCTACAAAATGGTGCGCTTGTCCATGCGCAGCTATTACGACGGGCCAGTTGACGCGCTGCAAAACATGTTCGCCATTGCGGTGGATTACCTGTGGCTTGCCGCGGTCGCCCCGGTGATCGGCGCGTTGGTAATTGGTGGACTTATTGGCGGCTGGCTGACCGGAAGCGCTGCTAAGCATTGGTCGTAAGGTGAGCGATATTTTCCTTTATGGAACACTGTGTTACCTTCCGTTGTTAAAGCTGGTTATGAACGATGAAAAGCCGTCGTTATTTGGACAGGCAAAGCTTCCAGATCACGAGGTGAGGTGGACAAAGGGCGCGCATTTCCCAGCAATACGGCGAAATCCAGGCATGGTGACGACGGGGATTTTGCTTGATGGGACCACGGCTGATGCGCGCGCAAGGCTGGATTATTACTCAGCCGGGTTTGGTTATGAATTGCGTGAAATCACGGTTGAGGTTGACAGGGCCGAGCACCGGGCCGAGGCATATTTTCCAGTTGAGCTGCATGAGGTGGGCAGGCCCTGGTCGCTGGAGGAATGGGCCCGCGATTGCTGGCCGGTGACAAAGGTTGCGGCGGGAGAAGTGATGCGGAACTTTACGACTTTAACGCCTGAGGAATTGGCGAGAATTTATCCAATGATCCTGACTCGCGCATCCAGCAAGGTGCGGGCCGCGGCCAACCCGGCCCCGACGAAGTTGCGCGGTGATTTTGGACCCGATCACATCGAAGAGGCTGAACGCCGCCAACCCTATGCCGGGTTTTTTGCGCTTGAGGAAAGCAACCTGTCCTTTCGCCGCTTTGACGGCACCATGTCGGCGGATGTTGAACGAGCCGGCTTTGTTGCGGGCGACGCTGCAATTGTACTGCCTTATGATCCCAAAACCGACCTCGTGCTGGTGATTGAACAGTTTCGCTATGGTCCTTTTTTACGCGGGGATACTCGACCTTGGGTGCTGGAACCAATCGCCGGGCGAATAGATGGCGGTGAAACCCCCGAGGCCTGCGCCCGGCGTGAAGCGCTGGAAGAGGCTGGGTTGGAGCTGTCCCGATTGGAACATGTGGCCGATTATTACCCCAGCCCTGGCGCTGTATCCGAGTTTTTCTATACCTATATTGGCCTGGCGGATCTGACCCCGGATATGGGAGGCATTGGCGGAGTCGCGGCAGAGGCTGAGGATATCCGCAGCCATGTGCTGCCATTCGCAAGGCTAATGGAACTGGTTTCCTCGGGTGAGGCCGGATGTGGGCCACTTGTTCTGTCTGCGCTTTGGCTTGCGGCAAACCGTTCCAGATTGCGCGGCCTGGCTTGAGTTCCGCAGGGCGCATGCATACACATATAATATGCACGGAAAGGGCGGGACATGGATATCGCGGACAATTTAGTTGGCAGCATCGGCAACACACCGTTGATCCGGCTTCGCGCAGCGTCCGAGGCGACCGGATGTGAGATATTAGGCAAGGCCGAGTTCATGAACCCGGGCCAGTCGGTCAAGGACCGTGCCGCACTTTATATAATTCAGGATGCGGTTGCAAAGGGGGTGCTCAGACCCGGCGGTACAATCGTTGAAGGTACCGCGGGCAACACCGGTATCGGTCTGGCGCTGATTGGCGCGTCTATGGGTTATAAATGTGTAATCGTGATTCCCGAGACGCAAAGCCAGGAAAAGAAGGACATGTTGCGTTTGGCAGGGGCTGAGCTGGTCGAGGTTCCTGCCGCTCCCTATCGAAATCCGAACAATTTTGTGCGATATTCAGGGCGTTTGGCCACGAAACTTGCACAAATCGAACCAAATGGCGCGATCTGGGCCAATCAGTTTGACAATGTCGCCAACCGGCAAGCGCATGTGGAAACCACCGGGCTCGAAATCTGGCAACAGACCGGGGGCAAGGTGGACGGTTTCGTCTGTGCCGTCGGTTCGGGTGGAACCCTTGCAGGGGTCGCATTAGCCTTGCAACCCAAGGGTGTGAAAATTGGTCTGGCTGACCCGATGGGGGCTGGGCTGTATTCCTATTACACAACAGGTGAGATCGCTATGGAGGGCGGCTCGATCGCAGAAGGCATAGGCCAGGTGCGCATCACCGCTAATCTGGAAGGCTTCACCCCCGACTTCGCGTGGCAGGTACCGGATGAAGAGGCACTGCCGCTGATTTTCGACCTTGTAGAAAACGAAGGCCTGGTTCTGGGCGGTTCATCCGGCATCAACATTGCCGGGGCGATTCGCATGGCGCGCGAAATGGGTCCCGGCCACCGGATTGTTACGGTGCTGGCTGATTATGGCACGCGCTATCAATCCAAGCTGTTCAACCCGGAGTTTCTGGCTTCGAAAGACCTGCCACAACCAGGTTGGCTGTCAAAACCCCCACGTCAATTACCTGAAATGTTTGAGGATTGAGGCCGGTGCGGCAATTTCTGTTCATCCTGGTGACAATATTCACGCTTATCCCCGCCGTGATAACAGCGCAGGAAGATGCGGCGCTTGCGTCAATTGAGCAACCCGCCGCGTCCGTGGTTGAGCGCCTTGAAAACGGCCAGCTTGACTATAGCGTCTGGCGGCAGACCGCCGAGCGGATCGAAACAGCACTTGAAGTCGGTCGTGCCTCGGATTCCGTGTTTGAGCAATTGCGCGAACAATTGGTCGAATGGCGAGCTGCATTTTCCGAAGTGACAAGTGAAAATGATATAAATATCAATACCTTAGAAACGCAGATTTCCACCCTTGGACCACCGCCGGCAGAAGGCGAGAGCGAACCGGCCATACTGACCCAACGACGTGATGAATTGACCCAATTGCTGAATGACGCCCAGACCCCGGTTCGGACGGCGGAAGAGGCCTTCAGCCGCGCCGATGTCCTGATTGGCGAGATTGATGGATTGGCCCGCGCGCGTCAGACTAATGCTTTGGTTTCATTGGGCCCTTCGCCGGTCAATCCGGCCAATTGGGTCGGCGCCGGGCGAAGTTTGCTAAGTACGTTCAACCTTGCTGCCAGCGGCATGGCCGCATCATGGGGCACGGATACTCAGCGCGCTGAAATGGAACGGGGTCTGCCACTGACCATTTTACTTGCGGTTTTTGGCGCTGTTTTGCTGGTGCGGGGCCGGTCTTGGGTGGTGCGCTTTGGTGCGGGTGTTTTCCGGCGCGCGACCGGTCCCTCGCGCGGTGTTATGGGTCTGCTGATCTCGCTGGGGCAGGTTGCCGTACCTTTTGCCGGAATATACGCGCTTTTGGTCGTGCTGAATCGACTTGGAATTCTGGATCTGCGCGCTCAGGTGATCGCCGACACGCTTCCATGGCTGGGTTTGACGTTTTTTACCGCCCTTTGGCTGGGAAACCGGGTATTTGGCGCACCAACAACAGCGCATGTGGTGATCGAAGTTGAAAGCGTGTCGCAAGCGACGCAGGGGCGTCTGACGCTGGCCTTGTTGGGGTTGATTTATGGCTTGAATATGTTGCTGCAAAATATTGCTGCATATGAGGGTTATTCGCCGGAAAGCCTGGCGGTTCTTGGCTTTTTGCTGGTGCTGCCGGCGGGGCTGCTTTTTGTGCGGCTGGGCCTGCTATTGCGCACATCCAGCAAGAGTCCCGACGAAACAACGGGCTTGCGCCAATATCTGGTTCGCAATCTGGGTCGTGTCCTAACGTTGCTTGGTGTAGTTGGACCGCTGGCAGGTGCAATTGGGTATATGGCGTTGGCCGAGCGGTTGATCTACCCGGCCATATTGACCCTTGGATTATTGGCGCTACTTGAGGTTCTGCACCTGTTTTTTACCGATCTTTTTGGGCTGGTAACAAAACGTAAAGAGGGCGATGCGCGCGAGGCGCTGGCGCCTATTCTTGCCAGTTTTGCGCTGGTTATCGCCTCGCTTCCGTTGATTGCCCTGATCTGGGGAATGCGGGTCACAGACCTGACCGAGCTTTGGACGACGCTGGGGCAGGGGTTCGCGCTGGGCGAAACCCGTGTGACACCGAAGACTTTGCTGACCTTCGCCGCTATTTTTGCCATTGGATATGCCGCGACGCGAATTGTTCAGAGCACCCTGAAAAACTCGATACTGCCGAAAACCCGGATGGATAAAGGCGGGCAGAACGCGGTCATTTCCGGACTTGGCTATTTGGGGATATTCGTGGCAGCAATTGTTGCGATTACCTCCGCCGGGGTTGATCTTTCTTCCCTTGCCATCGTTGCCGGTGCGCTGTCCGTGGGCATCGGCTTTGGCCTGCAAAACGTGGTGTCGAACTTTGTGTCCGGCATCATTTTGTTGATAGAACGCCCCATAAGTGAAGGCGACTGGATCGAGGTTGGCGGGCAGATGGGATATGTGCGCGATATCTCGGTGCGCTCAACCCGGATTGAAACCTTTGACCGCACTGATGTGATCCTTCCCAACTCGGACCTGATTTCGGGTGTGGTAACCAATTTCACCCGCGGCAACCTTATCGGCAGGGTGATCGTGCCGGTGGGGGTGGCGTACGGCACTGACACAAAGCTGGTTGAGCGGATATTACGCGAAGTGGCCGAGGCGCATCCGATTATCACAGTGGAGCCAGCGCCTTCGGTGATATTTCAGGGATTTGGTGCCGACGCGCTGGAGTTTGAAATTCGGGCCATCCTCAAGGATGTGAATTTTGTCCTTAGTGTTAAAAGCGACCTGAACCACGAAATTGCCAGACGCTTTGGCGAGTTGGGGATCGAAATACCCTTTGCCCAGCGTGATATCTGGCTGCGCAACCCCGAGGTCCTGACCAGTGCTGCGCCAGCTGGTTCGGGAAATGAAGCCGAGACCAGTGAAGTACAAGCGCGCGCAGCGCTTGCGCAGGGGGATTTGCACATGGATGCCTCAGAGGGGACAGGAGAGGGCGATGAATAAGCTGTTGTTTCGACAGGATGCGTACCGCCGTCAGGCTCCGGGGCGTGTGGTTGCGCACAACGACCGCGGCGGCGTGGTGCTGGATGCCAGCCTGTTTTACCCCACCGGTGGTGGCCAGCCCGGCGATAGCGGCCTGTTGCGCTGGGACGGCGGTGAAATGCCAGTTGTGACAGCCGTGAAGGGCGAAGGTGACACGGTCGTACTGGTGCCCGATGAAGGTGCCACTTTGCCCACTATTGGCATAGAGGTCATTCAGGAGATCGATTGGCAAAAAAGGCTGCGCCACATGCGCATTCATACCGCCCTGCACTTACTGTCCGTGGTTATCCCCCTGCCGGTCACCGGCGGGGCCATATCGGCTGAAAAAGGCCGCGTAGATTTTGCCATGCAAGACCCGCCCGAGGACAAACAGGCGCTTGAGGATGCCCTAAACGCGCTTATCGCCCGTGATCTCGAGGTTAGTGAAAGCTGGATCAGCGAAAGCGAGCTTGCCGCAAATCCAGCGCTGGTTAAGACGATGTCCGTGCAACCCCCCAAAGGTGCGGGAAAAGTGCGGCTTTTACGTATTGGAACTGTGGACGAACAGGTCGATTTGCAACCCTGTGGCGGTACGCACGTTGCGCGCACCGGTGAGATTGGCCGGGTGCGGTTTGGCAAGGTTGAAAAGAAAAGCCGCCTTAACCGCCGGTTCAATATCCATCTGGAAGACTAGAGCCGCGTCCTTTAAGTCTGAACCGCAACAAGGCGTTTCGAAACGCCTTGAGAAAGCGGTTTCGAAACCGCTTCTTCCCGTTCCCATCTTCTGAAGTGGTTCAGATTTTCAGGACGGCGCACCAGCCCTTTTTCGACGCTTGGTGTTCCTGCCTTAAATGAACCAAGCTGTGCGGTCTAAGTACTACTGCGCACTTCCTGACGCTGCACCCCAAGGCCTTCGACCTCCAGTTCGATCACGTCGCCACCGCGCAGGTATCGCGGTGGCTTCATGCCCATTCCGACGCCAGACGGGGTGCCGGTGGCGATCAGATCGCCCACGCGAAGCTCCATAAAGCGAGACAGATACGAAATAATCTCGGCCACCGAGAATATCATGTCGGATGTGTTTGAACTTTGCCGGACCTCGCCATTCACGCTTAGCGACAGGTTCAGGTTTTGCGGGTCTTCGACTTCGTCCGCCGTCACCAGCCACGGACCGATGGGACCAAAACCCGGTGCAGATTTACCCTTGATCCATTGGCCGCCATGCTCCAGCTGCCAGGCCCGTTCAGACAGGTCGTTGACAGTGCAATAGGCGGCGACGTGTTTGAGGGCCTTATCCTCGCTGACGTTATAGGCTGTGCGGCCGATGACGACGCCCAGTTCGACCTCCCAATCACTTTTTTCCGACCCCTCTGGCAAGGTTAGCGGATCATTTGGTCCGGCCAGGCAAGCGCTTGATTTTGAAAACAGAATTGGCTCTGTCGGGGCGTCCATCCCAGCCTCTTGCGCATGGAGGGCATAGTTCAGGCCAATGGCGTGAAAGTTGGATACATCTGCAAGGCACGCACCAATGCGCCCCGGACTTTCAAGCACCGGCAAAGCGTCCGGATTGAGGGATCTGATTTTGTTGAGCTGTTCAAACCCAACTCCGTCCCCAAAGAAATCGCCGACAATACCGGAAAGATCTCGCAAGGTACCATCCACTTGCATCAACACCGGTTTTTCCCGGCCCACCGGCCCGATTCGCATTAATTTCATGGTGCTTTCCTTTGTAACACTGCCCGACCTTCGCCTGACCCTAGTCTAGGGCCGTGCTGGCGTGTGGTCAAAGTGTCAAAATGACGTGCTTGACATGGAAAACCCTGACTTGGAGTGAGTTTCGGGCCGGGCTTAAGTGAATTTTCACCGATGGCTGCGAAGAACAATCAATCGTGCAACTGGCGGTGAATTCGCAAAACATGCGCGATGCCCAATGAAAGGGGCAAAGACGAGAAATTGAATAACGGGCAGATTGTCACGTCTGTCCGTCAGGAGAGTAAAATGCGCCTTCCATTGAGTTCCAACATCTCTTTCAAGCTTCCGGCCATAATAATGGCCATGGTCGCAGCAGCGGTGGGGATTGCCAACGCATTGGCTTATTTTCAGCAACGGACATCGCTGCAGGAAGGGGCGCAGGATCTTTTGCAGGCGGTGGCAACCGCACGCGGCACCCGAATTGAAGAGATGCTGAAGACGAATGCAAATGACCTTTCAATCACGGCGAACCGGGCCTCGACTTTCCGCGCCATCAAGGGGTTCACGCGGGCATGGAAGGTTATGGGGCAAGGGCAGATGGAGACGCTGCAGCGGCTTTATATCTCGGATAATCCATATCCGGCGGGTGCAAAACAAAATCTGGATACTGCAGAAGACGATTCCACTTGTACGACCGTTCACGCGCAGGCCCATCCGGAATTCCGCGCTATTCAACAACTCTATGGCTACTACGACGTGTTCCTTTTCGATATTGAAGGAAACCTGATATATTCGGTTTTTAAGGAAGCTGACTTTGCCACCAATATGAATGACGGCGAATGGGCACAAACTGGACTTGCCTCGGCATACCGGGCGGCGCTGGAACTTGCGCAAAACCAGTTCGCGTTTGAGGATTACGCGCCCTATGGCCCAAGTAATGGCAGTCCGGCCAGCTTTATCGCGCAATCTGTTTTCTCAAAAAGTGGCGACAGGGTCGGTGTGTTGGCCTATCAGCTTCCATCGGGGCATGTCTCCAGTATCGCCAACATGCCGGAAGGGTTGGGTGAGACCGGTGAAGTAACAGTGATCGGTCCAGATCATCTTGTTCGTACAAATTCCCGGTTCAGGGATGAGGACATGATCCTCAAGCGTGAGTTGAATAATGAAGTCACACTTGCAGCCTTGCAGGGAAAATCCGGAGTTGCTGAAACGCGTGGGCGTGATGGCCAATTGGTTACTTCGGCCTATTTTCCACTGGATATCTTCGGTCAGCGATGGGCGTTGATTGCTGAACGAGATCAGGCTGAGATTTATGCAGATACAGATCGGTTACTGTTATTGCTGGCCGGCAGTTCTGCTGTTGTAATCCTTCTGGTTTCCGGCCTTGGGGTCATCTTTGCCCGGTCCATGACACGGCCCCTGAAACGTGCCGCAATTTCGATGGAGAATATCGCGGCCGGAGCATATGACGAAGAGATTTCCGGCACCGACCGTGGCGATGAAATTGGTGTTATTACCACAAAACTCGAAAAAATTCGCAACAGGTTGGT
>JAAEUB010000165.1 GCA_024227755.1 Paracoccaceae bacterium | reverse complement strand
GTGAGGCGCCAGGCGGGTATGGTCGTCGAGAAAAGCGAACAGGAAGACCCGCCGTTTTTTGTCCGGGTTGGCCGGGTCGGGCAGGTAGGGGCCGTGCAGGGCATCCCCTTGCCATAAATCGCCAAAAGCGTTTCGTTCAAAGCGACGGTAGGCTTTGGGCTGCCGCTCGACGGTCAATTGAGCGGTGGTTGCACCCCGTTTGGTCAACTGACGGCGTAGGGTTCGTTCTGCCAGGCTCTTTTCCGGGATTGGGTTTTCTCGATCCATCTGCAGGATATTGATGATGGCCCGGGCCGAGCGAAAGGGTTGTTCCCGCTTCAACGCTTCCGCCCGGTCAAGCGTTCCCGAAGAGATGACCCGGGACGGTTTGTCCCGGCGGGCTTGAGGCTTGAGGGCATCGAAGCCGCCCTGGCGATACGCCTTTTCCCACCGGTAGAGCGTGGTCACACTGACCCCGTTTTTGACCCCGTGCGGGAAGTCGTGGATGGTGGCCGCAATATTCTGGCGCATTTGATGTCGCTCTCTCCGGCCCGTTTCGCGCACGATGGGCAAGATCAGGGTGTAGCGAGCCAGCGCAATTTCGGTCCGACGGTCTGCGGGGTTGATATTTTTTGTCATTATTTTCACCTCCAAAGTGAATGGGTATGAATATTTTGGTAACTTGAAACCAGTATATCCCTCATTCGGGGCTAACAGAAGATGAAACTATGTTGGTTTGGCGGCAGTTTTTGGCTTATTTGGTCGGTCACTCTGACTGGCTGGCTTAAAACGGGCTGGTCGGTGTCGTTTCCAGACGCGGTGACCAGAATATTCGGGGCGGGATTGACTGTGTTTGCAGCCAATCTATTAAAAAGGGGATAATATCTCTGTCCGAAAAGCTCATTTTCGGTTTAACTTCTTTTTTGCGGGCATACAGGTTCTCGC
>JAAEUB010000164.1 GCA_024227755.1 Paracoccaceae bacterium | reverse complement strand
TTTGCAGCCTTCATCTTCACTCCGTGGCTGGCCCAATGGTTCCGCCCATCGATGAAGGCGCTGGAAAAGGCTCACCATAAGGAAGACAAGCAAAACCAGTTCCTTGAGCGTCTTTATGACAGAAGCCTGGTGCCGCTTATTCGTGATCGGCTGAAAGGTTGGGTCTTTGCCGTGGTGTTGCTGACGGTCTTCGCACTTAGCCTTGGTCTGTTCTACACCACCGGTGTGACGGTCAAGATGCTGCCCAAAGACAACAAGCCCGAGTTTAACGTGGTGGTAAACATGCCCGAGGGCACGGCATTGCCGGTTACCGCCAACGTTGTAACCCAACTGACGGCGCTGGTTCTGGAAATCCCGGAAGTTACCGCGGCCCAGACCTATGTCGGCACAGCCAGCCCCTTCAACTTCAACGGCCTTGTGCGCCATTCCTACCTGCGCCAGCAGCCGTGGAACGCCGATATTCAGGTGCAGCTTGTGCATCGTGGCGACCGCTCCAAATCTTCCGAGGATCTGGCGGTCGAAGCACGCAACTTGCTAACCCCCAAGGCGTCCGAGCTTGGCGCGATAATTGAAGTGGTGGAAATGCCCCCCGGACCGCCGGTCCTGCAAACCATGGTTGCCGAGATCTATGGCCCTAACCCCGAAACACGCCGCCAGGTGGCACGCGATCTTGGGACGATGTTCGAGCAGGCCGATACCGTGGTTGATGTCGATGGTTTCCTTGAGGCCCCATATGAAGCATGGCGATTTGTGGTCAATCGCGACAAAGCTTCACGCCGTGGTGTCTCGGTCGAGACCATCAACCGGCAGCTGGAAATGGCCATGGGTGGCTTTACCCTTGGCGACGTCAAAAGCGAACGTTCGCTTGAGCCGAAACTGATCTATCTGCAAATGCCTCTGGCAGTGCGTGGTGATATGGGCCGTCTGGGACAACTTCCGGTCCCATCCGCCAATGGCGCGATGATCCCGTTATCCGAGCTTGGGCGCTTTGAACAATTCACCATGGATGAACCGGTTTATCACAAAGATCTGCGCGCGGTTGAATACGTCACTGGCGAAGTTGCTGGGCGTCTTGGTGCTCCGATCTATGCATTGTTTGAGCTTGAGGATCTGCTGGACGAATATACAGCACCTGATGGCGTCCGGGTGGATACCAACTATATCGGACCACCCTCGGACAGCCTGAAATCATCGCTGGAATGGACTGGCGAATGGACAGTGACTTATGAAACCTTCCGCGATATGGGCCTGGCGTTCGGTGTTGCGCTGATCCTGATCTACATCCTTGTTGTGTGGGAGTTTGGTAACTTCACCATGCCCGCCATCATCATGTTCCCGATCCCGCTTACGCTGATCGGCATCGTGCCTGGCCACTGGTTCTTCGGCGCAAGCTTTACCGCGACTTCGATGATCGGTTTCATCGCGCTGGCGGGGATCATTGTCAGGAACTCGATCCTGTTGGTGGATTTCTCGCGTCACGCGGTTGCTCAAGGGATGAGCGTGCAGGATGCGGTGGTATATTCGTGCCAAACCCGGACCCGCCCTATCATCATTACCGCACTGGCGCTGGTCGCTGGGTCGTCGGTAATCCTTTCTGACCCGATCTTTCAGGGCATGGCAATCTCGCTGATGTTTGGCGGTCTGGTTTCGACCGTACTGACTCTGGTGGTGATCCCGCTGGGTTGTGTGAGCTTCTCAAAGGCACTGGTCGCAGGCACCGATATTGAGCTTCCCGGGGCTGAAACCGATACGCCGGACCAGCCGGCCAAAATCACCGAGCAGCTTGAGGTCGCCCGTCGTGAACGACGCCGCCAGATACCTGTTGGCCATGTGATAGCTACCGCCTTGATATCAGTGGTCACGGGCATTGCCGCTGTGCTTGGGTTCATCTGGCGTATCTTGGCCGGTCTGATCCGGGCTGTGGTCGGGTTGTTCGCCAAGCGCCGTGGTGGTGGCGACGGATCACCGGGTGGAAATAGCGGTTCTGACACTCCGTCACCTGCACCAGCTCCGGCGCCCGCTCCGGCACCAGCGCCCGCTCCCGCACCGGCTCCCGCACCGGCTCCCGCGCCTGCACCGGCTCCCGCGCCTGCACCAGCGCCTGCTCCGGCACCAGCGCCCGCTCCGGCCGTTAGTGCGGCACCTGTGGCACCGCCGAAGCCCAAAGCTGCGCCGAAGCCCAAAGCAGCGCCGAAGCCAAAGGCTGCGCCGAAGCCTAAAGCTGCGCCGAAGCCTAAAGCCGCGCCGAAGCCAAAGGCTGCGCCGAAGCCAAAGGCTGCGCCGAAGCCCGAAGCTGCGCCGAAGCCTAAAGCCGCGCCGAAAGCAAGTGCCGCCAGGGGCAGGTCTGGCGGGCGGCGGGGCATTCGACTGAACACCGACCTTTTAGGTCCTGAGGAATAGGAACGCGTCATGTTGAAATCACATTTCATACTGCCCCTGGCAATGACTGCACTGGTCCTTGGGTCATCAACTGTGGCACAAAATCCCGCGGGTGTAACACCGCCGCCTCCGGGGCCGTATCAATCCCTGCCTGCACAAATCCAGGCCCCTCAGCCACAACCGATCGCGCAGCCTATGGCGCAGCCGGCAATCCCACGTGCGACCCAGCTTTGGGGCCAGCCGCGGGGGCAGATGCTTCCGTATTGGATGCAGGCACCCGTTCAGAACCCCACGGCAATTGACCAGGGTGGCATTTCTCCCGATGCTAACCCAATGGGGCGGGGCGGTCAGGTTTCAGGTTCGCAGTTCTCCCCTGCAAATGAAACCACCGCCCCCACAAATCCCGCCGCCGGTACATTTGTACAACGCCCGTTCTTCGGGACCCAAACAGCGCCGGGTTACTTCCCGGGTTACGGAATTGGGCAGGCAACCGGTGCTCAGGTGCAAATGCAGGCTGGCGGGGCGGCTTCGTCAAATGCCCAGGTACGGGGCCAGGCGATACCGCAACCGAACAATTATCCGGTCAACCGCGGTTACCCGGCATATCCATCTTACCCGGCATATCCAGCCTATCCTGCGCAAATACCGATGCCGTATTGGGGGGCACCGGCCTCTCCGTTTTATCCGGGCTTTCAACCCGCCTATCCGGCCCCCGGCCAAGTTAGAAGGTGAGGGATACAGGCATGGAACAGAAACACGTGACAAATTGTAGTATCATCAGCAGCGTTCGCCGCACCAAGCCGGTCGTTTTTTACCGGGTCACTGCCGGGCTTGCCGTGATTGCATGGTTGGCGCTGGCCGGGGATGCATTCGCTCAGGGAACTAACCAGTGGGCACCGACGCCTCAGGTTGCGCCTGTTGTTCAACCCAGCCAGCCTTCTCAGGTCTGGACTGATGGCGGCAATGGCGGCGCGCCGGTATATGCACCGACAGATCTTGATTTGCGCCTCAATAGCTCGACCAGACCGGTCGCACAAACTGCACCGCTTTATGCCCCTGCGGCGCAAGCCACGGCTGCGGCTCCGGTTTATGCGCCGCTGTCGCTTGCCAATCCGGTGCCATCTGTTCAAGCACCCGGCTATCCGTCTGCCCCTGTGGCCAACCAGACTTACGGCGCGGCACCAATCGCACCGGGCCAGGGTTATGGCGGTTATGGTTACGGCTATCCCACCATGCCGTACGGCGGCGCGGGCTATGGCGGCATGCCCTATGGCGCGGCGCCGGGTTATCCTGGCGGCTTTGGCGGCTTTCCCTATAATTCGGTCCCCGGTGTCTATCCGGGTGCTGGCATCGCGCCCGGTATGGGCAATTGGGGCAGCCCCTATAACTCGAATAACTCCTTCACAGGAATTCCCTTCTTCGGCGGTTCACCGTTTGGCTTTTGGTGATCCGCAGATACCCGGCAGGGGCTGGACCCCCTTGCCAAACGAGACACAGGCATTTGTCCCGATGCCCGTTTCTTCCAACCTTAACCGGGACTAAATGGAGAGAGAGAAATGAAAAAATCTTTGATGATCGCAGCAATCGCTGCTGCTGCTGGCCTGATGGCTGCTGAAGCAAACGCTCAGTACTGGGGTGCTCCCGGTTACGGCGGTGGCTACCCAGGTGGTTACAACAACGGTTGGGGCGGCTCCCCTTGGGGCGGCAATAACTGGGGCTCCCCTTGGGGCGGCAACAATGGTTGGGGCGGTTCCCCCTGGGGCGGCAATAACGGTTGGATGCCCTGGGGTGGCAACAACGGTTGGGGCAACGGCAACAACGGCTGGGGCAACAACTGGGGTCCCTTCAACGGCAACGGCGTTGGAGATGGCGGCTTTGACATGAGCTTCTCGGGCAATTCGCGCACCAGCGGTTCGGGTTCGGGCTATGGCTCAGGTTACGGCAACAACACCATGAACAATGGTTATGGCTACGCTCCTTACGGCTACCCTGGCTACGGCTACCCGGCACCGACTGCCGACGGTGAAGCACCTGTAATGCCGCAGGGTTACCCTTATGGGCAGCCTGGTTATATGATGCCTCCCCCCCCTGCTGGATACCCCGGCGCTCCGGTTGCTCCGGCTGCTGACGCCGACGTACAAGCACCCGAGGCACCTGCAGACGGCAGCTAAGCCTGACTATCAGAAATCTCCCTGTCCCGGTTTTCCGGGGCAGGGTCCAAATTCAAGGATTGCCCGATGCGCGCTGCCACCGCCCTTATCGCCGCTTTTGCGCTTACCAGCCTGACTGGTCAGGCAAGCGGACAGAATACAGCCAACGAGGATGATCGTGCGTTCGTCGCATCCGCTGTGCAGACAATGCCTGATGGCGGTGAACAGGTTGGGCGGATCATGAAATCCGGCCAGAATATGCGCCTTGAGATACAAGCAGACGGACAGACATCGATACAGATTATGCGCGGGGCGGAAGGCATAGCCTATCTCGTTGACCCGCAAACCCAAACATACGGCGAAATCCGCGACCCTTCCGTCTCGCAAGCGGTAACCGGCGCGTCTAACCCTTGCCCCTCCGAGGCGGAAATGCAGGCAACCGGCCTGATTTGTGAACTCATGGGCCAGGGTAAAGTTTCGGGTGTTGTGACACAGCATTGGGAAATAAGCATGCCCCAGACACAGGGCAAGACAATGGTCGAATGGGATACCGGGCGCCGCCGTGCCCTCAGCCAGACATGGCCCGACGGCACCAGCCAAGTCATGACTTTTCAGGCGATGGAGCAGATGGAAGGCCGTTCGGTTGAACACTGGACAAGCGCCACACAAAGCCCCGGCCAGCCCGCAGCCCTCGGGGGTTGGTGGTTCGACGCAGGCCTGCGTGTGGTTTTGCGCGAAGAAATACCGGGCGGAATTGTTAGGCAGTTAACAGACATCAAAGTTGGGCCAGTTGACCCGGCGATGTTCCTGCCACCGCAGGGATATACTCAAATACAGCCGCAGATGCAGCAACAAGGCCTGCCTGCAACCGGACAGTAAAAGAAGGGTGCAGATATGCGCGTTCTCTATGCAAATTTCAAAGGTGGTACAGGCAAAAGCACCATCGTTTTCAACCTGGCTTTGTGGCAACAAGAGCAGGGTCACACAGTGCAGGTCTGTGATCTTGACCCCCAAAGGACCGTCAGCGATGTTGCCGCAATCCGCACCGAAGACGGGATTGAGCCAAGCCTTGACGTGGTAAATGAATTGCCCGCCCGCAAGAAAAAAGGCGTGCAATATCTGATAGATGTCGGTGCGTCCGACATGGAAGCCATGCGCGCCGCCATTCGTGCGGCTGACCGGGTCGTGATCCCGGTGACGCCATCGCAGGCCGATATTTGGGCAACCCAGCGGTTTCTTGAGATCATGCGCGAAGAGCGCCCCAAAGGGAAATTGCCACCGGTTCTGGCATTTCTGAACCGTGCTGACCCGCATCCGCGCAGCCGTGAAAATGCCGAGGCACTGGAAGCCCTTTCGATGCTGCGCGGTGTTACTCCGGTGGCGACCAAACTGGTGCAACGACTGGCCTTTCGCCGTTCGTTTTCCGAGGGTCTGTCGGTTCGTGAATTGGAGCCAGGCAGCAAAGCAGCCAGCGAGCTTGACACACTCGCGCGCGCTGTTTGCACAGATTAAGCCATTTGAAAGGAGCCTGAGATGATTGCCCCGATATTGCGATTGCTGGTCATTTATCTGGCCGTTGGTCTGGCCGTATTCGGCTTTTTCAAACGTGACACCCTGATGGCAATGTTCGCGGGCGAAGACGCGGCGCAGGAACATGAGGCCGCGCCTGTTACCTCTCAACCGCCCACAGAAACCGCTGACGAAGGCCATGTGACCCCGGTTTATGCACCCTTGCCACAGGAAGGCGACGCAACTGCGCAACATACGGACCCGCTGGCTCCAACTGCGCCCGGCGATGATAGCCAATATGAGGACGGTCTTAACGACGCAAGAACCGCCTATTGGCAGGGCAAAACCCAAGCGGCGATTGCAAGCTACCGCACTTTACTGGCACAATATCCCGAGGACGAAAGCCTGAATGGCGAGTTGGGGAATATATACTTCATGAACGATCAAAGAAGCGAAGCGGCGGTCTTATTCGAAAAGGCGGGAATGGCGGCACTGAAAGCAGGCCATGCTGATACCGCACGGATGCTTGTCGGGGTTCTGCGCAATCTCGACATGGCGGCGGCGACAAGGCTGATCAATGCCGGAGCAGGGCAGTGAGCCAGTTCCTGACCAAACGCCTCGCCAGCCTCGAAAATCATCTTGCCGGGGAAAACCCTGCCCTGCTTGAGGTTCTGCCAACCTATTATAAACTCGACAAAATACTTTACCGCATGGGGCTTTTGGATACAGAAACCTCACTGGCAACGAAAATATCCTGGTGGCCCCTTGTGGCGGTCATGGGCACGTTCAGTTCAGGCAAATCGACCTTTATCAACGCCTATGTCGGCGAGAAAATTCAGGATACCGGCAATCAGGCGGTGGATGACAAGTTCACGGTGATCACCTACCGCTCATCCGCTACTTCGGGCAATCACACTCTTCCGGGGTCTGCTCTGGACGCCGATCCGCGTTTCCCGTTTTACCGCATCTCGGGCGAGATCGAGAAAGTTGCAAAGGGTGAGGGCAAGCGAATTGAAAGCTACCTGCAACTCAGGACCACCCATTCCGACAAGCTCAAAAGCAAAATCCTGATCGACAGCCCTGGCTTTGACGCCGATGACCAGCGCCGGTCAACCTTGAGGATCACGGACCACATTATTGACCTTTCCGATCTGGTGCTGGTGTTCTTTGATGCACGCCACCCGGAACCCGGTGCGATGCAGGACACGCTGCAACATCTGGTTAAGCGCACGGTCGAACGCGCTGACACGTCCAAGTTTTTCTACATACTCAACCAGATTGATACGACTGCGCGCGAGGATAATCCCGAAGAGGTTTTCGGTGCCTGGCAACGTTCCATCGCTCAGGCCGGTCTGACCTCGGGCAAGTTCTTTACAATCTACAACGAAGACGCCGCAACACCGATTGAAGACGACGCCCTTCGCATCCGTTTCCGCGCCCGCCGTGATGCCGATCTGGCCGCGATTACCAAACGCATGGACGAGGTGGAGATTCAGCGCAATTACCGCGTTGTCGGGGTGCTGGAAAACGTTGCGAACGAGCTTGAGCATGACGTCCTGCCCACACTGACCGAGGCCAAGAACAAATGGCGCCGACGGGTTCTGATCGGGGATGTTGTTGGGGTCAGTCTGGTTGTCATATTGGCGGTGGCGGCAATGACAAAATTTGGCTGGAGCCTGCCCGAGGGTATGTTCAGCCCCAATTGGATGACAGCGAATGGGTGGAATATTTTGGTGTTCGCGATCGGAGTTATCGTGGTGATCGGGGCGCAGCATGTATGGATGCGCGGTATCATGCGCCGACGTCTGGCGCGAAAACTGCCCGAGGCCCAAGGCCCGGCCGAGCTGAACCTGCGGGCGGGCTTCCTGCGCTCAACCTCTTGGCGGGGCACGATATTCTCGGCCCGGCCCGTCGGTTGGTCAACCCGTGTGGCCCGTAACCTGCGCGTCATACGCGACACAGTTGCGACCCATATCCAAAGCCTGAACGACCTTTACGCAGACCCGTCGGGCAAGGGCGATACCGTCGAAGCAGAAGTGGCGGTCTCGCAAGAGGAAACCGCCACCGATATGGTTGTTGATACTTCCGAAAAGACTAGGTCTTAAGCAGAACGCAGGCCCATTTTTTTGAGGATATTGGTCAGCATGCACCAGCCGGACAGGCCGGACTGAAACAGGTTCACGCCGATAAAGGCAGTAAACCACAGCCAGCTGAGTTTGCTAAGGTCAGCCTGGCCATAGACATGCGCCATGACAAGACTGAAGATGATAAAAAGCCCGGCAAGTGTGCGGGTCATTGCTTGTGCGGTCATTTCTGGTTTCTCCTGTTGATATTGGTGAATCATATATTAATATTCATATAATGCAATTTGACAGAATTTTATATGAAAAAACCCGGCTCGAAGGCCGGGTCAATTCGATCACAAAAAGGCTTAGCCGTGACTTAGTGCAGCTTTGCCTCGGCGTCCTTGATAGCAGCGTCAATCAGCTTGTTACCTTCAGCAGCCGACATGCCCTTGGTGATCAGGTCACCAGCAGCACCAATTGCCACCTGAATGGCGGTGTCGCGAACTTCCTTGACCGCAGCGGCCTGTGCTGATGCAATCTGATCCTCGGCGGCGGCCAGACGACGGGCGATTGACGCTTTCAGGTCAACTTTGGCCTGCTCGGCAGCAATTGCCGCTTCGTCCTTGGCGGTGGAAACAATGCGCTCTGCCTGCTCACCCACCTCTTTTTGCTTACGCTCATACGAGGCCAGGATGGTCTGAGCCTCTTCGCGCAAAGCGCGCGCTTCGTTCAGCTCGTCACGAATGCCGTCGGCACGTTTATCAAGCTGCCCGGTCACAAGGCCGGGAACCTTGAGGTAGATCAGAACAGCAACGAACAGAAGGAAGGCCAGCAGAACAACAAAGTTGGTATTGTTAAGGGAAAACTCAAGACCGGAGGAAGCATAGGCCGGGCTGGCAGTGACGGTTAAAAGAGCGAGAAGTTTTTTCATGTCCTTACCCTTTCATCCGTGCATTTACCGCAGCGGTCACTGCTTTCGCATCGGCTTTCGATCCCATAGCCCCAAGAATTTCCTTGGTCGTATCCTTGGCCACAGCCTTGACGCTTTCAACCGCCGAGGCGCGAACCTTGGCAATCTCGGCTTCGCTTTCAGTGGCCTTGGCGGCGATCTCGGCATCAGCCTTGGCTGCTGCCACAGCCAGTTCCGCCTGGATTTCAGCCTTGGCTTCGGCGACAATCTCGCCAGCCTTGGCACGGGCATCCGCCAGCGCCTTGTTATAGGCTTCTTCAGCCTCAACCGCTTTTTGCTTGAGGTTTTCAGCCGCTGCGATGTCGCTGGTGATCGTGCCCTGACGTTCCGCCAGAACCGCCGCAATGCGGGGTAGGGCGATCTTTGCCAGCACAAAATAGATGATCCCGAGCGTCAGCACGAGCCAGAAGATCTGGTTCCCGAAAGTCGAGAAATCCAGCTGCGGCATGCCGTCAGCATGTTCCGCTACAGCGTGACCTGCATCGGCGGCGCCATGTGCGGCGTCGGCGGTTGCGTCATGCGTTGTCTCAGTTCCAGATGCCATAGCACCCTCCGTATTCCACGGGGATCATCTTGACCCCCCGAACATCAGGGCGGGCAGCAACCCGCCCCCGAAATCTGTCCGTTTGGGCTTACGATGCGTACATCAGCAAAAGCGCGACGAGGAACGAGAAGATCCCAAGTGCTTCCGAGAACGCAATCCCGATAAACATGGTTGCGGTTTGGCTGGCTGAAGCCGACGGGTTGCGAAGTGCACCCGAGATGTAATTGCCGACAACGGTACCCACACCGATAGCCGCGCCGCCCATGCCAGTACATGCCAGGCCCGCGCCGATATAAGCGCCCATTTGTACGATATCGCCTTCCATTGGTCTTCTCCTTCAGGTTTTTTAGTTGTTCAGGTTGTTCAGGTTAATTAGTGCCCCGGATGCAGCGCATCCTTGAGGTAAACACAGGTAAGAATGGCAAACACATAGGCCTGGATAAAGGCCACCAGCATTTCCAAAGCGTATACAGCCGAGATCGCCAGGATCGGTGCCACAGCGCCTAGGCCAAGTGCCCCGGCGAAACCAGCAAACACCTTGATCACGGCGTGACCCGCCATCATGTTGCCTGCCAGCCGGATCGAATGGCTGATCGGCCGCACGAAATAGCTGATGATCTCGATCAGTGCCAAGATCGGGCGCAGCGCCAGAGGGGCGGCCGAAATCCAGAAGATCGACAGAAACTTCATGCCATTACGGGCAAAGCCCAGGATGGTTACGAACAGGAACACGCCCATGGCCATGACCGCGGTCACCGCGATGTGGCTGGTGGGGGTGAACGCCATTGGAAGCAGGCCGAGGAAGTTTGAGAATACAATGAACATGAACAAGGTCATGATCATCGGAAAATACTTCAGCCCGTCTTTGCCAGCCACATCCACAACCATGTTATAGACAAAACCATATGCCATTTCGGCAATGCTTTGGGTGCGGCTAGGGATGATGGCTCGGCCACGGGTGCCAAGGACCAGCAGGCCAATGATGGCGAGAATGGCAATACCCATCCACAAAGTCTCGTTGGTCGGGGTATACCAGTTCAGTTCATGTCCGCCAAAAAGCGGCTTGATGACAAACTGATCCATCGGGTGGATGTTAAAGGCACTCGCTTCTTCCGCCACGTTACTTCCCTTCGTCCAAGGCAGAAAGCTCTGCCTGTTTTTCCTGCATCTGGCGCGCGGTTCCCAGCATGACACGCACACCAGCCGCAAACCCCAGCAATATAAACAGCACCATGAATATGGGCATTGTGCCAAAAACGGCGTCCAACCCGTATCCGATGCCAAAGCCGATACCTAAACCGACCACAAGCTCGATGATCATCTGCCAGGCATATGCCGCCTGCGAGGTGACCTCGTCCCCGGTTTCCTTGTCCTCAACCTCCGGGCCCTTAAGGGCCTTTATCTTCGCTTCAAGCTCGCTCAGCTTGGCGGGATCGGGTGTATCGGACATGGATTTTGCGCAGTAAGCGCCCCCGGCTACGTTCCACGCTTTGCTAAGGGGCGCGGGGCGACGAGTCAATATGCACGAGGCCATTCTTTGATGACGACAAAGCATTGATAAGAAACGGTAAAACGGAAATGCGACACAATGGATATTGGACTTTCAAGGTGGAACGCATTTTTTTGGCCGGAATTCGTTATTCAACCAACTGGTTGACGATTTCCGGCCGGAAAGGGTAGGCAGGGCCATGACAATCCGGCTGGACCTTGTTTTTGCCGCCCTGTCCGATCCGACAAGGCGCGCCATCCTGACCATGCTTCTTGAGGATGACATGGCGGTCACAGATGTGGCCGAACCGTTTGACATGTCTCTGGCTGCAATTTCCAAGCATCTGGGTCTTTTGACCCGTGCCGGGCTGATAAGTCAGGAAAAACGTGGCCGGGTGAAATGGTGCAAACTTGAACCTGATGCGATGCGCGAGCCTTCAGTCTGGATGCAGGGATTTGGCCAGTTTGAGCCGGTCAATCTGGATGATTTTGAGCGCTTTCTGGCCGCTGAATTGCCCGGATAATTCCACCAGCCCACCTTTTGTGCTAAGCTCAACCTTTGCTGGGAGCGAGCCATGCGAGTTGCTAAAACCCCATTCTTCTTCGCCGCGCTTATTGGCGTATCGTCGCCGGTTCTTGCCGATGACAGTTGTGCGCCAATGATCTTTGACACCAATGATTGCCTCGTTGGCAATTGGGTGGGGACAAATACCATTGCTGAACGGATGCAGGCAATGCTCGGCACACTTGCCCCGGCGGGTGTCAGCCGTCAGGTTTTTCCCGATGACTTTGCGCGCGTAATGGGCATGGTGATTTATCCGGACGGATTTTATGCCACCCTACCTTTTCATAGTTCTCTCACCATGCACGATCTAGAAGATGGCGAATTGACGATCACAGATATGGATCTGGCAGTGACTTCGAATTTTGGCTGGATCTGGACGGCGGGCACCGCGCTCCGGTTCTGCGCATTGGAAGGTAGCAGCGCGATGCTAAGTATGGACGTATCCTCACCGGGTGGAAATGCCTCGGCCTCGTTCGACCCAAGCGCTGCACCAAACAATTACATGCCGGATATTACCTATTCCTGTGCTGGTGACACCTTTTCAATGACGATCGCTCTGCCC
>JAAEUB010000163.1 GCA_024227755.1 Paracoccaceae bacterium | reverse complement strand
TGACGATCTTGCCATATTTGTGTTTGATCATTGATGGGATGGCGTATTTCATCGGCAGGAATGTGCCGAGGATATTCTTTTGTAACAGCGCCTCAAAGTCTTCTCCCATAATTTCCCAGACCGGGGTTTCGATGGGGCCTGTGGCGCCTGCGGCACTGACCAGAACATCGATGCGCCCATCAAAGAATTTCACCGCCTCGGCGAAGGTATTCTTTACTCTTTCTTCGTCAGTCACATCGCAGGATAATGCGAGCGCCCTGGTACCGGCTGCCTTCAACTCTTCCGCCAGTTCCTCTATCGGGCCAGGGGTTCTGGCAATCAGCACCAGGTTGGCGCCTTCCTTTGCTAACTGTCGGGTTATAGTGCCGCCCATGCCCTGGGCTGCACCGGTAATAACAATGTTTTTGTTTTCGAGTCTCATAACTATGCGCTCCGTTGTGAGTTGCTATTCTGCAGGACAGCCGTAACCGCCGCCGCCGCTGGTTTTCATGATAATCCGGTCACCCTGTTGCAGACGCAGGTGGGTTTTACCGGCGATATTGGTGGTTTCACCCGATGCTCGCTTGAGGGTGATATTGAAGGTCTTGCCCGCTTCACCGCCCCTAAGACCAAAGGGTGGCACGATGCAACGCTCGACCATGGAGGTCATGACCACTTCCGGGCCATTGATCAAATAAGTACGAACCTGACCGTCGCCACCGCAGTGAACACCCTTACCACCGGATCCACGACGCAGGGTTTGCTGTTCGATAATAATGGGATAGTTGGCTTCGATGACTTCGGCAGGGGTATTCATTACGTTGGACATATGCGGACGAACCGCGCTCATGCCGTCACGATCATGGCGAGCGCGTTCGTCGCCGCCATGGACTTCGTAAGGTGGGGTCCATTGGCCGCTGCGTGGATCGCGACCGCTGAACAGCAACAAACCCGAAGTGGTGGAGCCCCCCGCCGTGAGACGTTCCGGCAATACCGCTTCAAAGGCCTTGAAAATGGCATCGACAATGCGTTGCGAGGTTTCATGATTACCACCGACTACCGGTTTGTCCAGGGGTGGATGCAATAACGAGCCTTCACGGGTGATAATCCTGAGGGGTCTGGCGCATCCGGCATTGGGCTGGATGTCGGGCCCGGCGATGACCTTCCTGGCGTAAAAAACGCTTGCTGAAGCAGTAAACGGGGTCGCGTTGAGCGGTCCCGCCGCGGCATCACCGGTTTCGGAAAAGTCAAATATCGCCGTATCATCC
>JAAEUB010000162.1 GCA_024227755.1 Paracoccaceae bacterium | reverse complement strand
CTGCTGCATTACGATGGCCAAACGGTCATCTTTAACTACCTCAATCACACCACCGGGCATCATCAAACCCGCACCGAGCCGAGCGAGGCCTTCATCGCCCGCTTGGTTCAGCATATCCCCGATAAAGGCTTTCGCATGATTCGCTATTATGGCTTTCTCGCCCACCGGGTGCGCTCAACGCTATTACCTAAAGTCTATGCCTTACTCGATCAACCTACCCCGCAACCGCCCACCATTCGCTGGCCAGCCCTGCTCAAGCACAGCTTTGGCCTCGATCCCTTGCAGTGCATTCTCTGTCAGGCCCCGTTGCGCTTAAGTGCTCTCGTGAAGGGTCTGTCAACGCCTGAACTGCAGCACTATCATCGGCCTCTGGCGCTGATGAAACTCCTGGTCGTGTAACCGGCCTTAGGATGACTCCGTCTGAAATTCGCTTTCGCCCCGTAACCGGGCGGTTTTGAGCCGTTTCGCTGCCTTTTGCTCGGCCTAATCGCTCGCCAAGTACCCCTTTTGTCCTACCCGCCGCAACACGATCCTAGCCAGTAGCGTTCCTGCATGGCCAAGATCCTCTTTGAAATTCCTATACATCAAGTGCTTTGCGTTGGACTTGGGGGCCGCGATTTTCGACAAAACTGAGTGCACGACCTGCCCACATAATTCTTCGCTGCAAT
>JAAEUB010000161.1 GCA_024227755.1 Paracoccaceae bacterium | reverse complement strand
GGCGCCGAAGAATTAATAGTGGAAGCCTTCCAAGAGTGTCTGGCGGACGCCGGGATCGAAAAGAAAGAAATCGGTGCGGCCTGGCTGGGGACTTGTTTTGACAATATCAATGTGGGCAAAGGCGCCCTGCCGCTATCGATGACCCTTCGACTTCCCAATATTCCCGTAACCCGTGTTGAAAACTATTGCGCTACCGGCACCGAGGCTTTTCGCGGGGCCTGTTATGCGGTGGCCTCCGGCGCTTATGATATTGCCCTGGCCCTGGGAGTGGAGAAACTCAAGGACACCGGTTATGGCGGTCTGCCCAGTTTTACGGGATCCGATTCGGGCAGCCTGACCTGGCAGTGGTTTCCGAACATGACGGCTCCCGGCGCCTTTGCTCAGCTTGCCAGCGCTTATGGCGCTAAATATAACATTGCGGATCGGGACCTGAAGCGGGCCATGGCACATGTGTCTGCCAAAAGCCATGCCAACGGGGCTCTGAACCCCAAAGTACATTTGTGCAGGGCGGTTTCCGCGGGCCAGCTCATGGCCGCTCCCATTGTAGCCCATCCTCTCGGACTGTTTGACTGTTGCGGTGTCAGGGACGGTGCCG
>JAAEUB010000160.1 GCA_024227755.1 Paracoccaceae bacterium | reverse complement strand
CCGGTTTTACCATGCGCTTTGATGCGATGCATGCGGTCACCGGCCCCTATGCCAGGGCAATCCTTGAACAGGAACTTGGGGCGGAAAGCGGGACTGTGTTGAACGGGGAACCGCTTGCAGATTTTGGCGGGGGACATCCCGACCCCAATCCGGTTTGGGCGAAACCGCTGGTTGATTTGATGATGGGTGACGAGGCACCGGACTTTGGCGCCGCATCTGATGGCGATGGTGACCGCAATATGATTGTCGGGCGCGGGATTTATGTAACCCCGTCTGACAGCCTGGCAGTACTAACAGCCAATGCCCATCTGGCACCAGCCTATGCAGGCGGTTTGGCCGGTGTTGCCCGTTCCATGCCAACCAGTGCGGCCTGTGACCGGGTAGCGGAAAAACTGGGATTTCCGTGTTTCGAGACACCGACCGGCTGGAAGTTTTTCGGTAATCTGCTCGATGCGGGACAGGTGACACTGTGTGGTGAAGAGAGTGCGGGAACCGGGTCCAGCCATGTGCGGGAAAAGGACGGATTAGGGGCGGTGCTGCTGTGGCTGAATATTCTCGGCAGACGCCAGCAGTCGGT
>JAAEUB010000159.1 GCA_024227755.1 Paracoccaceae bacterium | reverse complement strand
GTCGGCGACAACGTGTCGATGCTGCATTCTGTTACTCTTGGCGGTACCGGCAAGGAAGAAGAGGATCGTCACCCGAAAATTGGTGACGAGGTGCTGATCGGTGCCGGGGCCAAGGTGCTTGGCAATATCTCGGTCGGTTGCTGTTCGCGCATTGCAGCGGGTTCGGTAGTATTGGAAGACGTGCCGCCCGCCTCCACGGTTGCCGGGGTTCCTGCCAAGGTCGTTGGCGCGGCCGGCTGCGCTCATCCATCGGTTCAGATGGATCAGACGCTGGATTGCGAGGATTAAGGATCACGACCCGCCTGGCTGGCGTCTGGCAGCCAATTTCACGGGTATTTTGCGCTCTCTGGCCGTTGGGTCCACAGAACGCTTTGTGAATTTCCAGAAGTTTGTTATAGGTTACTAATAAAATAGTGACGCGCGAAATGATAACCTTCGATGGAGTTAAAAATGAATACTGGCAGAAATCTGACTGCAGCCCTGGTCCTGGCTGCCTTTTGCGGCCCCGCAATGGCCGCCGGCAAAGCGGCCCTGGTGGCTGAAGCAAAGGCCCTAATGATGGAATTTGGCGGGGCATTGAAGGCCGAACTTGTCGCTGGCGTTGAAGCAGGCGGGCCGGTGAACGCAATCTCCGTGTGTAATACTCGCGCGCCCGAAATTGCCGCAACAATGTCGTCAGATGGATGGAGTATTGGACGTTCCAGCCACCGGTTGCGCAACCCCGAAAACGCGGCTGACCCGTTCACAGCTGCCACGATCGAGGACTTTCTGACAAGATCAGAGGCGGGCGAATCATTTGATACGCTGGCACGTGCTGAGATTGTCGAAGAAAACGGTCAGCAGGTGTTTCGTCTGGTCAAGGCAATCGAAACTGCCGAGGTTTGTCTGGCCTGTCATGGTGGTGACAATGTGAACGAGGCAGTTGTCGGTCGCCTGGCCGAGCTTTACCCGGATGATCAGGCCCGCAACTTCGCTCTGGGCGACATGCGCGGGGTATTTACCCTGTCAAAAGTACTGGAATAAAAAAATGGCCGGTCGCGTTCAGGCGCGCCGGCCATCACTTTCAGGCCAGCATGGCAATCGGGTTTTCCAGATTGTCTTTGATCGCCTGCAACAGTTCGGCCCCCAAAGCGCCGTCGATGACCCGGTGATCGCAGCTTAGCGTCACAGACATCACCGTAGCGACCGCAAGTTCGCCGTTTTCGTCAACCACCGGTTTTTTCGCACCCGCACCCACGGCCAGAATGGACCCGTGTGGTGGATTGATGACCGCGTCAAAATTGTCGATGCCCATCATGCCAAGATTTGAAATGGAAAAGCTGCCGCCCTGATATTCATGGGGTGCAAGTTTGCGTTCCTTGGCGCGTCCAGCAAGGTCTTTCATTTCCGTCGAAAGCTGGGAAAGAGATTTCTTATCAGCATCTTGCAAGACGGGGGTAAACAAGCCACCTTCGATTGCCACGGCGACAGCCACATCCGATGGGGTCAGTTGCAGCAACCTGTCTCCGGCCCAGACAGCATTAGCGGCGGGCACTTGTTGCAGGGCCAGCGCGGATGCCTTGATGATGAAATCATTGACTGAAAGCTTGACACCACGCTTTTCCAGCTGAGCATTAATCTGGCTACGAAACTTCAAAAGGGCGTCCAAGCGGATTTCGCGGCGCAGATAGAAATGCGGGATGGTCTGTTTGGCTTCTGTCAGGCGTGCGGCGATGGTTTTGCGCATGCCGTTCAGTGGGATTTCAGTGTATTCACGCCCCTCATACATACGCGAAATCGCGTCCGCCGATACGGGAGTTGGGGCGGCGGCAGGGGTTGAGGTCAGGGCTGTTTGTGGCGCGGGCTTTGGTTGCGCTGCCGCGTTTTCCAGATCCGCTTTGACAATACGCCCCCTGGGTCCGGACCCGGTAATACTGCCCAGATCCAGCCCTTTTTCACCAGCAATACGCCGTGCCAGGGGTGAGGCAAAAACCCGCGCCTCACCGTTTTTCGCCGAGGTGGCGGGTGCAGCCAGGGCGGGGGTATCCACCACGGCCGGTCCGTCAAGGGTATGGGTTTTGCTTTTCACCTCAACCGGTGCAGGCGATGTTGGCGCGATATCGCCGGCTTCCTCGCCTTCTTCAAGCAACACTGCAATCACCGTGCCGACCTTGACGCCTTCACTGCCGTCGGAAACCAGGATTTTGCCGATAATTCCTTCATCAACCGCCTCGAACTCCATCACCGCCTTGTCGGTTTCAATCTCGGCTATTAGGTCGCCAGCGGCGACGCTGTCGCCCTCGTTCACCAGCCATTTGGCAAGATTTCCTTCTTCCATGGTCGGAGAAAGCGCGGGCATATGAATTTCTGTCGGCATATTCTCTCTCCTATCTGTAGGTCACGGATTTGACGGCCTCGACCACGTCCTGTGCGGTCACCAAGGCCAGTTTTTCCAGCCCCGCCGCATAAGGCATCGGCACGTCCTTACCGGTGACGTTCAGGACCGGCGCGTCGAGGTAGTCAAAGGCGTCACGCATCAATACAGCCGAGATGTGGTTGCCGATTGAGGCCACTGGCCAGCCTTCTTCGACAGTTACGCATCTGTTTGTTTTCATGACGCTTTTTATCACTGTTTCGGTATCCATCGGCCTGAGCGTTCGAAGGTCGATAACCTCGGCGCTTATGCCTTCGCTGGCAAGAGCATCGGCGGCTTTCAGCGCCCAGCCCATACCTGCGCCAAAGCTGACCAAAGTCACATCCGATCCTTCACGCCAGATACGTGCCTTGCCAAAGGGAATGGTGAAATCTTCCAGCACCGGAACCTCGAAGGAAGACCCGTAAAGCAGCTCATTCTCCAGAAATACCACTGGATTGTTGCTGCGAATCGCCGTTTTTAACAAGCCTTTGGCATCAGCCGCTGAATAGGGCATGACCACTTCCAGACCGGGTACCTGCGCATACCACGCGGCGTAATCCTGGCTGTGTTGGGCACCAACTCGCGCGGCCGCGCCGTTCGCGCCGCGAAAAACGATGGGGCAGGTCATCTGACCGCCGGACATATAGCGGGTTTTAGCAGCTGAATTGATGATATGGTCAATCGCCTGCATGGCGAAGTTCCAGGTCATGAACTCGACGATTGGTCTGAGGCCACCAAAGGCAGCACCTACTGCAAGACCGGCAAAACCGTGTTCTGTAATAGGCGTGTCGATCACGCGTTTCGCGCCAAACTCGTCCAGCATTCCCTGACTGACTTTATAGGCCCCTTGATATTCAGCCACTTCCTCGCCCATCAGATAACCGTCGCCATCTCGACGCATTTCCTCGGACATGGCGTCACGCAGGGCTTCGCGAACTGTAGTTTCCTTCATCTCAGCGCCAGCAGGAACCTCGGGGGCGTCCGAAACGGGACTTTGGACGGGCGCAGCCGGTGCGGCCGGAGCAGTTTGTGGGGCAGGGGCGTCCTGAGCCTTTTGAGGCGTCGCCGGAGATGTCT
>JAAEUB010000158.1 GCA_024227755.1 Paracoccaceae bacterium | reverse complement strand
GCATCTTCACTGTGCATAAACCGCGCAAACCGAATCACCGCCATTAATCGGCACCGGCGTTCGGTGGGTGATGCTGTCGTCGCCGCCCAGTCAATCGCGGTTTGGGCCAACACATAGCGATCACCACGCGCGTCGGCAAATTCCGCGAAATGGCGCAAGTAGCGCTCAATCGGCACCAGCTCAAAACCCACCGTGCGGCGCATCGCCAAATACGTATCAACGGCTTGCATCAACATGAAACCTCCTCCGGCCATGGCCTGACCACTTGTCCGAGCAGCGTGGTATCGATTTTGGCATACGTCGTCGTGGTCTCGATGGAGTGATGCCGCAGCACCGCGCCGATGGTGGGCAAGCTCAGGCCCTGGCGCAGCATCTCGCTGGCGGCAGAATGCCGCAGTAGATGGGCACCATGAATCCGCGTTTTGACGCCAGCGCGGTGCATGGCATGGGTGGCGATTTGACTAACGGTTTGAAAAGACAAGCCTTTGAAGGGATAACGTGTGGTGATAAAAACATGGGGATCATCCAGCGCGGGGCGTTGTTGGAGATAATCCATCATCGCGTCGCCGACCTCTTGTGCCAGCGGTAGCCGCTCAGCACGGCGATTTTTCCCCGCGACCTGCACGGTCGCGTTGTGCCAGTCAATATGGTCAAACATGAGGGCAGCCACATCACCAGCCCGCAGCCCCAACCGTGCCAATAGTAACAACACCGCGCGATCACGAACGCCAATTAAGGTTGTCAACTGGCAACTGGCAATAATGCGTTCGACCTCCTCGGCTGGTAGATATTTCGGCAACGCGGCTAGGCGCCAGCGCGCAATTGTGGGCAAGGCATGATCCAGACCGGGTTTACAGCGCCCAGTGGCGATCAGAAAGCGCACCAACATACGGACTGCCGTCACCGTGTTTTTAGCACTCTCAATACTTTGCTGTTGGGCGCGATCGAGAACAAACTCACGCAAGGCTTTGGCATTGAACGGCGTCGTCTCATTGCCCAGCGTCTGTATCAGCGCCAGAATCGTCAGTCGGTAGTTCCTGAGAGTCACCTCCATCGTGCCGCGCTGGGTTCGCATCCAATCACAAAAGGCATACCACAGTGCGGGTTCATCCGCAGCGACTTCGGCTGGGGTTGATAGCGAGACTCGGCCTGTGGCTTCAAGAAAATGAATGAAATGGCGTGCCGACACATAATGGTGGTTGTAGGGTCCATTGGGATATTGCAAGTAGCTATCGGTCTCTAGATGTTTGCCAAAAGCGTGCAAAGCCTCTGTATTGAGGGCTTCGATAGGTTGTTGTGCCCAACGTGCAAAGGCGCTGGCACCACGCACAATACGGCGTATGGAACGGTAGCGAAAACCTAGCTCCTCTAGCCAGGTAATAAATTCGTTGAGGTACTCGCCGACTGGACCCGTACGATACCGCTCGAGCGTTTGCAGATCTTTGTAGTAGTGGCTTAGCATACTGCTCTCCTTCAATCTTTGCCCTGAAGGACGGCAGCATTATGAAAAGTGATTTCAGAGCGGGGTGACGAAAAAATTGCGCATTCTCATAGCGTTGTTGCCGTCTGCTGACAGCATACTTCTCATTACCCAGGAAT
>JAAEUB010000157.1 GCA_024227755.1 Paracoccaceae bacterium | reverse complement strand
GTGGCGGCATCAGACATAAAATTGGTAACAAGACCGGAGAAAGAGGACATTCCGACCCACAACCCTAAACCCTTATCCATGCCGACCTGCGAAAGCGCGTCCAGGAAGGTTGTCGCCAGCCACAGGGCGCCGCCGCTTTCCTTAAGCAGGGCACCCAGGGTTAAGGCCCCGCAGTACATAAACCAGGCGTTAAAGGATATGCGCTCAATGACCCGTTCAAATTTCACGGTCTTGAATAAGACCGGTATGACCAGCGCCAGAAGCGCCGGTCCGCCCAATCCCGTGGCTTCGCCGCCGAATATCCACAGGGCCACAATGAGGAAAAGGGTCCCGGCAGTGACATACTCGGGATATTTCATTTTGCCCATTCGGCGCGTCTCTTCCTTGATATGTTGCAGCCCGGGGGTAAGGTCCCGGGTCTTTATCTTCTTACTGAATAAAGTCGCCATATAGAGTATCAACATGGCGCTGCCGAGCGGCACCAGGGGCCAGCCGTATTGCATCCAACCGGAATAGGTGATCGGTATGCCGTATTCGGTAAAGAAACCCATCATGATCACATTGCGTCCGCCGGCCGAGGGTGTTCCGGGCCCGCCCATATTCAGGGCGAAGCAAAGGGAAAAAAGCAGATATTTGACAAGGGCCGGATCGTGGACCACCTCCCCCTCCGGGCTGGTGGCCTTGACCGATCCGTAATAGACAGCCATCATCACCGGCACCATAAAGGAACACATGGCAGGAGCCGACATAAATGAACCCACAATTGACATGCTG
>JAAEUB010000156.1 GCA_024227755.1 Paracoccaceae bacterium | reverse complement strand
GAGTGCGACAGCCAGATTTTCGTGCCGCATTCCTGCGGGCACCGCAACTGCCCGCATTGCCAGCACCATGAAAGCCAGCAATGGCTGGAACGTCAGCTCAAAAAACAGCTGCCCGCCGAGTATTTCTTGGTGACCTTCACCCTGCCAGCCGAACTCAGGCCGCTAGCATGGGCTCACCAACGAGTACTCTATTCGTTGATGACCCGGTGTAGCTGGGAGACAGTGCGCACATTTAGCGAAAATGACGAGCAGCTTCAGGGTACGCCCGGAGCCATAACGGTCCTGCACACCCATTCACGCCGCCTCGACTACCACCCGCATGTGCATCTGATGATGCCCGCCGCGGCTATTGATGGAGAAAAAAAGCTGTGGCGCACCAAAGCCGGCAAAAAAGCTAAACGCAACAACCCATCCGGCTATCTGTTCAACCACAAGGCCCTGGCCAAGGTGTTTCGCGCCAAAATGCTCGACGCCATCCGCCAGCAGGGACTTGAACTACCCTTAAGCTACCCCGAAACATGGGTCGTGGACGTCAAGTCCGTCGGCACGGGCGACAAGGCGCTGGTCTATCTTGGCCGCTATCTCTATAAAGGCGTGATCCAGGAGAAAGACATTATCGCCTGCGATAACGCTCAGGTGACCTTTCGGTACCGGGACAGCAAAACCAAGCGGATCGAATGTAGAACGCTCCCCGGCGCCAGGTTCCTATGG
>JAAEUB010000155.1 GCA_024227755.1 Paracoccaceae bacterium | reverse complement strand
CCCCATCGCATCGACAGCAGCAATTTCCTCCGAAAGCCTGCCAAAATCGGCAGAAAGAATGGAAGGTGAGAGTATCAGATCATCGGCCATTTTGTTGGTTCCATTTGGGTTGAAGGTTTAATTGGTATTTAGCCGGGAGAGTATTTGCCTGGCAAGATATGATATGGGCCTGTTTTTTCCTCGCCCCTCAGGGGAGAGGGTGGGCATCGCGTAGCGATGGTCGGGTGAGGGGCTGAGGATAGTCCCTATCCCCCTCACCCAACTTCGACCAGCGACCCGGCTCCGCCGTGTCGGGTATTCGTATCCCTCTCCCCAATGGGGAGAGGAAAAATGCCGCAAGCAATCAACCCCTTCCTCGAAAACTGACCAGGAACAATAGTTCATGTCCATCCTCATCAACAAAGACACCAAAGTCATCGTTCAGGGCCTGACTGGCAAGACGGGGACCTTTCATACCGAACAGGCGCTGGCCTATCACGGGACCAAGATGGTTGCAGGTACCCATCCGAAAAAGGGTGGTACGAACTGGACCGGCTCCGGTGGCGAGAGCCTGCCGATATTTACCACAGTGGCCGAAGCCAAAGAGGCAACCGGAGCCAATGCTTCGGTGATCTATGTGCCGCCTGCCGGTGCTGCGGCGGCGATAGAAGAATCGATCGAAGCTGAAATTCCACTAATTGTGGCTATTACCGAAGGTGTACCGGTGCTTGATATGGTGCGGGTGAAGGCCAAGCTTGATCAGTCAAATTCGCGCCTGATCGGCCCCAACTGCCCCGGCGTGATGACACCTGATCAGTGCAAGATCGGCATCATGCCGGGCTCGATCTTCAAGAAGGGTTCAGTCGGCATTCTGTCGCGCTCCGGCACGCTGACCTACGAGGCGGTGTTCCAGACAACCAATGCCGGGCTTGGCCAGTCGAGTGCGGTCGGTATTGGTGGCGATCCGGTCAAGGGAACCGAATTTATCGATATTCTGGAGATGTATCTGGCCGACCCGGAGACAGAATCAATCATCATGATCGGTGAAATTGGTGGTTCGGCGGAAGAAGATGCGGCGCAATTCATGGCGGATGAGGCCAAAAAGGGTCGCGCCAAACCAACCGTCAGCTTCATTGCCGGACGCACAGCTCCTCCAGGTCGCACCATGGGCCACGCAGGTGCGGTGATTTCCGGTGGCAAGGGTGGTGCTGACGACAAGATAGCGGCCCTTGAAGCGGCAGGCATCAAGGTTTCACCATCACCGGCGAAATTGGGTGAAACATTGTTGGAGTTGTTAAAGCAAGCGTGAATTGACCCGCATCGGGGGATGCGGGAAGAAAAATGGGCGAAAAGTTCAACCAGTCGCGGTAACAGCCGCGCCAACCCGGGAGCCGGGCAGAATATGCCCGCGATAAAGAAATGGCACGCCAGGAAGCCAACGAAGCCTTTGCACAGACCTCGTTTTTATACGGGGGCAATGCTGCCTATATTGATGAACTTTATGCCCAGTATCAGGATAACCCTTCATCGGTAAACGTCGAATGGCAGAGCTTCTTTGCTGCATTGAAAGACGAAACCGCCGACATTGCCAAAAATGCAAAAGGCGCCTCCTGGAAGCAGCAAAGCTGGCCGGAAGAGTCGGAAGGTGAACTGATCTCGGCGCTGGATGGCGACTGGGCCGCTGATTCCGGTGCCGCTGAAACCACCGTCAGCACCCGCATCCGCGAACACGCCAAAACCAATGGCAAGGCGGTCACCGATGACGAAGTGCATCAGGCAACACGCGATTCCATCCGCGCCATCATGATGGTGCGCGCCTATCGCATGCGCGGCCACCTGCACGCCAACCTCGATCCGTTGGGCCTTGCCGGAAAGAAAGAGGCCCATAACGAACTTCATCCGTCCGCCTATGGTTTTATCGAGGCCGACTACCACCGCCCGATTTTCCTTGACTACGTGTTGGGCATGGAATTTGCCACCATCCCGCAGATGCTGGAGGTTCTTCAACGAACCTATTGCTCGACTATGGGTGTGGAAT
>JAAEUB010000154.1 GCA_024227755.1 Paracoccaceae bacterium | reverse complement strand
TGCCGTAATCGCGTGGGGTCGCCGCAAACGTAACACCGCCTGAACGCCAAATCGGGCTGCGAATGGTACCGGCACGCGCGCGGCCAGTTCCTTTTTGACGCCAGGGTTTGGCGCCGCCGCCACTGGCTTCTGAACGGCTTTTCTGCGCCTTGGTACCGGCACGCCCTGATGCCATGTATGACACTACAAGCTGATGCACCAGCGTTTCATTGAAGCTGGCCGCAAAGGCATCATCCGATACGGATACCTTTTTCTTCGAATTATGAATCGCGATGTCCATTTTATATCTCTATTTCTCTGGCTCTGGAGTGCTGCGTTATTTTTGCTTGGATGCCGGGCGAACAATGACATCGCCAGTTTTCGCACCCGGCACAGCACCCTTGATTAACAGCAGGTTACGTTCGGTATCAACCCTGACAACTTCCAGGTTCTGGGTTGTAGTATTTTCTGCACCCATGTGGCCCGACATCTTCTTGCCTTTGAAAACGCGTCCCGGGGTCTGGTTTTGCCCGATCGAACCGTTGGCGCGGTGGGAAATCGAGTTACCGTGAGTGGCATCCTGCATGGTGAAGTTATGGCGTTTTACGCCGCCCTGGAAGCCTTTACCTTTCGAAACACCGGAAACATCAACGATCTGGCCCTGCTCGAAAAGGTCAACCTTGAACTCCGAGCCAAGCTCGATTTCATCGA
>JAAEUB010000153.1 GCA_024227755.1 Paracoccaceae bacterium | reverse complement strand
GGTTGAATTCAACCGCAAATACTCGGAGCTTTGGCCGGTCATCGTTGAAAAGAAAGACCAATTGCCTGAAGCTGAAGAACGTGACGGTGAGGAAGGTAAGCTGGAAAAGTATTTCTCGGAAAAACCAGGGGATGGAAATTGATTCGCCATCCCTGACCGAAACTGGTGCGTGAACAAAAAAAGTTTGCGTCTTAAACGACTGAAAAACCGCTAAAAATGAGTTGTTCTGCGCTGCAGCGCTTTAAAACAGGCGGTTTTTCTGCTATATTCATCTTTGACAATAATACCGGAGGCCAGACGCGCGGGCTTAATGCCTGCCGCGACGCGAGTAAGAAACGAAACAAATCAACTGAAATGCAGGGGGCCGAGGCCTCTTGGGTTTTTATATGCCTGTCCAGGATTTGCCTTATCAAAGGAAGAACGCCACATGAGCAAGAAAAAGTATGATTTCCGCCCGAACCAGTTTGTCGTCTATCCGGCGCATGGTGTTGGCAAGGTCGTCAGCATCGAAGAACAGGAAGTAGCAGGGCTGGTTCTTGAACTTTTCGTGGTGGCGTTTGAAAAAGACAAGATGACCCTGCGGGTACCAACAAACAAGGCGATCGAGGTCGGTATGCGTGACCTTTCATCGCCCGAGCTGGTATCTCAGGCGATGAACACACTGAAGGGTAAGGCGCGTGTAAAGCGTGCCATGTGGTCCCGTCGGGCGCAGGAATACGAGCAGAAAATCAACTCTGGCGATCTGATTGCGATTGCCGAGGTTGTGCGCGACCTGCACCGCAATGATGACCAGCGCGAGCAAAGCTATTCTGAACGTCAGCTTTACGAGGCGGCATTGGAGCGGATGACGCGCGAGGTTGCCGTGGTAATCGGCACAGACGAAGTTTCTGCGATGAAGCAGATGGGCGACGTGTTGATGGCGCGCGTTGCCGCCTGATTTTACCGCCGTAAGGCTTTCAGTCTGAGCGGTTATATCGCGTTTTACCACCTATTAACATGATGTTGTCATGGCTTCTTCATGTGGCCATGGCAGCAAGACTTGCCAGCGCGGCAATCTCGGCCAATTGTTGGCTGGCCCCCAGAATGTCGCCCGTTTGTCCCCCGATTTTCGCTTTGGCCAAAACCGCCATGGGGATGGTGATAAGAGCGATCCAGAAGGCCACGGGTATGACGGCCGATCCAATGATAAACAGGCTGCCGATCAGGGCAATTGCTGCGCCCAACACGATTGTTTGGCTTTCAGGGCGCCCGGTCGAAACCGCCAGCCCGCTGGTGCGGGCATTGGGCAGACTTGCCATCAAAATGGTCATCGGCAGACGTGAAAGCGCGCCGACTGCGATCAGTGGGGCAAGGACCCAGCCAGCGTGAAACAAAGTGGCAAGTGCGCTCCACCGCAAAAGCACGGATAGCGTCAAAGCTAAAACGCCGTAGCTGCCGACCCGGCTGTCTTTCATTATCTCAAGGCGGCGGCTTGTTTCCTGCCCGCCCCACAGCCCGTCGACCGAATCGGCCAATCCGTCCTCGTGCAACGCGCCGGTCAGCATCATCATCGCCGCCAGTGTCACCCCGGCGCAAATGCCCGGTCCAGCACCCATACTGGCAAGAACAAGCCCGATCAGACCGCCGATCAGGCCAAGACCGGCACCGATCAGGGGCCACGCCCAGGCGCTTGCTGCAATGGGACGGGTTTCATCGAATGGGACAGGGCGCAGGGGAAGCCGGGTCAAAAGGCCAATCGCATGACTCAGGTCGGCGGCAATAATCAGGCTTTTGTCGTTTTCTCGCATGGCTTTGTCTCATTTTTGTCTGTTGCAGGGCGCGTCGCATGGGTAAAGACAAAGTACACTTAAATCAAATCAGGAATTCCCTATGTTGGCTGCACCTTTCACCTCGATCACGGAATTTCAAGCCATTCTGGGGGCTGCACCCGGACCGGATATGAGCGCAGATGCTGCTGCAAAAACCCGTAACAAATGTCTGACCAAACCCCCCGGCGCGTTGGGGCGGCTGGAGGATCTGGCGATCTGGTATGCGGGCTGGCGCGGTGATGGCCGCCCGCAGATCAACGCCCCGCAGATAATTATCTTTGCCGGTAATCACGGCGTGGCAGCACAGGGTGTTTCGGCTTTTCCGGCCGAAGTGACGGCGCAGATGGTGGGGAATTTTCAGGCCGGAGGGGCGGCTATAAACCAGTTGGCCGGGGCATTTGGTGCGCAGTTGGACGTACACGCATTGCAGCTGGAGCAACCGACCGCTGATTTCACCAAGGGCCCGGCAATGAGCGAGGCCGAGTTGGTTGAAGCACTGGCCAAAGGTTGGACGGCGGTTAACACCGAGGCTGACCTCTTGGTCACCGGCGAGATGGGAATTGCCAACACCACCTCGGCAGCAGCGATAGCCTTGGCGCTTTTCGGTGGTGAGGCATCCGATTGGACTGGCCGTGGCACAGGGATTGATGATGACGGTCTGACGCTTAAGACCCGGGTTGTGGCCGAAGGTGTCGGTGCCAATCCTGCTGCGCGCAGCAACGGGCTTGAAGCCCTGCGTTGTCTGGGCGGGCGCGAATTGGCGGCAATGGTCGGGGCGATTGCACGGGCGCGTTCTGAGCGGATACCGGTAATTCTTGATGGTTTCATCTGTTCAAGTGCCGCGGCCTGTCTGGAGGTCGCACGGCCGGGTGCCCTGGATCACGCAATTGCCGGGCATGTCTCGGCTGAAGGTGCCCATGGGGCGATTTTGCAGCAACTGGGAAAAGAGCCGCTGGTATCGCTTGGGCTGCGCCTAGGCGAGGGATCGGGCGCGGCTTTGGCCATTGGCATTTTGAAAGCGGCAATTGCCTGCCATTCGGGCATGGCGACGTTTGAGGAAGCCGGGGTTGCTGCGGGTCAGGAGTGAGTCACATTATTATTACGGGTTGCTTCATGAGCTTTGGATACGCGAAGCAAAATGGGCAATCCGTTCAAGCCGGGTGGTGATGCAGGACTGAAAGGTGTCCAGTTGGGTTATAATGTCGTCCAGGCCTTCACCTTGATTTGTGGTCCGTGCGCCTTCGATTTTGCACATGACGCGTGTGGTGCTTAACCCAAGAACCTGCCTGCGCATGATCCTGCAGGCATTCGATATCTTCCCTGCTTCTTCGGCAACGTTTTTGATTTCAACGGCAGATTTGTTGACATATTCGTTGTGAAGCCCGCGTAAAAGACCGCGTTCTTTGGCCAGATCCACATCCCCCAACCTGCGTTTTTCCATTTCCAGCTGTAAACTGGCCTCGGTCAGGATGCGCGCGACACATCTTAAAAACATCGAGGAGGATATGCGCGGCCCGATTGTTGAAAAGTTGCTGTTGGTACCGTTGACGTGTTCCTCAAACCAGTCAGAGATTTCTTGCGACATGGAACCATAGTTTTGGCTGAGGGTTGAGATCGGTCCGCCCGTAGGCTCCAACCGCGAGGCGATGACGCGCATATTGTGCGGGATGGTGCGCATGGATTCGAAATCTTTGATCAGCCCGCTGGTTTCTTCCTTAAGCTCGACTGAGACTTTCTGGGCCTTGACTGAATCAGCGATGTTTTTATCGACGGGTTTTTCCATGCCCGCATCGCGCGCGGTCAGTTCTTCGCTTAGGGCATAGGCGCAAAACTGGGCATAATCGTCAAATCCAAGCTCGTGAATGCGTGCCAGCAGCACATTTGCGGCGGCTTCGGGGCTTAAGCCTTGTTCTTTTTCCGCCTGAAGCAGTGCTGCGTATTCCTTTTTTACCAACTCAAAAACCGGACTTGTCGGCTTTATCCGGACCGAAATATATCCACCCTCAGCCGGCATAACCGTGGCAAAAACCCAATAATAGAGCCCGTCAGACGCCAGGTTTTTCACGTATGCGCCAATCACTTCGCCGCGTTTGATAGTATCCCACAGCAACCAGAAAACAGCTTTGGGCATATCCGGATGGCGGATGATTTTATGTGGTGCCCCAAACATCTGATCCCATTCATATGCTGCGACGCGGCGGAATACGTAGTTACCGGCTTGAATGACACCGCGTGCATCCGTGCGCGAAAAGAAAACTTCAGAAACTTTAAAAGGGGCTTCGCCTGTTTTGGGGCGATTTTCCCGGCGGCGTTCAACAAAGCTCATTCAGCGGCACATCCTGACAGGGAAAAAAATCGGTTCATCCCAGAGACCTAATGCCAAGTGATTTCGATGAAGTTAAAACCTTTCGCCTTCAAGTGGGTAAATGCCTTCCGGTCGGGATAGGTTACTATTACCCCGATCAACTGACTAACGATTGCCACAAAGGAAACACCGACAAGGGGTTTGCGTGTTACCGTAACCTGTGCAAATTCAAGGCGTCGTTCGAATCGATCGAGCGTGGGCAGATTGAGATCGATGAATTTGACGCGACTAAGGTCTGCATCCGCTTTTTTCGGTGCAGAATAAGTGAGCAGTGCTTTGGATTTGCCGGTTTTAGCCCAGTGGCAGGATATCCAGCGTCTTGTTCCTGCCGCTTTTCGTGTAAATCAGCCGGGTTTCGGTGATCGACACCACCTTGCCACCGTTCAGCCTGTCACCGACCGAGACTTTTACATATCGCCCGCTGGAAAGGCGCACCAAAGCGCGGCGGTCGGTGGAGGAGCCGTAGATACCGATCAGGTTGATGCGATTAAGACTAAGAGCATTGTTGATTGTGGCCTGGGTGGCCACCGAAGCACGAGTGGGGATTGAGGGCACAGTGACCGCAGCGGCAGAGGCCGCGACCACGACGGATCCGTCGGATGCATCTGCGTTCTCGCGTGCACGCTCCACGATAGTTGAAAAGTTGCCGGGGCGATAGCCCGGGGTGGGTGAGGCGGCGATGGCAAGCTCGTTCGGTGCGGTGTCTGCGCCTGCTTCGGCCTGAGCCTGAGCCTGGAGCGAGGCCGGACGCACCGGCGCGCGCAGTACCGCCAGTTCTGCCAGGGTTGCGCCACCCAGATTTGCGCGCTCGTTATCCTCGATCAGCGAGGCGGGGCGCGGATGCGGGCGAAATCCTTGCAAAACATCCGGCGCGATGGTTGCTGGCACAGGCGCGGTGCCCGGTCGCGGGTCCGGTACAATCGGGGGCTTGCCCGAATAAATCAATATGCCATCGGGCGACAGGGTGCCTTCGGGTGTTGGTGTCACCAATCCGCGATCATCAAAGGCGAAACTGGTTCCCGCTTCCGGCGGCGGCAGGGGGGTGGCGGGCCGAGCCTCTTGCGCTGTAGCGGAACCTGAGGGAAGTGCCACCGCGTCTTGCGACGAAATGGCAGGGTCGATTGATGCCACATAAAGTTCGTCGATCCGGCTGCTTTGCGGCTCACCCAGAGGGTCGGGCGCTTTTTGCCAGATCCCGGTTGCCGCATAATGCGATTGGGCGGTGTCCTCACTTAGCCCCAGCGGGTTTTGCGGTGCCGTGGTGGTCGCAGTCATGGTTTCTGTGGTTTCGTCCGGCGTCGGGCTGGGCAATTCAGGCTCGGGTTCCGGTTCGGCGTCGTTCATAAGGTCTGTAGTAATCTGATCAAGCGCGGCCTGATCACCTTGCCCGGACGGAACCGGTGCGGTCTCACCAGAGCCTGCGTCGCCTGTGGCAGGTGTTTGCGGCGCGGTCGGGCGCGGCGGTGCCGGTGTGTTTCCTACATCGGTCCCGGCGATGGTCGTTGTTATCTCCGGCACCGCAGCGGCGGCGAACTCGTTTTCGTCACCCCGGCCGAACAGCGATGAACTGTCAGAAAAGAAAAACACCGATGAAAGTGCGGTTACCGCCATCACCAGCAGCAAGATCAGGATCAGAACCAGTCCAAGGTATTTTGGCTTGCCGCCAATATCGGGGTTTTGTGATTTGCGCGCACCAAACATGGTCAGCCGGTCGGCTTCACTATCGGCAGGCTTGGCAATGTTCAATGGGGTGAGTTGGTCCGGATTGGGCTTGGCGGTAACTGGTGTCGCCTGCAATCCGGTCTTTCCCTGGCCCGTCTTGCCCAGATGTGCCCTGTCAGCCATCAGCGGTTTGGCTGTTGGTTTGGGCTTAGGTGTCGGGTCGGGAAGAACCGGGCGGGTGTCATTGTTACCCGAAGCCTTGTCGGCGCCGTTCACAACTGGGGCGGCCCTTGTCGTTTTCGCCCGATTTAACAATTCCTGCGCACCGGATGTTGCGCGGGTAAACAGGCTGTTTATTGCCCCCGGCCCATCACCAGAGGTCGCCTGGCTGCTACCGCCCTTATTCGCGGTAAGGGAAGGGCTGGTTCCCTGGGGGGATTTTCCCGCGGCTGGTCTGCGGGCTGCGATTTTCGTCGCAATGCCGGCGACAGATCCGGTTGACGATTTTATGGTGGAAAGGCTTTCGGTCAGGGAAAACCGCCGCTTTTGCTTGCGGGTGCTGCCGCCAAGGGCGGCTGTGCTTTTGCCTGCCAACGCGTCGCCGCTGCGACGTGAAGAGAACGCCGCAGCTGGTCCGGGTTCAACTTTTTGTGCCGATTTGCTTGGCGGCGTTGAAAAGGGGTTGCTTCCACTCGGCGTAACAACGCGTGTGGCTGGTTTTGGTACGCTTGTTTTGACGTGCAGTCCGGTCGGCAATTGCCTGCGCGGCGGTGGCGGAGGCGGCGAGGGCATGAAAGGCGTAGGCTCGTCGTCTTCGGCTTCCGGCGTCGGGGGGAACGGTGCCAAAACCGGTGCGGGGGGCTGATTATCAGCTGATTTTGCAGCTGATTTTGCCCGGGCTTTTGACTTTGCTGGGTTTTGCGGCTTTTTCTGATCGCCGGAAGTGTCCGGTTCGGGCTCTTTTGCTTCAGGTTCGGCCACTTCAGCCAGAAGTGCCTCAATACGCGCGTCGTCCTCTTGGGGGCCGGTGAGTGTTTCCGTATCTGCCTGCGCCACCTGCGCTGTCTGTTGCGCGGTATCGGGCCGGGCTTCGGTTTTCGACGCCGTTTCTTTTGCGGTGGGCTTGGGCGACGCTTTAACTGGCTTTGTGGCTGGTTCTACAGTTGATTCTGCGGCGGCGTCAGAAGGGGTTGCCCCGGTTTTCTTCGCGGCTTTTTCCCCGGCATCAGGTCCGTCGTCTTTCCCCGCAAGGGGTATATCCGCTGTTTTTGCGGGCGCGACTTTGGGTTCCTCTGGTGGGGATTTTTCTGGCGGTTGCTGTGCTTTTGCCGACCGATCAGGTTTTTCCACCTTGAGATCAGGAACCGCTTTCTGATCCGGCTCTATCCGTTCGCCAGCTCCAAGCAGGGCGGCGGCGCCAGTGGCCTTACCGAAAAACGCTTCGCCCTTGAAGCCTTTATTGTTGGGACGGGCAACAAAGCTGACAGGATTAAACCGATGCTCTTTGGCAAATTGCTCGGCCTCACTCAGGGTTTCGCGGGCCAAAACCGCGACCATTACCTTATTGCCCTTACCCTTGCGCCAGTCGAAAACCAGTTCACCGACATCATAAGGGGTTAATCCTTCGAGACCGGCCCTGATTTGCACTTCGCGGGTGATGTCATCGGGGCCAGGAGCTTCCACCTCGGTATACAGGATTTGTGAGTTTGGGATGATCAGCTTGGTTGCCACCCCGCCTTTTTCCAGATCAGCAGCGGTCTTGCGCAGGATGGCAAGCTTTGTGCCCAACTCGTCGTCATCAAGGGCGACCTGGCCGATCAGCGTCCAGCCGTCTTTACTTCCATTGGTCCGGTGAAATAACCCGATGCCATCATGACTGAGATTCAGCGCAAAATTCGGTTTCATAATCGCCTTAATTCGTCATTGAGTGCATACTTCCCCAGCGTCAGAAGAAGACTTCTGCCACCGACCTGAAACTACAGCAGGTTTTAGCGCAAGGAAAGGGTGCGCAGGGGTCAAATGCTTGTAGGTGGCGGGATTTAGCGCAAGAATGGCACAAAAGGAGGAAAAAACATGCGTCTATTGGTACAATTAGCCGGATTTCTGATACTTTTCGCACCTTTTGCTATGGCCGAGGAGGCATCTCGCACCATCTCGGTGACCGGGCAGGGGCAGGTTGAAGCCAAGCCGGATATGGCAACGATCACCCTTGGAACAACCAGCCAGGCGCGCCAGGCAGGGGAAGCTTTGGCAGAAGTGTCAGCCGTAACCGCACGTGTTTTTACCCGGCTTGAAGCGGCAGGAATTGCGCCGCGGGACATGCAAACCAGCAACCTCAACCTGCATCCGCTGTTTTCCAGCCGCTCGTCATCCTCAAACGAGCCGCCGAAGATCACGGGATTTTCAGCTTCTAACATGATCACGATCAGGGTGCGTGATCTGGCGTCTCTGGGGCGGATACTCGATCAGGTGGCTGAAGATGGAGCCAATGAGTTCAATGGCTTGCGCTTTGGTCTTCAAGTACCAGAGCCGCTGCAGGAAGAAGCAAGAGTTGCGGCGGTTAAAGATGGGATGGCGCGTGCGGCCTTACTGGCGGAAGCCGCTGGCGTTGAGCTGGGTCCGGTATTGACCATAAGCGATGGCGGCGGCGGTGGTGCACCTGTCATGATGGCGAGGGGGGCGGCCAGTTTTGAGGCAATGCCGGTAGCGTCCGGTGAGTTGAGCATCAGCGCCAGTGTGAATATGGTCTTTGCCATCGGGGAGTGAAGCACCGCCTTTCGGCGCGCCCAAAAATCTTTAAAGATTTTTGCCCGGAATTTTCGAAAACTCCGGTGCGCGGCCCGAACTAATCGCCTACCAAAGCCAGCGAGGTTTCGATCCGGTTGGTATGCATCAGGGTTTTATGGACCGGGCATTTATCGGCGATTTCCAAAAGCCGCATGCGTTGAGTGTCATCAAGGTCTCCGTCAAGAAATACAGTGCGGTGGAAGGTGTCGATTTTTTGGGCGCTGCCGGTGCCCGCGTCCTGAGCATGGACCTTGTCATGGGTAACATCGACGCGCACCCCGGTCAGCGGCCAGCCCTTGCGGCGCGCATACATGCGGATTGTCATTGAGGTGCAGGCCCCAAGACCGGCTGACAGAAACCCATAAGGCGACATGCCGCGATTGGTGCCGCCATACGCCACAGGTTCATCCGCCAACGTGTGATGCAAGGGGCCGGATGTGACATCCTGCAGGAAGCCACCGGGATCTGCCTCGCGCACCCGGACGATGCCTTCGGGCGCGCCGGGGGGTGGGGCAGGTGGGGTGAGGTCAAGATAGTGTCTGGCCCAGGCGGCGATGACGTCGGCGGCATATTCCGCGTCCTCGGCGCGGCTGATCAGATGGTCGGCATTATCGAGGGTGACAAAACTTTTAGGATGGCGCGCGGCGGTGAAAATCTCTTGTGCGTTTTCGATACCCACGACGATATCGCGTGGGGCGTGCATCACCAAAAGGGCGGCGTTAAGGTGGTGGATGGCAGGCTGAAGCTTGATGGCGTTGATATCGTCAAGAAAATCCTTGCCGATGCGAAATGGACGGCCGCCAAGATCAACATCAGCAGCCCCGTCGCGCATGATGTCTTCAAGGTGATCAGCAAAGTTGTGTTTGACGTGATCAGGCGCATAGGGCGCGCCGAGGGTTACGACCCCTTTGATATTGTCCATCTGTGCCCCCGCTTTCAGCACTGCCGCACCCCCCAGCGAATGACCGATCAGCAAGCTTGGCGCCATGTCGCGGCCAGACAGATACGCGCACGCGGCCAGAAGGTCCTGAACATTCGAGGTGAAGGTGGTATTTTCAAACTCGCCGCCAGAATGGCCAAGCCCGGTGAAATCGAAGCGCAAAACCGCAATGCCCGCCCCGGTCAGGCGCGCGGCGATCCGGCGGGCAGGTAAGATGTCCTTGGAGCAGGTAAAACAATGCGCAAACAGCGCCGTGGCCAGATGTGGCCCGTCGGGCAGGTCAAGGCGGGCAGCCAGTGTTGCCCCTCCATTACCGGTGAATGTGATATGTTCGCTTTGCATGGTATTCTCCGGCTTCGGGTAATGGCAGGTTCTGATTTTGTATTTCAGATATGAGTTTCGGGTGGCGGGTTGCAAGTGCGGCATCATCTCGCTCACGTCTAGGTGATCAGTTCCCCTGTTTCGCTTATCGCGGTAAGTGCATTGCATGATCCGAATTTCTGTTTTTCTGGTAACGATATGCTCGGCCGCCCTTTTGACCGCAAGTTTTATGGGGGCCTTGCACCCGGCGGGCGACAGTCTGGCGGTTTTCCGGTCCTATCTGGCTTTGGCCTTACTGGCTTGCGGATTGATACTCTTTGCATTCAGGCGGCGCTGGCGCGGAGGGATAGCCCTGCTTTTCGCGATAATCTCATTGCCGCCGCTTTATTGGCCTGACAGTCGGGCAGGGGCCTTCGCGACCTCTGGCAGCGGGCTGAGCCTTTATCAAAAAAACATGCTGTTTCGTATGCCTGACCCAGCGGTACTTGGCCGTGATATCCTGACCCGAGCGCCGGACTTTGTTACCCTGCAGGAGGTCAGCGGCGTCAATCTGGCCATCCTTGATGAATTGGGCACCGCTTATCCGTCGCGCCAGTTTTGCTCCTTTGCCTCTGTCGGAGGGGTGGCGGTGGCCGCGCGCTGGCCGATGGTTGAAGGCAGCGGCATTTGCGCCGAGCATGATGGGCTGGCGGCTATGCGGGTGAATATGCCGGACGGCCCGGTCTGGGTGGTGTCGATCCACCTGCATTGGCCTTGGCCACATTCCCAGTCTGAACAGGTCGGCCGACTTTTACCGCTTCTTGCCGGATTGAGCGGAGCGAAGGTGATCGGCGGGGATTTCAATATGGTGCCGTGGTCGTACCGGATGCGGCAGATAGCACGGCGGACTGGTACAAATCGTCTTGGGCCTGCCCATATTACCTTGATCAAGTCAAATGGCTGGCTGCGCGTGCCGATTGATCATGTGCTGGTTAGCGGGACCGGGCGGGTCGAGCGTTTGCCGCTGTTGGGTTCGGATCATTTCGGGCTTTTGGCACGGTTTCATTTTACTGCGCCAGATTAGTCGTCGCGAGGCGGTAGTCGATGGGCGATGCCCATGTGACAGTCAATGCAGGTCTTGCCCTCTTCGATGCCCGGAACCATTTTTTCGCGTGACCGCGCTGACTGAGCCTCAAAATCCATCGCATGTTCGCTGTGGCAATTTCGGCATTCGCGCGAATCCGAGGCACGCATTGACGCCCAGACCCTCTCGGCCATTTCGGCACGGTGGGCATGAAACTCTTCGGGCGACGAAATTGTCCCTGCGAAATGATGGTAAAGTTCGTTGGTGGCGCGGATCTTGCGGATCAGTTTTGGTCCCCAGGCTTTTGGGACGTGGCAATCGGCACAGGTTGCACGCACGCCCGAAGCATTGCGGTAATGGGACGACTTCATCCATTCCTGACCGACATTATCGGCCATCTCGTGGCAACTCATACAGAATTTGGGGCTGTTCGATGCCTCCATCGCCCAGTTGAAACCGCCCCAGAAAAGGATGCCGCATATGCCCCCGATAACCAGAATGGCGCCCCAGCCGAAGCGCGCGGTTGGCCCCCAGAACCAACGCCACAGTCGCCGGATGAATCCCGGGTTATTTTGTGTTTGCTGTGTCATACCGGCAAGCCTTTCAATATCGGATCCTCACCCAGACAGGGCGGGGACCCGGAGGTTTGTTTGATGACTTGGCTAGGGTCTTATTGCGGTAAGGTTGCCACATATGCCGTTATGTCTGCAGCAAGCTGTGGTCCGAATATCCGCATTGCCGGCATGGATTCAGTGGGCTGACCGTTGATGATCTTGTGGATCATTTCCTGAGGATTGCCCGAAAGCTCGCCCATTGGCGGCATTTCTTTTATTTTCATGCCATCATCACCGTGACAGCCAGCGCAAATCGTCGCATATGCTGCTTCGCCGACCACCGGATCCCCGGTAGATGCGCCGTCGGTCACATAGGCCGTTATGTCATATTGGCCTTGCGACACGAAAAGCGCCAGATCAGCCATCGCGGCATCGTCGATCATGTCGGATGTGAAGCCGTGTGATCCACCGCGGATCGCGGCTGTGATCGCTGCTGTGTCGCCGCCGGCCATACCTTCGATCCCGGTGATGCCGGTGAAGTGTGAGCCTGAGGAATAGCGACCGTTAGGGCCAATATAGTCCCAGCCATGACATTCTTTGCAACGCCATGTGGCAGAGCCGTCTTTTGCGCTGTCCGCGGGGTAAGCCGCGTGGGTTTCGGTTGGTTCCGGATTGCCCAGAACCTTCCACCACTTGTCATAAATCTGACCGCCACGCGCGATACTGGCGGCGTTAGCGATGGTTAAATCCTGAGCTTGCGCGACTGGAACCGTCAACGTCGACACGCCAAAACTGGCTGCAACTATCAAAAGAAATCTACACATGTCCTATCCCTCCTGTTGGTTTATAACTATTTAGCCTATACTATATAGAGGGATCGTGATATGATCTACATCAATACATTTTGCTATGCGCAGGCACCGTTCCGTCCAGGCAAACGGAGTCACCCCTCGCCCATCAGGGCCGCATCGAACGGGTATTTGGTCAGGTTTTCATAGCCGTCTTCGGTGATCAGCACCTGATCCTCGAGCTTGATCGAGAACTCGCCGCCATCTTCGCCAACCAAAGCTTCGACGCATAAGACCATTCCCGCCTCAAGCGGGTAGTCAAACGCGCCTTCAACATGCTTGTCCTCATAGGCCACCAGGGGCCATTCATCACAGAGGCCAACCCCGTGCATTTTGCAACCATATTTCCACTTGTCGAAAATGGGATCAAGCCGATGCCCGTTCAGGGAAAGGTCTTTGATTGACACGCCGGGGCGCAGCATTTCGATATTGGTCATGATGTGTTCATGGGCGTGGCGCATCGCATAAATCATGGCGTTTGTGGGCTTCGCCTCACCTATCCACCAGGTGCGCGAGATGTCGACGCAGATGCCGTAAGAACCGATCAGATCAGTGTCAAAGGCAACAATTTCGTTATCCTGCACAATGCGCGGGCCACATTCCTGAAACCACGGATTGGTGCGCTGGCCCGAGGTAAGCAGCCGGGTTTCGATCCATTCGCCGCCGCGCTTGATGTTTTCCGCGTGCAAGACGGCCCAGATATCGTCTTCGCTGGTGTGACCAAGGGGGACATTTTCGCGGCTGAAACGCTCCATCGCGGCGACGCTTGCCTCGCCAGCATGCATGGCGCAGCGCATGGCAAGGATCTCATCGGGACCTTTGACCGAGCGGGATTTTTCGGTGACTTCTTCGCCTTCTTCCACCGTGAAGCCCGCAGCCTCAAGTGCGCGCAGCCCGGCCACCATGATCTTGTCGACCGCCAGACGTTTGTTACCGCCGCTATGTTCGGCCATCAAGTCACTGATCTGGGCGACAAAACTGTCGGCTTTCTGCTCGATCTTGTCGCCGGCTGCGAAATAGAACATCGAGGCGCCATCACGCGCCTCGCGCACCAGCGGATTATAATCGGCCATGAAGGGAGAGTTCTTGTAATCCCAGATTACCATGTAGCCGTCAGCACATAAAAGCACCGCGCGAAACGGGTTATGGGTGTTCCAAAGCTGCATGTTGGTGGTGTCGGTGGCGTAACGGATATTCAGTGGATCGAACAATAAAATGCCACCATAGTCGCGCTCAACAATATGCTGGGTCAGACGTTTCCAGCGAAATTCGCGCATGGCAGCAAGATTGGGCAGGGTCAGGCCTGCCCCCTCCCATTCGCGAAAGGCCATCTGGGTCGGGCCGATCTCGACCCGGTCTGCATCATTCGGGGTTCCATCGCCAAGGCGGTCGCCTTTGGTCGGGTCAATCTTGCGCGTATCGCGGTAATGGTTCGCCATAGTATCCTCCCATTTTCCCTGAGACTAGGCAGAGAAGCTGAGATTGGCGTGCTGTTTTCGCCGCGACTTGTCGCTTTTTGCACCTGTTTTCCGGGTTCCCGGCAAAAATGTGCGCGAAGCCCCGCCATGGATGGGCACATGTAACGTGAAGTATTGTAAAATCTGTTGAAAACCGATTGAAGAGGTTCGGGATTGCTTGATCAGGGGAAAGCGATGTGGCGGGTGTTAAGGGCTTTGCTGGTGCCTGTCTGGTTCGCGGTCATTTTGGCCGGGTGCACACAGCAGGACAAAAACGCCATAGGTGTGGCCGACATTGGGAATATCGACTTTGATGCCGGTCTAAAGGCGTGCTGCCCAAGTGACGAAAAGTTTCCGGTTGCCGTGGTCGATTTCACCGAGGCAAATTCCTTATGGGTGCTGCCTTTTGCCCGCAATACCATTTTGCGCCCGGCATACCTGACTGACCAGCCCGGCGCTCATGCCTATTTGCTGGATCAGGCCGAGCCGCTGGATTTGATTGCGGCCTATAATGGCGGGCGTCTTTCGGGCGCGAGCGGCGAAGGCTATTTTGGCCATATGGTAATCTATACCGGTAACGAAGCGCAACTGAGGGCGCTTGGGGTTTGGGACCATCCGGCGGTTGCCAAGTTCCATCAACGTATCCGCGCCGGTGGCATTGCCATTGAGGCCGTGGATGTCGGGGTGCGACTGGGGGACAGGCGCGAGGTTTTGGAGGCGGATGCAGCCGCAATATTTCGTCCAACCGGATTTAGCCGGGCGCGAAAACGGCGGGCAATAGTCGATTTTTTCACCGAAATCGGGAAACCCTTCGACTTTCATTTCAGCCTTTCCACGCCTGACGTCTATTACTGCACCGAGCTGATCAACAAGGTCCTGCCAGAGATGAACATGCCGGTGTCCTTAACCTATGGGCGCCCCTCTATCTGGCCCGATGAGTTCGTGGCCGGGGTCTTACGGGGTAAAAATCCTGCGCGTTTCATGGGATATGTGTTTGGCTCAAAGGCAGGGTGGGACAGCGGCGATGAATGGCTGATGGCGGCGCGAATTTTTGACGCCTGGCCCTTGGTGAGTGAGAGTCAGATCGGGGTCGACACCCCCTAAGCGGCTGTTTTGGCCTCGTTAACGTCCGGGGTTATCGCAATGGTGCCTGACATTGCCGGGTTCAGCGGGATCAAGGTCACACGCGCGCCGTCACTTGCATGCGCAATGCGAAAAGTCAGGCCATCATGGCAAAATGAGCGACCCACAAGCGTGGTTTTTTCAGTTCGGCAGGCGCTGGCGAAAGCCAGACCGGCGGTGATTGCCGTGTCTTGATCGAGCGAGGCCAGCTGAAGCTCCAACCCGAAGCCGAGAGCGGAGTGCGCGCCGCTGAAATGCAGCACGGCATGCCGCCTTGGGCCAACGTTTCTGATACACGGTGCCAGCAGCAGCTGCATTGGCGCCTGACCCTTAGGAATGATTGGCAAGCCTGCCCCGTGATGCAGGCGCCGGTTCGGTCCCCACAAGACCCCCAGTGGTTTCACAAGGCGGTTAATCTCGGAGACGCCCAAGTATAACAGCTCGGGTGCAGTGATTTTCTGGTACGCGTCTGGTCGTAGTTTCAAAGTTACAAATGCCTCGTGATGGCCAATGATGGCAACCAGGGCAGCGCGTTCGGCGGCGGTTGAGAACGGATCTAAGGCGCGGCTGAAACGCTCGGCCCCAAGGGGCGTGCATGATTTTGCCAGCATAATTGTGGCGGTATCTGAGCGCAGCACCAGCCTTGTCCGGTTACCGCTTTCGCGGGCGGTTTTCAGGGTCTCACTTGTCTCGCCGATCACTGACATAACAGCCGCCGCAAGCGTTTCCAGGTCACCCTGATGGGGTGAGGCCAGCAGTAACTGAGCCATCTGGCTTTCTTTATGTATGGCGGCTTTGTCAATCCGGGCAAGGTAACTCATGATATATCCCCGAGGGCAGGCCTAAATGCCTGCTTTGCGGTGGGGCACCGGGCCAATAGAAGGGCCAATATGGATTCATTGAACATGGCGGATCACGTGTTGTTTGGCCGTAAACCTGCGCGGATAATGCGGAGGATTTACGGCGCAAATGGTAAGATTTGCGGGCTTTACGGGGAAAATGGCAGCTTAAATGGGCAGGTTCAGGTTACTTTTTCTTATTCGGTGGCTTGCTTGATTTCGACGAATTGCTTTTCTTGTCGGCCTTTTTAGCGGCTTTCACCACCGGTGCGGGCTCAACGCTGGTTTCTTCATCGCGCCGCCGGGTAATCTCAAACTCTTTCGTAGTTTCGTCGCCGCAAGAGGTGCAGGTATAGGTTTCCTTGACCGCAACTTTGTCTTCGACCCAGGTTGTAACCTCGGTGCTTGCGTCGTCTTGTTCTTCACGTTTTTCCTTGGGTTCAGAGCCGATCACCTCTTCAACCCGGTCGCTGCGTGAGATCGAGAAAGCCGCGTTGCACGCGCCGCAACGGGCATCGGAAGCCCCTGAGGACATGGATTTTCGCAAAGTGGCAAAGCCAGCCGCGAAACCGCCAAGCACCGCGCCGCCACCTCGGATTGCGGTGCCTTGTGAGCCCAACAACCACCAGGCCAATCCGGCCACGATCAGGCCAAGAACAATACCCCAGATCATCGCCTTTTTGCGGATAGCAGCCTGCATGGCCTGTTGTTCCTGAGTAAGTTGGGTCATTTTCCTATCCTTTTTGAGCTGCCACTGAATTTAACACTATAACGCAGTCAGGCTAAAGCAAAAAGGGCACCCTGTTCCGGGTGCCCTTTGGTCGCATGTCTATTCAGGCGGTAAATTCGGCCCGTGTTTTAGCACGAATAGTAAAGCTTGAACTCAACCGGGTGCGGGGTGTGTTCGTATTCAAACACCTCGTCCCATTTCAGCTCCATATACCCCTCGATCTGGTCCTTGGTGAAAACGTCACCGGCCAGAAGGAAGTCGTGGTCAGCCGCAAGGCTTTCCAGAGCTTCGCGCAGGGATGCGCAGACTGTGGGGATGCCTTCGAGCTCTTCCGCTGGCAGGTCGTAAAGGTTTTTGTCCTGTGCGGGGCCGGGATCGATTTTATTTTTGATGCCGTCAAGGCCGGCCATCAGAAGTGCGGCGAAACACAGGTAAGGGTTGGCCGCGGGATCGGGGAAGCGCGCCTCGACGCGTTTTGCCTTGGGGCTTTCGGTCCACGGAATACGCACGCAGCCGGAACGATTACGGGCAGAATAGGCACGCAAAACCGGAGCTTCGAAGCCGGGGATCAGACGCTTGTAGCTGTTGGTCGCCGGGTTTGTGAAGGCGTTAAGGGTCTTGGAATGCTTCAGGATACCGCCGATAAACCACAGGGCTTCCTGGCTAAGATCGGCGTATTTATCACCTGCAAACAAAGGCTTGCCATCTTTCCAGATCGACATATTCACATGCATTCCGGTGCCGTTATCGCCAGCAATGGGCTTTGGCATGAAGGTCGCGGTTTTGCCATAGGCGTGGGCGACGTTGTGGATGATGTATTTGTATTTCTGCAGCTCGTCGGCCTGTTTGGTCAGGCTGTCAAAGATCAGGCCCAACTCGTGCTGGCATGAAGCAACCTCGTGGTGGTGCTTGTCGGTTTTCATCCCCAGCGACTTCATGGTCGAGAGCATTTCACCCCGAATATCCTGCGCATCATCAATTGGGTTAACCGGGAAATAGCCGCCCTTGATACCGGGGCGGTGGCCGGTATTGCCCATTTCATATTCGGTGTCGGTGTTCCACGAAGCGTCGATTGCATCGACCTCATAGGATACCTTGTTGACCCCTACCTGGAAACGTACGTCGTCAAACAGGAAAAACTCGGCCTCGGGACCCATATATGCCACATCGCCAATGCCAGACGCTTTTAGGTAGGCCTCGGCTTTTTGGGCGGTGCCGCGCGGGTCACGTGAATAAGCTTCGCCAGTGTCTGGCTCAACTACCGAGCAATGCAGACACAGGGTTTTTTCGGCATAGAAGGGGTCGACATAGGCGCTGGTCATGTCGGCCATCAGCTTCATGTCCGAAGCTTCAATGCTTTTCCAACCGGCAATCGACGAGCCGTCGAACATGAAACCTTCTTCCAGAAAGTCTTCGTCGACAATGTCCACGTCTACTGTCACATGCTGGAGTTTACCGCGCGGGTCGGTGAAGCGGATGTCGACATAGGCAATGTCTTCGTCCTTGATCTGTTTGAGAACGTCCTTGATGTTCATTTCTCTTTGTCCTTTGGTTGCTTTCACGATTGGCTAGACTGCATCCAGCCCGGTTTCGCCGGTACGAATGCGCACCGCTTGTTCTACTTCTGAAACGAAGATTTTTCCGTCGCCGATCTTGTCGGTCTTGGCGGCGTCGACAATTGCCTCGATCGCGGTGTCGACCTGATCGGCGGGCAACACCACTTCGATTTTCACTTTGGGCAGGAAATCCACGACATATTCAGCGCCGCGGTAAAGCTCGGTATGGCCCTTCTGGCGGCCAAATCCCTTGACCTCGATCACACTAAGCCCCGAGACGCCAATATCCTGCAAGGCTTCTTTGACTTCGTCGAGTTTAAACGGCTTGATGATAGCTTCGATTTTTTTCATGGTTTCCCCCGAGATTTGCGAGTCGCGCCCGAAAGACCACTTTCTTTAGGAGGGCGCAATTGGCTAGTCTGACGGAAGGGTGCGTAGGTGCATTCTTTTACGCTGCTTTAACGATGCGCGCCCTTATTTTGTGCAAACTGCCTGTTTTTTAGGCAAAAGTGAATCGAGGCATTATGACCGAACTCCTTACCGCCGCCCAGATGCGTGCCATTGAACAGGCCGCGATTTCCTCGGGTGAAGTCACCGGGCTGGAACTGATGGAGCGCGCGGGCAGGGGGGTGGTTGAAGCGGTCTTTGAGGAATGGCCGGAACTGGCAAAGGCGTCGCATCGCGCTGTGGTTCTGTGCGGTCCCGGCAACAATGGCGGCGACGGATTTGTGGTGGCGCGGCTGCTCGAGGAATGGGGCTGGGAGGTCGAGGTGTTCCTTTATGGTGATCCCGACAAACTGCCGCCGGACGCGCGGGTGAATTATGAGCGGTGGCTCCAATTCGGGCCGTTCCACCTTTTGCGAGCCGACGATGGTGCGGGAGAACTCTTCGCTGAGGCTGCCTCGCATGTTCGTGACCTGCAGCGCGATCCGTCCTGCATTTCACCACCCCCGTTTGTTTTGATTGACGCTCTCTTCGGCATTGGCCTGTCGCGTCCATTGACCGGTCTTGACGACCTTGTGTGGCACTGGGACTACTTGACCAATTTCAGAGACCTGAATGACGCACGGGTTGTTGCGATCGACATCTGTAGCGGCCGTGATGCCGACACAGGCGACATTGTATACGGCGAAGGCATGTCCGGCACCGGGGTGCTCCCGGCGGACCTGTGCGTGACGTTCCACCGAAAGAAGACAGGGCATGAGGGCGGGCCCTTCAGCACCCTTTGCGGCAATGTCGTGCTTAAGGATATCGGCCTTTGACTTTCCCATTTTCCTAAATACGACAGCCGGAGGTATGAATGTCCCGAGATCCACACACCATTTCAGGCAACCCTGCCAGGGTCGATGCGCTTTGCAAATCGCCCAGCTGCCACAAATTTACTCACGGCCATGCCCTGATCCTCGCAGGCCCGTCCGGCAAGGGCGGCGCGGCGCGGTTGGCGGCGCGCGGCGCGTTGAGGATCGGGGCGGGGTTGGTCACTGTGGGCGTGCCTCCTGAGGCTTTGGTGGAAAATTCTGCGCGGGTGGATGCGGTGATGATATCACCTGTTCACGATGGTGACGCCTTGGCGCGGGTGCTTGAAGATACCCGGATCAATGCGCTTTGTCTGGGGCCGGGGTTGGGGCAGGAGCGGGCGCGGGAATTGGTGCCGGTGGCGTTGGAGGCTGGGCGGGCCTGTGTACTGGACGCGGATGCTCTGACGGCATACGTGGACAGCCCGGCGGAACTCTTTGATATCCTGCATGAAAAATGCGTAATTACCCCCCATGCAGGTGAATTTGCCCGGTTGTTCCCAGATATTGCCGCGAAATTGGCGGCTCCCGCAAGCAAAGGCCCGGCCTTTTCCAAGGTCGATGCGACACGGGAAGCGGCGGCGCGGGCGGGCTGCGCTGTGTTGGTTAAGGGGGCCGATACCGTGATTGCCGCGCGGGACGGGCGCTGTTCCATAAATTCGGCAGCCTACGAACGCGCGGCACCGTGGCTCGCGACTGCTGGATCGGGCGATGTCCTGGCGGGCTTCATCACCGGGTTGCTGGCGCGTGGGTTTGACCCGATGCAGGCGGCTGAGACGGCGGCGTGGCTGCATGTGGAATGCGCGCTAAGCTTCGGTCCGGGCTTGATAGCCGAGGATATACCAGAGGAATTGCCGAAGGTTTTCAGAAGCTTGGGCGTTTAGGCGGCGAGGGTCTCAATGCCATCTGCGTAAATCACCTCGGGGTTTTTAAAGCTGAGAATGAAGCCCCCCGCTTTGGCCACTACCCCCTGCAATACACGCGCGCCTGCGCGGGTGATCACCCGGTCGCCGGGGATCAGAAACTCCACAGGCAAAGCGCCTTCGGTCGTGTAAATGATCGTGCCAGAAGCCAGCCCACATTCGGGCTGGGCGGCATATCCATGCTTGCAGGGCGATGCCCTGCGCAAATCCTGTCGGGCCATTTTCGCCTCGGTTTTATTTCAACTGCTCGTTCTTTTTGCCAAGGTTAGGCGAAAAAACCGTTAAGGGCTACGAAAAACCTGTGTTTTTACGCTCGCGCGCCCCAAATTGCTTTGCTATAGGGCGCGGGGACGTGCGGGTGTGGCGGAATTGGTAGACGCACCAGATTTAGGTTCTGGCGCCTTACGGCGTGGGGGTTCGAGTCCCTTCACCCGCACCACATTTTTGTCTCATGGTACAAAGCACCTCCGACGGGGCGGGCTGGCCGCCCGAGACGCAGTTGCGTCTTTGGGTGCCACGGTTCTAGATTTGTCCGATTAGCGGCACCACTTATTCAGGGACACATTGGCCTGATTTCTGGCGGTCCCGATTTCTATTCAACCAAATGATCGGCCAGACGCAGTGCCAGCTGGACAATGGGCAGTGTTGGGTTGTTGTGGCCGCTGGTGGTGAATACGGAAGAACCGGCGACATACATGTTCGCGGTGCCATGTACCTTGCAATTGCCATCGACGACCGAAGTTTTATGGTCACTGCCCATCCGTGTGCCACCCATATGATGAAAGCCCGCAAGTTCATCATCTGTCGGGTAGGGATCCGTTGACAGGACCCAAGTATCGGGTTTGATCCGGCCCAGATCATTATCCATCAGCCACTGATTGAATATCTCGACGGATTTGCGGATAGTTCGCTTATCCAAAGTGCTTTTTTTCCAGTTAAGAACGACCCGGGGAATGCCGAATATATCCTTTTCCTGGGTTGATAACTCAACAGAGTTGCTTCTCACCGGTTCCTGCTCCCATGCGGATCTGAGTTGCGCGCCGCAAACCTTTTGCTCGTCGATCATCCCGGCAATTCTGTCTGCGTAGGCGGGGGCGACACATTGCAGATCGGCCAACAACTTTTCGGTTTCTTCTTTGGAAATCTCATCCACCCTGAAGCCGCAATTCAGGATTTTTTCATTCCTTTGCACCTCGCCAGAGATACCGTAAGTCCACTGATTGGAAACCTCGGTCTCGACGAAGGCCATTCCCAATAGAAAGTGGGGATGTTCCATCCAATAATTGCCAATTGGCAGGGTCGTTTTGAGCAAGCCGTCCCCGGCCTGACTTTGCAACCACAGCAGCATGCGACTGTTTTCAATGCCGCCCATGGCCAGAACATATTTTTTCGCACGAATCGTCAAATCTGTGCCGGAATAGGACTTGAAACGGGCTGCGGAGATTGCCCCGCCAGCGCTCTCGGTTGCTATTAGGTTGGCGTTCAGGACAAGTTCAATCTGCTGCGATGCCTTGAGCTGCTCAAAGTATTTTTCGCCAAACCGCGTCGGAGGGGAAAACCTGTAGCCGATTGGCTTAATACCTGATGCGTCAGCCGGGCCGTCGTTGAAATCTGGAGTTATTTCGAGGATTTGGCCTGCATCTTCGAGGAAAGGGTCGAGATCGGATTTCGTGATCGGCCATTTGTGTTCGGGCGCAATGTAGGAGCGGTCAAAGTCGATGCTTTCAAATGTCCGGCACCAGCCGGACCAGTGATTTGTTGTGCCACCGAGATATCTTAACCTTGCCCAGTCGAGGCCAAAATACGGATCACCCCTGACTTCCCCAATATAGCAACTTTGAGACGCATCGCTTTGATCTAAACCGCCCCCTTCGCACAACGTGACTTTCTGACCGGACTTCGCCAATTGCAGCGCAAGGGTGATACCTGCAGCCCCCGCGCCGATAATGCAGATATCGCTTTCAAGCTGCGCATCATTTTCATGAGTTTCGAGATCTCTAATCATCCCAGGTCTTCGCGCTTCAAAAGCCACTGCGATTTTGGTTGGCTTTCGATGGTGTTACGCGCTGACATTGGTCTGAAACGCCCACAAAAAGCCGGTCCAATGAAAATCGCGAAGCTGAACGAGGTGAATTTTCGCCTGGACATTTTGCGTGTGACTGCTCGTCTGGATATCATCTAAAACTCGTGTTTCTCACCCATGAGGCAAATGGAGCTGGAATATCGTCAGTTTAGGGGATGGACGGAGGCTTGTGAACTCTTGTTGTTTTTTTTATGCGGCCTGCGTCAGTGGGCGAGGCGGCAGTTGGGTCAGTTTAAGCGAAACCCTTAGTCAAAAGATGGATTTTGCCTTGCACCCAAGACTTTGCCCCCATAGAAGGGCGGCTGAATTATTGGCCGGGATTGGACCGGCTCTTCAAGACGTGAAAAGGACGAAAAGATGTCGGTGACCGAGACCCTGAATGAAGGCCTGAAACGCGGCTATAAGATGGTGGTCAGCGCCGCTGATCTGGACGCCAAGGTGAACGAAAAGCTGATCGAGGCACAGCCCGAAGTGGAACTGAAGGGCTTTCGCAAAGGTAAAGTACCGATGGCGCTGCTGAAAAAGCAGTATGGCGACCGCCTGATGGGCGAAGTGATGCAGGAAGCCATTGACGGCGCGATGAGCGGCCATTTTGAAGAAAGTGGCGACCGCCCGGCGCAACAGCCTCAGGTTCAGATGACCAATCAGGAAGACTGGAAAGAGGGCGATGATGTCGAGGTCGAGATGACCTATGAAAAGCTGCCTGAAATTCCCGAGGTTGACCTTAAGGGCATCGCGCTTGAAAAACTGGTTGTGAAGGCAGACGATAGCGACATTGATGACGCCCTGAAATCTCTGGCAGAAAACGCGCAGAATTTCGACGACCGCAAAAAGGGCTCAAAGGCCAAAGATGGTGACCAGATCGTCATTGATTTTCTTGGTAAGGTTGACGGCGAAGCCTTTGATGGCGGCGCTGCCGAGGATTATCCGCTGGTATTGGGCTCAAACAGCTTCATCCCAGGCTTTGAAGAACAGCTTGTCGGCGTAAAAGCTGGTGAGGAACTTGAGGTTAAGGTTGCTTTCCCGGCAGATTACGGCGCGGAAAACCTGGCCGGAAAAGACGCAGTCTTTGAGTGCAGTGTGAAAGCCGTGAAGAAGCCCGCTGCTGCAAAGATTGATGATGAGCTGGCCAAAAAATATGGCGCAGAGGATCTTGCGGCGATGAAAGTACAGGTCAGCGAACGGCTTGAGGAAGAGTACAAAGGTGCTGCGCGCGCGGTGATGAAACGCGGGCTTTTGGATGCGCTGGACAAGAAGGTCAGCTTTGGCCTGCCAGACAGCCTGGTCGAGGCCGAGGCCAGTCAGATTGCGCATCAGTTGTGGCACGAGGAAAACCCCGACGTTGAGGGCCATGACCACCCTGAGATCGAGACCACGGACGAGCACACCAAACTGGCCGAGCGCCGGGTACGTCTGGGCCTGCTTTTGGCGGAACTGGGACAAAAGAACGAGATTGAAGTCTCGGACGCTGAAATGACCCAGGCGGTGATGAACCAGGCGCGTCAATATCCGGGCCAGGAAAAAGAATTCTTTGAATTCGTTCAGCAAAACCCACAGATGCGCCAGCAAATTCAGGCACCTTTGTTTGAAGACAAAGTAATTGATTATGCTTTTGAACTGGCTGATGTCTCGGTTAAGGAAGTTGACAAGGGCCAACTGGAAAAAGCAGTCGAGGCGCTGGAAGAAGAATAAGCGTCTTTTCTCAGACGAACATGACAAGGGCAGCCTTTTGGCTGCCCTTTTTCGTTGTATTACAATCGTTGTAACCGGATCGAAATCTGTTGCCGCGCGAACACTTCTTTTGTTAGTCTGTGAGCAGAGCAAAAACAAAGGGGTAACGTTATGAATATTCGAGCGTTTTATTTGTCAGTAATTGCCATGCTGATTGCAGGTGCCGCATCGGCATGTCCTAACTACAGCCTTTATGGCCAGACTTATGAGCTGACCGGGCGTAGCATGTACAACGAGCAAAGCGTAAGTATCCGCGCCGGCGGGGATCATTCAATCCTTGGCTGCGGTATCCGTTTCGGCAGTGATCGAGGCCGCGGATATGTGACCGAGGCACCAGATTTTTCACTGAATCTTTCGGGGATGGGTGGCTATAAGCTGGCGATTTCCGTCATCAGCCGTTGTGACAGTATCCTGTTGATCAATACCGGTGCTGCAAACTGGTATTACGACGACGATGACAATGGCAATCTGGATGCGCGCATTATCCTGACGCGGCCTTCGAATGGCTGGATGGATATCTGGGTCGGGACCCATGACGGGTCGGTCTGTGATGCGACTTTGTATCTTGAGACCTTCAACCGGTAATCCAAACATAGGCTGGGCTCATCCTGGCCTATGACCGCAGCCCGGTTTCATACAGCAGGCCAAGGCGTTTGGCCTCGTAATAATACCCGCGCGCATACCACATCACGGCCGCGTCCATATCGCCGCCTGAGACGATCCATGCGCCGCGCAGGTATTTGACCGCGTATTTAAGATTGGTTTCGGCATCCAAAAGCTCGGAAGCCGGTCCTGAATGCCCCATCGTGCGAGCGGTGGCAGGCAGGATCTGCATCAGGCCATAATAAGGCCCGTTGCGCGCCCATGGCCGATGGGTGCTTTCACGGATCACCACCCGGTGCACCAATTCGACCGGAACTTCGTAAATACCCGCGTATTTCTCGATCAATGCTCGCAGTTCAGGGGTCTCGTTTGGATAAAGAGGAGTTCGCGGCGCGTCATTAGATGCAACCTGCACCTCGCGTGGGCCTTCACGGCTGCGGCTACAGGCGGTGACACCAGAGGCCAGCAGCAGGGTCAGTAATGCGCGGCGGGTCATTGTTGGCATGCTACCTCTCTTTCGTGCGCCTGTTTAAGTGCAAGCGGCTCACAAGAATAGAGGAGCAGCCCAGCCCGGCGAATGGAGGCGGTTCCTTGCCACTTTAGAGCGCTGTCGTGAAAACCTGAATCGCATCAGAAGATGGGAACCGGGAAAAGCGGTTTCGAAACCGCTTTCTCGGTGTTTCGAAACACCTTGTTCCGGTTCAGATTAAAAGGACGTGGCTTAAGAAAAGCAAAAGGCCGCAGGGATTAGACTGCGGCCTTCAAAATGTGCGTGACGAATGGATTAGTCGTCGTCTGAACCCTCAGCGGAAGGGGCTTCTTCGGCGTCTCCGCCTTCGGGGACTTCGACAAGGTCGTCGTCTTCTGCCGCAGCGGCACCGATATCGTCGAAAAGCTCGGCAATTTCGAACTCGGCTTCGGCTTCGGCTTCGGCTTCCAGCTCCTGAATGGATTTGCCTGAGGCCTGAAGCTCAGCTTCTTCCTCAGAGCGTGCCACGTTAAGTTCGATCGAAACTTCGACTTCTGGGTGCAGGATCACCATGACCATGTGCAGACCCAGCTCTTTGATCGGCGAAGTCAGGGCGACTTGCTTTTTGTCGACACTGAAGCCATCAGCGGTCGCAGCATCGGCTGCGTCGCGCGGGGTGACCGAGCCATAGAGCGAACCGGCATCTGAGGCAGAGCGAATCACCACGAACTGCTGTCCGGCAAGTTTTTCGCCCAGAGCATCGGCTTCTGTCTTGGTTTCCAGATTGCGCGCTTCAAGCTGAGCTTTCTGGTTTTCAAAGTTGGTCACGTTGGCAGCCGAGGCTGTCAGCGCCTTGCCCTGCGGCAAAAGGAAGTTGCGGGCGAAACCGGATTTGACGTCGACAACGTCGCCCATCTGCCCAAGCTTTGCCACACGTTCGAGAAGGATTACTTGCATGATGCTCTCCTTACTTCACAGCATAGGGAAGCAGGGCGAGGAAGCGCGCGCGTTTGATGGCGCGGGCAAGCTCTCGTTGCTTCTTGGCGGAAACTGCGGTGATACGCGAAGGCACGATCTTGCCACGCTCGGAAATGTAGCGTTGCAAAAGACGCGTGTCCTTGTAGTCGATCTTTGGCGCATTGTCGCTTGAGAAGGGGCAGACCTTGCGGCGGCGGAAAAATGGTTTGCTAGCCATGGTTTAGATCCCTTCCTTAACGCCGAGGACGGCGGTCGCCGCGCTCTTCGCGTTTTTGCATTTGAACCGAAGGACCTTCGGCATGTTTGTCAACCTTGATCGTCAGAACCCGCATCACGTCGTCGTGCAGGCGCATCAGACGTTCCATTTCCTGAATGGCCGGTGCCGGTGCATCAGTGCGCAAAAAGGCATAATGGCCTTTGCGGTTCTTGTTGATTTTGTAGGCCATCGTTTTGATGCCCCAATATTCGCTCATCTCAACCTTGCCGCCATTGTCAGCAAGAATGGTTCCAAAATGTTCGATGAGGCTTTCGGCCTGCGCACCGGAAAGATCCTGGCGCGAGATCATGACATGCTCATAAAGCGGCATGTGCTCTCCTATTCTGTTTTCGGCGCGCTTCAAAGGCCGGGGGTCAAACCTTCCACGACCCGGCCACGAGGGGCGACGCATTGCTATGATGCGGAAGGATAGCGCGTTATACACTTCACCGGTTTGGATGCAAGCGCGGTTGTCTAAAGCCTTCCCGCGTTTTACCTGCTGCAGGGGAAATGGAAGAAGCCCACTCTCTCTCATTGATGTGGGCGCTCCCTCATCCAATCGGTATTTCAGATAAAATGCGGGAACGCATTACCCATTCGCCCGTCACGATAAAACACCGCGTCTGCCCAATTGCCGCCATCTTTACTAACCAGAATTGCCGGTGACGAGGATTATTAGTCGGAGGCGAAGATGGCTTACCATACAGGGATTGGCGTGGACATTGGGGCAGGACATTTAGCAAACGCGCCAGAAAAACCATGCTATGAGGTGAACCCGACTTTGTGGGGTTATGTTCTGATCAGCACATTTGATCAGGAGCCACCGGTGGGTGTCATCGCAATGCTCAGAAAAATTCTTGGCGTCGGACTTATGATCGCTGCCATGGCGTTATGGCTGGCACCCGAGGCGATGGCTGGCGCGGAAATCATCGAGATGAAGCTGGCATTGACGACGCTGTATGTAGCCCTTGGCACACTTTTCCTGCACCGTGCGCGGCAGGTTATCCGACGCGAAGTGCAGGTTGATCTGGAAGGCCGGGAATTGCGTTCAGGGTTTCGCAATCTTTCAGGCTCGTTTTCCCTTGAATGTGTACACGCTTTTGAAGACGTGGATGTGGTAAGCCTGTGGGATGCCGATCACGACCCTGATATGGCCTGGTTGCTGCTGCAACTGGCCGATAGTGATTTCGCCCTGGTCGCCGCGCGAGGCCCAAAAGCCAAACTTGACCCCTATCGCGTACGCCTGGCAAAAGATCTTGGCGCCAAGGCGGGCCCGTATGATCCGATGGCGACAAAAAAATCAAACAACCGGACACCCCTGATCCTTGGCCCGCGCACTTATGTTTCTACAGGGCTGGCGGCCTGACGGCAGACATTTCAAGCGTTTCTCAGGCACGATTTTCCAAGCTGGTAATTGCGCCTGCCTTATTTGGCAGGTATCTCCTGATCTGAACAGATCCAAGGAGCAGACATGAGCCGTGCATTGGTATTTCCCGGACAAGGGGCGCAGGCGATCGGAATGGGCAAAGCCCTGGCCGAGGCATATCCGGCCGCCAGGGCCATTTTCGATGAAGTTGATGAGGCGTTGGGCGAAAAGCTGTCGGCGCTGATATGGGAGGGTGAGCAGGACGAGTTAACCCTGACCCAGAACGCGCAGCCAGCGCTTATGGCTACCTCGCTGGCAGCGATGCGTGCGTTAGAAGCCGAAGGAATCAAGGCGATAGATGCAAAATACGTGGCCGGCCATTCACTTGGCGAGTATTCAGCATTGGCAGCGGTCGGCGCAATCAGCGTGGCCGATACCGCGCGCCTGCTGCGCAAACGTGGTGTTGCCATGCAAGCGGCGGTGCCGGTGGGTAGGGGCGCAATGGCAGCCTTGCTGGGGTTGGATTTCGCTGCCGCGTCAGAAGTGGCGGCTGAAGCGGCCGGGGACGAGACCTGTCAGGCGGCAAATGACAATGATCCCGGGCAGGTGGTAATTTCCGGTCATAAGGCGGCGGTCGAACGGGCTTTGGTCATAGCCAAGGAAAAGGGCGCGCGCCGGGCGGTTTTATTACCTGTGTCAGCACCTTTCCACTGTGCTTTGATGCAGCCCGCCGCCGAGGTGATGGCCGAAGCCCTGGCCGCGGTGGAAATTGAGGCCCCGGTTGTGCCCGTAGTGGCAAATGTGCGCGCCGAGGCCGTCACTGATCCGGACGTGATCCGCGCACTTTTGGTGGAGCAGATCACTGGGTCAGTGCGTTGGCGTGAAAGCGTGGCTTGGATGGCCGGGCAGGGCGTCAGTGAAATCTGGGAGATTGGGGCTGGCAAAGCCCTTTGTGGCATGATCCGTCGTATCGACAAAGATGTGGCCACGCGAGCGGTTGGTACGCCCGAGGATGTGGCGGCCGCGGTGGAGGTGGACGGGTAAGATATTTCGGAAAAATTCACCCTCCGAGACAGGTTAGGAAAGGAATACAGATGTTTGATCTGACAGGAAAAAACGCACTGATCACCGGGGCATCCGGGGGCATTGGCGGGGCCATCGCCAAAGCTTTGTATGAGGCAGGAGCGAATGTCGCGCTGTCTGGCACTCGGGTTGAACCGCTGAAAGCTCTGGCCGCTGATCTTGGGGAACGTGCCTATGTTCTGCCATGTAATCTGAGTGACGTTGAGTCGGTCGAGGCCCTGCCCAAGCAGGCCATCGAGGCGATGGGGGGCATTGATATTTTGGTCAACAATGCCGGGATCACCCGCGATCAGATATTCATGCGTATGAAAGATGAGGATTGGGCGCAGGTACTGGAGGTCAACCTGACCTCGACAATGCGCCTGTGTCGCGGTGTCATGCGCCCGATGATGAAGTCACGCTGGGGGCGGATTATCAATATCAGCTCGATCGTCGGCACCACCGGCAATCCGGGGCAGGCGAATTACGCTGCCTCTAAGGCGGGCATGGTCGGGATGTCGAAAAGCATTGCCTATGAGGTCGCCAGCCGGGGCATAACCGTTAACGCGGTTGCCCCCGGATTTATCGCAACGGCGATGACCGAAGGCCTGTCAGATGACCAAAAAGGTAAGATCAACGCGCAAATCCCCGCGGCCCGTATGGGCACGCCTGAGGAGATCGCCAGCGCCGTGTTGTATCTGGCCAGCAAGGAAGCGGGCTATATCACCGGCTCGACGATGCATGTAAATGGTGGGATGGCGATGATTTAAGCGGGTTTCCCCGGTGTAAATTCATTTGCCTTGTTGCGCTGATATGTTATAGGCGGCGCAGATTTTCCCTCATATGCGTGATGTATTGAGGGCCTTCGTGAAAAAGTGCGGAGGTTGGAGCGGCCCAATGGGCCAAAGAAAATGGCCATATGGCTGAAACTGTGAGGAAATAATATGAGCGACGTCGCAGATCGTGTGAAGAAGATTGTTGTTGAGCATTTGGGTGTTGAAGAGGACAAGGTGTCGGAATCGGCCTCGTTCATTGATGATCTGGGCGCAGACAGCCTGGATACGGTTGAACTGGTTATGGCTTTTGAAGAAGAATTCGGTATCGAAATCCCGGATGACGCTGCCGAAACTATCCAAACCTTTGGCGACGCGGTGAAGTTCATCACAGAAGCCACCTGATAGGTTTCATCGGGGCATATGCCCCGTAAAGCAATAAAAACGGTGCCACCTGCAAGGGCGGCACCGTTTTTCGTTTAGGGCGCTGTTTTTGGGTGATTGTCGCGGTTGTGGATGCAATTCAGGACCGACATTCCGGGGCGTATCAGATAGTTTCAACAGTGAAATCTATTCTGAAAGGCAAATATCATGCCCCGTGACACAGCAGTATTGATAGAAGACGTTTCCCCGGCGCAGGTCCAGGCTTGGCTGGAAAATGGCGAGGTTTTGCTGGTTGATGTACGCGAGACCAGTGAATACGAGGCGGAATATATTGCCGGAGCAATGTTGCTGCCGCTGTCTTCACTGGACCCCGAGTTTTTCCCGGTTCTGCCCGGTCGCAAAGTTGTTTTGCATTGCGCCATTGGCAAACGCTCTGAAGCCGCAGCCAAAATGCTGATCAAGGCAGGTCACACCGGAATTTCGCATATGACCGGCGGGCTGAACGCCTGGAAGGATCAGGGGCTTGAGACCGAATTGCCGGTTGAAGTGCCTGATGTGGTGGTCACGACGGCCACACCGGCCCATCCGGGCCATGTTCTGGCCGCGGAATTTATGGGGCCACAGGAATTGTCGTGTCATTCCCTCGCCACTGAGATCGGCGTGCCATGCGCGCGTATTGAGCAATTGATTGCCGGAGACATGGCGGTGGATAGCGAGATGTCTTTGCGTCTGGCGCAGTTCTTCAGCACTGAACCCGGGTTTTGGATGATGCTTCAGGTGGATTATGATCTTGCCCGTGCAGCTGCGGCTCTGGCCGCTGAACACCCGTCTGAAGCAAAGACAATCGCCTCATAGGTCTTCACATCCATTTTTGCGTGAAAGCGGATGCTAAACGCTCATAAAACCGGCTTATGCCGGGCGCCTCGTCTGGTTTCTTTTTCCCGATGCAGGGCGAAACGCTTTTGGTTGCGCCTTTTGACTTGCCCCCCGGACCTTGGCCACGGTATCTAAGGACCTAGGAAAATCTGGGCAAAAAATCTGGAAAGAGGGCAGTAACATGCGTCGAGTGGTCGTCACGGGAATGGGAATGGTGTCGCCTTTGGCCTCGGGGTTTGAGGAAACCTGGCGCCGGATTCTGGACGGTCAGTCCGGGGCAGGAACTATTACACGTTTTGACACCGAAGGCCTTGCCACCAATTATGCCTGCGAAGTGCCCCTTGGTGACGGATCTGACGGCAGCTTTAATCCAGATGACTTCATGGCAGCCAAGGACCGACGCAAAGTGGATGATTTCATCCTTTTCGGTGTGGCGGCGGCGCAAGAAGCGGTTGAAGACGCGGGCTGGAAACCCGAGGATGAGGAAAGTAAATGTCGCACCGGGGTGATGATAGGCTCGGGTATTGGCGGGCTGAATTCGATCACTAATGCGACGCTTTTGGTCAAGGAACGCGGGCCACGCCGTCTGTCGCCGTTTTTTATTCCCGGTGCTTTGGTCAATCTGATCTCGGGACAGGTTTCCATTCGCTATGGATTTAAAGGACCGAACCACGCGGTGACCACGGCCTGCGCCACCGGGGCGCATGCAATTGGCGACGCTGCCAGGATGATCATGCTGGACGACGCAGATGTGATGGTCGCAGGCGGGGCAGAAGCGGCAATTTGCAAAATCGGCATTGCCGGGTTCAATTCTGCCAAGGCCCTGTCCACCAAACATGCGGATGACCCGCAAAGTGCCAGCCGCCCTTATGACGAAGACCGCGACGGTTTTGTCATGGGCGAGGGTGCCGGGATCGTGGTGCTTGAGGAACTGGAACATGCCCGTGCGCGCGGGGCTAAGATTTATGCGGAAATACTGGGATACGGGATGTCCGGTGACGCTTATCACATCACAGCGCCTTCGGCTGATGGTGACGGTGGCTTTCGGGCCATGGTGGCGGCCTTGAAGCGTGCCGGGATGCGCCCCGATCAGGTGGATTACGTCAATGCCCACGGCACATCGACCATGGCAGACACGATTGAGCTGGCCACTGTTGAGCGCTTGCTGGGGGACGCTGCCAGCAAGGCGACGATGTCCTCGACCAAAAGCTCGATCGGTCACCTTCTGGGGGCTGCCGGCGCGGTTGAGGCGGTTTTCTCAATTCTGGCGATCCGCGACAATGTTGCCCCGCCAACGATCAATCTGGACAATCCTGCGGTGACGCCGGTGCTGAACCTGGCTGCAAACAAAAAACATGAACGTGAAATCCGAGTGGCAATGTCAAACTCGTTCGGGTTTGGCGGCACCAATGCCTGTTTGATCATGGGTGAGGTCAAGGATTGATGTGGCGCAACATTGCTTCGAATGCTCTAACCCTTTTTGTTAT
>JAAEUB010000152.1 GCA_024227755.1 Paracoccaceae bacterium | reverse complement strand
TTGCGCAGGCGCGCGAACTGGCCGGGCAGCTGGGTGATTCGATTACCTTTTACAAGCTGGGCCTTGAGCTAATGATGGCAGGGGGTTATTTCGAGCTGATCGACTGGATGATTGAGCGTGATAAGAAGGTGTTTGTCGATCTGAAGTTTTTCGATGTGCCGGCGACCGTTGGCCGGGCGGTGGCGCGACTGGCCAGCCGGGGCGTGACATTTGCGACGGTGCACGGTAACCAGGGCATCATGGAAGCCGCTGCGGCGGCAAAAGGGGAATTGAAGATTCTTGCTGTAACGGCGCTGACAAGCCTGGATCGCGGCGATCTCGATGATCTGGGGTTTGCATGTGATGTCGGCGAACTCGTCCTGTCGCGCGCCAGACGGGCACTTGAGGCCGGTTGTGATGGTGTGGTGGCTTCGGGCCTCGAATTACCCGCCATGCGGGAGGCGGTGGATCGGCGATTGCTGGTGGTGACGCCGGGGATCCGGCCGGTGGAGAATCGGCCCAGTGATGATCAGAAGCGGGTTGTGACGGTTGAGCAGGCGTTCTCAGATGGTGCGGATTACATTGTTGTGGGTCGGCCTATTCGGGATGCTGAGGATCCGCGGGCGGCGGCTGAAGGGATGCAGGAGGCGATTGCGGCGGTTATTTAGATTGGGGGACAGCGGGGGGCTGTGTTGTGGCTTGGGTTTTGGCGGCAATATCTTTCGGGGTCTTTCCCTGGTCGGTTTTTTCCGTCAGTTATCCCTCTGAAACGCCTTGGGAAGGGTTGGAAGGCGGCGGGTTATCGGGGGTGCGGCTGAAGGTTTCAGAGGGATAACTGACGGAAAAAACCTTGGATGCATTGTTGGGATTGCTGCTGATTGTGCAGACGGGGAAAGCAACAAAGCTGACCTAAAGAATATGCTCTAGTGTCGCCCAGACATTGTTTAGCAGGTAGGGCTGGCCGGCTGCGTTGGGGTGGATCTGGTCTGCCTGCATTAGCCCGGGATTGATGGCAACATTCTTCATGAAAAATTTGATCAGCGGTGCATCGTATTCTTTTGCCAGTTCCGAATAGATATCGGCGAACCCGTCAGTGTAGGTCTGGCCGTAATTCGGCGGCATGATCATGCCGGCCAGGATAACTTGTGCGCCGGCCTGTTGGCCGAGTTTGATCATGGTGGCGAGATTTTTGCGGATGATGGCGATCGGGGTGCCGCGCAGGCCGTCGTTGCCGCCGAGTTCTATGAGTACGATTTCCGGTGCATGGATCTGCAGGGCGCGGGGCAGTCGGCGCAGGCCGCCGCCGGTGGTGTCGCCGCTGATGCTGGCATTGACCACTTGGTAGATGTAACCATTGGCGGATAGCCGGTTCTGCAATAGAGTGGTCCAGGATTCGTTGTCCGCAAGACCGTAACCTGCGCTGAGGCTGTCACCGATAATCAGTAGTTTTCGGCTGTCAGCATTTGCCGGGCACGCAACACAGAGCAAAATAGTAGTCAGCAATATTGTTATGAATGAACGCTTGGAAACAAACATGGGTGACGGCATCGTCCTGCAAACCAATAATCTAAGTAAGGAGGTTAGCAGCCCGGAAGGCCGGCTGACTATCCTTGATGACGTTACCCTGCAGGTGAATGAGGGTGAGAGTGTTGCCCTGGTTGGCCCTTCGGGAGCCGGAAAGACAACGCTGCTGGCACTATTGGCCGGGCTTGACCAGCCAACTAACGGCCGCGTTTGCCTGTGCGGGGAGGATCTGACGGCAATGGATGAAGATGGCCGTGCGCAGGTCCGCGGCCGCTACGTGGGCTTTGTGTTCCAGTCATTTCACCTGGTGTCTTCGCTGACGGCGCTGGAGAACGTCATGCTGCCGCTGGAGCTGGCAGGTGAATCGGATGCAGCCACGCGTGCCCGGGAGGCCCTGGTCAGTGTCGGTCTGGAGAAACGCACGACGCACTATCCCAAGCAACTGTCCGGTGGCGAGAAGCAGCGTGTCGCGATAGCCCGCGCATTTGTGGCCGCGCCGTCTGTCCTGTTTGCCGATGAGCCCACCGGCAATCTTGATACGGCCAGCGGGAACCGGATTGCTGATTTGTTGTTCAGTATGAATAAACAATCGAGAACAACCCTGGTATTGGTTACGCATGATCGCGAACTGGCCGGGCGCTGTGATCGCGTCATCGAACTCGATGCAGGCCGGATGTTGCCGTGAGAGGCGGGTCATGAATAGCTGGCTGTTTGCGGTAAAGTCGCTGCGGCGGGATTTGCGTACGGGTGAGTTATCAGTGTTGCTGATGGCGATTATCATTGCCGTTACTGCCATGACCG
>JAAEUB010000151.1 GCA_024227755.1 Paracoccaceae bacterium | reverse complement strand
GTTCCACCTCGGCCCCGGCCACCATCGCCACCAGTGCCGCCAGCAGCAACCCGGTACCATAGGGCATCCATGCCAAAGCCAGCGCCATAATGATCGAGGTCAGCGCTGCTGCCACATGTGCCAGGGTGCGAAGCATCGGTGCAATCATGGCGATAAATGTGATAGGCACGGCAAAATCGAGGGCAAATTCCGGCGGGATCGCAGTTCCCACAAGCGCGCCGACAAAGCTTGCCGCATACCACATCGGTGCAACCGGAGTTATAACGCCAAAGAAATATGCTAGGCGCCCGTGCAAGGTCATTTCGGGACGTGTCTCATACCGGGCGACGGCCAGCATATAAGACTGATCAACCAGAAGATACGCCACCAAAGCGCGTTGCCACAGGGGGGGCCATTCCCAGATAGGGTGTGATCGAAGCCGAATACATCGCCATACGCAGGTTTACCGCCAGCGACGTTGCCAGAATGATCAACACAGGCGCGTCCTCGACCATTAACTGGATCGCTGCAAACTGCGCCGCCCCGGCGATAACCAGAACCGAAAAGCCCATTACCTCGGCCATTCTCAACCCGGCCTCGCTGGCCACAATCCCAAACAGCATCGCGAACGGAACTACGACAAGCACGAAGGGGGCGCCGTCGATTATGCCGCGCAGATAGGTTGATTTTGGGGTAGACGTCGTCACGGACCTGCCTAAATTACATGGAACGCCCTTAGGCGGTAACGCGCGGAGATGCAATTGAGTCGTGATTTTGATACTAGTTCCTATTTGCTGGCCCCGGACCCGGGTGCCGCGAGGCTGACGCGTAAAACCACCGGCCACGATCACATGGGCCGTGAAATTGAGACCAGCGTTGTCGAAGAACGCCCCCTGACGATTTTCCTCAACAGTCAGGAAATCGTAACCGCCATGACCATTGGCGATCATCCTGAGTATCTGGCGCTGGGGTTTCTTTCCAATCAGGGCATGCTTGAGGGCAGCGATGATGTCACCCGCATCGACATGGACGCCGAGCTTGAAACCGTCATCGTGCGCACCGCCAGTCGTACCACATATGAGGAAAAAATGGCGCGCAGGACCCGCACCTCGGGCTGTGCGGTGGGCACGGTGTTTGGTGACATGATGGAAGGTCTGGGCGGTCTGACGTTGCCCGAAGCTCCCTTGCGCACCTCCTGGCTTTATTCTCTGGCAGAAAAAATTAACCGCACCCCGTCGCTCTATCTGCATGCTGGTGCCATTCACGGCACTGTCTTGTGTCGGGAGGACCGCCCGCTGGTCTATATGGAGGATGTCGGGCGTCACAATGCGGTTGACAAGGTAGCGGGCTGGATGCTGTCCGAGGGTGCCACCCCCGCCGACAAGATCCTCTATACAACCGGCCGTCTGACCTCGGAAATGGTGATCAAGACGGCGCATATGGGCATTCCGGTGCTGGCCTCGCGTTCCGGCTTTACCGCCTGGGGGGTCGAGATCGCCCGCATGGTCGGCCTTACCCTGATAGGCCGCCTGCGTGGGCAGAGGTTCGTCTGTCTGTCCGGTGAAGAACGGCTGATCCGTGATGTGGACGTAAGTGAAAGCGGCAAAATCCAAAAACGTGGCTCATTGGGGGATTACCCATGAGTGACACGGGATCATGTTTTCTTAATTTCCCCAATGCCAGGACTGAACCATGAGAGCCCCGCTTGGCATCATTCTAGCCGGTGGCCGCGCGACCCGGATGGGCGGCGGCGACAAAGCCCTGTTGCCCTTGGGGAAAGGCACCTTGCTGGCGCATGTGATGGAGCGGTTGTTGCCCCAGGTCGAACGGGTGGCGCTGAATGCCAATGGTGATCCTTCTCGCTTTCACGCCATTGGCCTGCCGGTGATTGCGGATAATATCGAGGGTTTTGTCGGCCCGCTTGGCGGTGTTTTGGCGGGGCTTGACTGGGCGGCAAGTCTTGGTGCGGAGCAAATCGTCACTGCTGCTGCCGACACGCCTTTCCTGCCGCCTGACCTTGTGCCGCGTCTGTTGCGGCGGGCGGAAGAAACTGGCGCGCCTGTCGTTCTGGCCGCTACCGATGACCCTGAACGCGGACCCCAGCGGCAACCGACCTTCGGCCTCTGGTCGGTTGAATTACGCAATGACCTGCGCGCCGCGCTGCTGGAGGGCACGCGCAAAGTGGGTGCGTGGACCGACCGGCACAATGCCGCATTGGCCTTATTCCCGACCGAGCCGTATAATCCATTTTTCAACGTTAACACGCCCGAGGATCTGGCCCGGGCCGAAGCCATGCTGGAAGGCAAAGTCACATGAAGATTTACGGCGTCATCGGCTGGAAGAACTCTGGCAAAACCGGGCTGATGGAACGCCTTGTTGCTGAAATTACGGCTCGCGGCCTGAAGGTTTCGACCATCAAACATGCCCACCATGTCTTTGACGTTGACCAAAAAGGCAAGGACAGCTTTCGCCACAGGGCAGCAGGAGCTGGTGAGGTGTTGCTGGCGTCCCATAAACGCTGGGCATTGATGCATGAACTTGGCGAGGATCACGAGCCTTCATTGGATGTTCTTCTGGCTAAGCTTGATCCTTGCGATCTGGTGCTGGTCGAAGGCTACAAGCGCGACAACCATCCAAAAATCGAAGTTATGCGCCAGGAGACAACACAGGGTCTGATCGCGCTGGAGGACCGCACGGTGCGTGCAGTGGCCGCGAACACCACGATAAACGACGTTGATCTTCCACTTTTTGATCTCGATGACACCAATGCCATTGCCGATTTCATTCTTGATCAGGTCGGCTTGGGTGCATCTGCGCGGCCACCCCCCACCTCCGCCAAGCCCGCACCGCTGAAAGACGATTGCTTTGCCCTGCCACCGGGTGTGGACTGGACCCCGGTTGATGTCGCCCTTGACCATTTGCATAGCTCGCTTGGCCCGGTCACAGGGCACGAGGAAATGCCGGTCGCAAGCACCCTGAACCGGGTGCTGGCAGTGGATCACCTGGCACTACGATCAAACCCGCCTGGAGCTAATTCAGCCGTCGACGGTTACGGCTTTGCCCATGCGGCTTTACCTGCTGACGGCGACGCGGATTTGCCGCTGATGGAGGACCGGGCTGCAGCCGGGGTGCCGTTTATCGGCAGTGTCCCGTTTGGCAACGCCATACGCATCCTTACCGGCGCGCTTTTACCCGAAGGGGTGGACTGCGTGGTGATGGAAGAGGACGTGACACTGGCAGGCGGGCGCATTTCCTTTGGTGCAGGCATCAAGCCACGCGCCAATGCGCGCAAGGCGGGCGAAGATGTTGAGGCGGGCAAACTGGCGCTGCCCGCAGGCCATGTTATTCGGCCACCCGATATCGCTTTGCTTTCGGGTCTGGGACTGGCCAATGCGCAGGTCCACAAAAAGCTGCGCGTCGGTGTCCTCTCCACCGGGGACGAGATTGTAGCCCCCGGCAGCACTCTTGATCCCGCCGCCACATACGATGCCAACCGGCCTATGCTGTTGGCACTGGCGGAAAAGTGGGGATATCAGGCGGTGGATCTTGGCCATGTTATCGACAATCGCACGTCCTTGCGTACGGCCCTGGATGACGCGACAAGCAGCGCCGATGTGATCTTGACCTCAGGCGGGGCATCGGCCGGGGATGAAGACCATGTCTCGGCCATTCTGTCCGAAGAAGGCAGCCTGAACACCTGGCGCGTGGCCCTGAAACCGGGCCGCCCCCTCGTATTGGCTATGTGGCATGGCATTCCGGTTTTCGGCCTGCCAGGTAACCCGGTTGCAGCACTTGTAACGACCCTGATCTTTGCACGCCCTGCCCTGTCCGTATTGGCGGGCGCGGGTTGGAGCAACCCCATGCGCATCACTCTGCCCGCCGCCTTTACCAAGTCGAAAAAAGCAGGTCGGCGCGAATACCTGCGTGCCCGTGTCAACGCAGATGGCGCGATCGAGGTGTTCCAGTCTGAAGGCTCGGGTCGCATTTCAGGGCTAAGCTGGGCCAGCGGGCTGGTTGAGTTGAATGAACCGGCGCAAGACATCAGCCCCGGCGATCAGGTTAGCTTTCTGCCTTATGCGGGATTTGGATTGTAAGGCATCACTCATCCCCCGCTGGATATGCGAAAAGTGCATTATTGACTCTAGCACAACCATTATATAACCTTTTGGTTATGGAAAGCATCGCAACAGCCAGCCAACCACAAAACCTTGACGCCGTGTTCGCTGCCCTCGCCGACCCAAAACGCCGCGCAATTCTGACACGGCTGGCGATGGGCGAGGCGAGCGTTAGTGATCTGGCCGCACCGTTCGAAATCAGCCAGCCGGCGGTCTCTAAACACCTGAAGGTTCTCGAACGCGCCGGGCTGATCAAGCGCGCAGTTGACGCCCAACGCAGACCGGCACGTTTGCAGGCCGAGCCAATGGCCGAAGCCGTAAGTTGGCTGGAAGAGTTCAAGCAGTTTTGGACATCCAGCTTTGATCAACTCGACAACCTGCTGGAAGAGATGAAAAACGCTGAAACAAAGGGAACAGGAAATGAGTGATTTACCGACATATGTACTCGAGAGAACATTCGATGCGCCGCGTGAAATGGTGTGGCGAACATGGACTGATCCGAAACTTCTGGCGCGTTGGTACGGGCCAGGGGTTGAGAGCATTATCCATAAACTTGACGTCAAACCCGGCGGCGTTTGGCTGAACGAGATGAAGATGGCGCATGGTTCGTTTTATGAGCGTTTTGAGTTTCTTGAAGTAGATGAACCGGCGCGCTTGGTTTGGCTGCAATCAAACAGCAACGCGGAGTGGAGTGGAAATGCACCGCCCATGATGGAAAACTGGCCCCAAACGCTGAAAGCGGTGGTAACGCTTACTGACGATGGTGACCGTACCAAGCTGCACTTTGCCTGGACCCCGAATGAGGCAAGTGAGACTGAGCAACAGGTCTTTGCCGCAGCTATGGAAGGCATGGGCAAAGGTTGGGAGTCCGGCATGGACATTGTTGCCGAAATACTAGCCGAATTGCAGTCCTGAACGATACGGCCTTGTTTACGAACAGGGGCGCGGCACTAATCTGATTTGCTGCGCCCGACCGCATGAACCAGATGGTGATAGCTGTCCTTTGGCGTTCGTTTCTGGCTGTCGTATTCTACATGCACCAGCCCAAAGCGTTGTTCATATCCATAAGACCATTCGAAATTGTCCAGCAGCGACCAATAATAGAATCCTTTGATATTGCCGCCTTCCTTAATCTCTGCAAGCACGGCGCGCATATGTTGATCGATGAATTTGGTGCGCTGAGGATCGCTCACCCGTCCATTTTCGACATTCGCGTCAAAAGCCGCCCCGTTTTCGGTGACATATAGCGGCAGGTCGCCGGTGTAATCTGTGCGCAATCGTTTAAGGGTTTCCTTCAAACCTTGCGGAAAAACCTCCCACCCCATTGCGGTTTTTTCCAGAGGACCGGCCTCAAGCGTCATTGCTGGCCACGGCAGATCTGGTGCGGCGGCAGGTCGACAAATGGTATAATAATTGACCCCAAGCCAGTCCAAAGGTGCCTGTATCAATTCCATGTCAGCCTGCCAGTTTTCGGGCATAAGGGGCTCAAACCCGATCAGAGCCTCATCCGGATAGCGGCCTTTTGTGATCGCCTCGATGAACCAGCGGTTAATAACCGCGTCACGGGTGACAGCGGCGCTAAGGTCAGCCTGACTGTTTGTGAAAGCCTGGACCGCTTCAAAATTCAGGACAATGCCAAGGTTTTTCTGGCCCATTGCACGTAATCGCCGCATAGCCTCGCCATGAGCCAGCAACACATTATGCATGGCGTGTGCCGTGGCTTTGACATCCTTCATACCGGGCGCATGGGCACCCTCCATATGACTGACCCATGCCACACAAAAGGGTTCGTTTATTGTCGAAACGGCGGTCATTCGGTCGCCGATCTGGCCAATGATAACTTCGGTGAAGTCACCAAACCACTTGGCCACGTCCCGATTGCGCCATCCCCCCAGTTCCGACAATGCCTGGGGTATATCCCAATGATAAAGCGTCAAATTGGGTTTCAATCCACGTTCCAGGATCGCATCTGTCAGGCGATCATAAAAGTCCAGAGCGGCCGGGTTGGCAGGCCCGCGACCATCGGGCAGAACCCTCGACCAGTTGACCGAGAAACGGTAGGCGTCAAAGGGCGCGGCAAGATCAAGATCTTCACCAAAACGGTGATAATGATCACAAGCAACAGCGCCGCTGGACCCGTCCTGAATGGCCCCCTTGCGGCGGGCCAACGCATCCCAGTGGCTATCCCCCGCACCACCAAAATCCTGTCCTTCGATCTGATAGGCCGAAGTGGCGGTGCCAAACTGAAAGCCTGGTGGAAAGTCAGCTCTGATCGGTAAAACATTGCTCATGCCTGCATTCCTTTTGGTTGCAGTCGCATTTTCCCTCCCGAAACCCTTGTTTACCGGCCGCTGCGGGGAAAATGAACACTGCCCATTTACGTTCTATGTTGAGGGCACTTAGTCCTCTCCGAAAATGTCGCGGGTAAAGACCTTGTCGGCGACGTCGGCAAGGTCCTCGCTTGACCTGTTGGCGACGATCAGATCAGCTTCGTTCTTGAACCCTTCAAGATCGTTGACGACCCGTGAATTGAAAAACAGGTCTTCCTCCATGGCGGGCTCATATACAATGACCTCGATCCCCTTGGCCTTAATCCGCTTCATGATCCCCTGAATTGAACTCTGCCGGAAATTATCTGAACCAGCCTTCATCACCAGCCGGTAAATCCCAACCACTTTTGGCGCGCGGGCTACCACTCGATTAGCAATAAAATCTTTGCGCGTGGTGTTGGCATCGACAATGGCACCGATCAATGACTGGGGTACATCCTGGTAATTGGCCAAAAGCTGTTTGCTGTCTTTCGGCAGGCAATATCCTCCATAGCCAAAAGAGGGATTGTTGTAGTGGCTGCCAACGCGTGGATCCAGCCCGACACCTTCAATGATCCCGCGCGCATCCATCCCGTGGCTCATCGCATAGCTGTCAAGCTCATTGAAAAATGCTACCCGCATCGCCAGAAAGGTGTTGGCGAAAAGCTTGATCGCTTCAGCTTCGGACGCATCCGTGAAAAGTGTCGGGATATCGTCATCCTCGGCCCCGGCGGCCAGAAGACCGGCAAAAACCCGCGCGCGTTCACTTTTCTCACCGACCACAATGCGCGACGGATGCAAATTGTCATAGAGCGCACGACCTTCACGCAGAAATTCCGGGCTGAACATGATCCGGTCGGTGTCAAGGCTGTCATTCAGGCCCTTTGTGAACCCCACCGGTACGGTGGACTTGATCACAATCACCGCCCGGTCATTTGCTGCCAGCACGCCGCGCGCAACCGCTTCGACCGAAGAGGTGTCAAAGAAATTGCTTACGGGGTCATAATTCGTCGGCGTTGCGATGATGACGAAATCCGCGTCTTTGTAGGCGCTGGCCGCATCCGTTGTGGCGCTCAGATCAAGCGATTCCTGGCTGAGAAATGCCTGTAATTCCGGGTCATCCAAAGGGGATATGCGCGCCTCAAGCGCGGCTACTCTCTCATCAGAGATGTCGACAGCAACGACACTATTATGCTGTGACAGCAATACGGCATTTGACACCCCAACATAACCAATACCTACAACCGCAATTTTCATAAAACCTGGCCCAATCTGACTGCTTCTTGCCACCTACCTGTCACACCGATGTGTACAGGGCAAGCACCGCAAAATCCGGCCTGCCGGGCCAAAGCGTTCGTTCGGGTAACAGATATGGGTGCTGGAGCGGGCGGCGGGAATCGAACCCGCGTCATTAGCTTGGAAGACTTATGTCCATAATCGGATAGTT
>JAAEUB010000150.1 GCA_024227755.1 Paracoccaceae bacterium | reverse complement strand
TGATTGACAAACACCTCAAACGCATGTGCTGCGTCGCAATATACTTCAATGATTTTCACCACAGGATCTGACACTTAATCCCCTCCTTGCTTGTCAATTTCCGCCGCCAAACCATCCAGTACATCACCCCAAAGCACATTCAGATAGTGGCGCAGCCCGGCCAGCCCATCGCGCCTTGCCATGTAAATGTTGCGCGTACCTTCAGCGCGAAACTCAACCAATCCGGCGTCACTCAGCACCTTTAGATGTTGCGAAACTGCCGGGCGGCTAACAGGCAGCCCGGCCGCCAATTTGCCCACTGGCTGGGCAGCCTGACAGAGGCTTTCAAAAACCTGTCGCCGGGTCGGGTCGGCAAGGGCACTCAAGGTCGGATCGAGGGATGATACTTGGTTAGTCATGCCTTACGGTAAGCGTAAACTTACGCTATGTCAATTGCCATTGCCTGCCCGTCCCTTCCGTGTAAAGAACCAGCAATGCGCGAAACATCCACAACATCCGGCCCGGGCCTTACTGACTGGCTTCAACTTCTGTCACTGGGCCTGATCTGGGGCGCGTCTTTCACGGCGGTGACCGTCGCCGGTACCGACTTTGGACCACTTTCCATTTCAGCCTGGCGTATCGCTTTGGGGGCAGTGATTCTGTTCGTCCTGACCAAGGCTATGGGGCTGCCCCTGATGCCATTTAGTGATCATGATGGGCGCAAAATCTGGGGTGCGGCGCTCGGGCTTGGCGTGTTCTCAATGGCGCTGCCGTTCTATCTGCTTAGTTGGGGGCAGGTTTATGTCGCCAGCGGCTTTGCCGGTGTCACAATGGCCGCCGGACCACTTCTGACACTGTTACTCGCGCATTTTCTGGTACCTGATGAACGGATTACCGCACCTAAATCCATCGGCATAGCGATTGGATTTATTGGCGTGGTCATTTTGATCGGGCTGGACGCGTTTGAAAGCAGCGGTGAAGGGCAGGAATCACTGGCGCGGCTCGCTTGTCTTGGGGCCGCCGCCAGCTATGCGATCGGTGCGATCATCACAAGGCGCGCGCCAAAGACCGAACCCATTGCCTTTGCCACTGCGGCCACCTTGCTGGCTGCGGCGATTATGCTTCCCCTCGCACTTCTGAGCGAGGGTGTGCCCGAAACATTTGGCCTCAGCGCCACAGTGGCGATGGTTTTTCTGGGTTTTGTACCAACTGCGCTTGCCAACCTGTTGCTGGTTGCGACCATCCGCAGTGCGGGGCCATCCTTCACCTCGCTGGTCAATTATCAGGTGCCTGTCTGGTCAGTCATTTTCGGGTGGGCTTTTTTGGGCGAGGTTTTACCCTCGCAGGTATTCGTTGCCCTTGGTCTGATCCTTGTCGGGGTGGCAATATCGCAAAGCTTCCGGCGCCGGCGCTAATAGCGTCCAATGGCAATCACCACTTGCTCCAACTCCTCGCCAGCCTCTGAAAGTGCCTTGATGGTGGCGGAATATCTGTTCCCGCGCCCGCCCGAACAAGGTGGCAAATACCCGTCAGAGGCATAATCGCCAGAGCTGCGCGCCGCTTTGACAACAAAAATCCCATCGGCAAGATCAGAGCTGAGGCCCGGAACAGAGGGCAAGATCGCCGTTTCTCCGGAAACTGGAAAACCGATAATGCCATGCCCGCCATTCCTAGCTAAAGGCGCATAGCTTTTGTCATTATATTCAACGTTGATCTGCACTGATCCCACGGGCAGGTCAGAGATTTCCATCGGTGGCGTTGAACCATTACCTCCGAATAAGGCGCATTGCTGCCCGTCGGGCACATCTTCACCGTCCCATGGGGAACCGAGAGTGACGGTCATTTCCGCCATGGCAGCGGAAGCAGTCAAAAGCAGAGTTGCGGAAAAAATCATAGTTTTCATCATGAGATAGCTCCTGGATATTTGGTTAAGAATGCAACGTTAAAAAAACTGCGCGTCTCAATCTCCCGCGTGATGCTTCACTGCAACAACAATATCGGCGATAACACTTGCCAGCAAACCTTCATCCTCGCACTCACCCATCACACGAATCAATGGTTCTGTGCCGGATTTGCGGATCAAAAGGCGGCCATTTTCCTGCAAGCGCGCCTCGCCATCTTCTATCACTTTTTGAACATCTGGGTGTGCAAGGGGATCAGTTTCACCACCAAACCGAACATTTTCCAACATTTGCGGCACGGTCTCGAAAACGGCGGCAAGGTCCGAGGAGGCGCGACCAGTGCATACCATTTCGGCCAGAAACTGTAACCCGGCCAGCAACCCGTCGCCGGTGGTTGCGTGATCCGTCATCACAATATGGCCCGACTGCTCGCCGCCCAGATTGTAACCGCCCTTGCGCATTGCTTCGACCACATATCTGTCACCGACAGCGGTTCGCAGCAGGTCGATACCCTGATTGGCCAGATGCCGCTCAAGCCCCAGATTGGACATAACAGTTGCCACCAGGGCACCACCCTTTAATCGTCCCTGACGCGCCCAGTTGCTGGCAAAAAGCCCCATGATCTGATCGCCGTCCGCAACCTGACCCTTCTCGTCAATGATCATGACCCGGTCCGCATCGCCATCAAGACAGATACCCAGATCTGCCCCATGAGCGACGACAGCCTGCGCCGCAGTTTCAGTATAGGTCGAGCCGCACTTTTCGTTAATGTTCATACCATCGGGGGATACTCCGACCTCGATCACATCGGCCCCAAGTTCCCACAGCAATTCAGGTGCAGCGCGGTAGGCCGCGCCGTTCGCACAATCAACTACAATCTTGAGGCCAGACAGCCGCTTGCCTGACGGAAAAGTGGTTTTCAGGTATTCAATATACCGTTGGCGTCCCTCATCGACCCGCTTGGCACGACCAATGTTTTGCGCCTGAACAGGCTCGACGCCCTGTCGTACCAGCACCTCAATGGTCTTTTCATCCTCATCCGACAGTTTAAACCCATTGGGGCCAAAAAACTTGATGCCGTTATCATGTGAATGATTGTGCGAGGCCGAGATCATGATGCCCAGATCCGCGCGCATGGAATTAGTCAACCGCCCCACCGCAGGCGTCGGCACCGGCCCCAAAAGCAGCACGTTCATTCCGGTGGATGTCAGCCCCGCCGTCAGAGCATTTTCCAGCATATAGCCCGAAAGACGGGTGTCTTTGCCGATCACAACACGGTGGCGGTTCTGCCCGTCACGGCGAAAATGTCGCCCCGCCGCCGCCCCGAGTTTCAAGGCCATTTCCGCGGTCATAGGCCAGGAATTTGCCAACCCGCGCACCCCGTCCGTGCCAAAAAGCTTTTTTGTCATGGCTTCCATCCGCCTTTGCTAATTGCAGTATTCAAATCTATGGCCTGTCTGGTTTCGGCTATATCATGGACCCGGATGATCTGCACACCCTGCGAAAGCGCCGCCAACGCCACGGCCAACGAACCGGGAAGGCGGGCACTTGCCTCCTTCTCGCCGCTAATAGTCCCGATAAAACGTTTGCGGGACGCTCCCAGCAGCAAGATGCAACCCAGGCTGTGAAACAGGCTGAGCCGGTTCAGAATGGTCAGGTTTTCCTCCAGCCCTTTGGCAAATCCTATACCTGGATCCAGAATGACACGGTCGCGATTGATACCACCGGCCTCGGCCTCGTTTAGTTTTTCTTCAAGGTAATCATAGACATCGAGTAAAACATCGCTGTATTGCGTCGCTGCCATCATGGTTTTTGGCTGTCCCCGTGCGTGCATCACGCAGACGGGTATGCTTGCATCCGCAACAATGCCTGTCATCGCATCGTCATAGGAAAGGGCCGACACATCGTTGATCAGGTCGACCCCGGCATTAATTCCCGCAACCGCCACATCTGCCTTGCGGGTATCAAACGAAATTGGCGTCTCCATCCCTTGCGCTCGCATGGCTTTGATTACCGGGATGGTGCGCGCCAACTCGTCAACTGAGGGTACTGGGTCCGCCCCCGGACGGGTACTTTCACCACCGATATCCAGAATATCTGCCCCTGCCGCCACCATTGCTTTTGCCCGCGCCGGGGCGGCATCGGGCGTATTGAACCGCCCGCCGTCTGAAAAACTGTCAGGGGTCAGGTTAAGGATGCCCATAAGTCGCGGTTCGTCCATGTCCAGCCCAGCAACCGGAGCGCGCGGGCGGGTCAGGCGGCGCAAGTCCGCTTTGGGCAGATCATCAGCGGCGATGATCTTACTGGCCTCACCGCGTGCCAGTACCTCAACGCGTTCAAACCAGCACCAGCCACCCGCCAAAATATGCGCCCCGGAGGGACGGGCCGAGTCTGTAACAAGGATCGGGCGAAAGTAACGTTTCATGCCCCCGCTATCCCGGTTCAGGGCAGTTTTGGCAAGGCATCTGACCCAATAGAGCCCGTAAGTACCTCAATGTTACACCCGGTTGGCGGCTTTGCGCCGATAACCAGCAGCGCACGCGCATTGACGAGTTCCGCCAGCCACGCTGCCAATCCGGGTCCGTCGCTCACGTCCAGTGGTGCATCCCCTAGCGCATCCAACACGATCTTCGACGGGGCCCAGAGCGCCAAAAGACCCTGTTTCATCGCCCAGTCAAGTTCAGTGCGCGAAGCAACCACCTGAAACCGCTCCTCTCGCCCCGCAAGTTGCCACGCCCCCTGATCGGCCGCCAACAGCGCAATGCGCCGCGCGGCATTGGGATCACTGCTGGATGGTGCAGGAGTGGCGGCGCAAGTGCAAACCACAGCCGGTGTGGAAGCAAGAACCTGGGTTAAGAACCCGGCAAGGGCAGGGTCATCATGATCCGAAGGATCAAGATAGATGACCAGCGGTGCAGTGCCATCAGCTGTTTCTTTGCTTGCCGAACCTAGGTGCGAGCGCATGATCTCAACCCCCAATGCACCCGGTCCACGATCAAGCTTTTGGATGCGTACAAACACCCGAAGCGCTTGTTTTTCGGTCAAAATACGCTCGGCAATGCGTTCGGCCAGAGTCTCCAGAAGGTTCAGCCGTTCCGCCGCAAGTTCATATGCGATGGCCTCGGTGATCCTGTCGTAAGATAAAATGCGATCAACATCGTCCCCAAGTGGTGCGTCAGGCGACGAGACCTCGACCACAATGTCGAACGAAAGACGCTGAGTGCTTCCACGCTCAACTTGAAACGCCCCGATCTCGACATCAACAATGTGGTCGCGCAGGGAAATTCGGTCAGGTAAAGCACCCGCACCCACAGTCCCAGCGGCTCGGCTTTCTGGATGGGCGAAGGCCTGAGAAATCTCGTCAGAGGTCATAGCCCCGACTACCCGACGACGGGCACGCTGTAAAAGGAATTTTATCAGTGAGCGGGCCTTACCCTAGTTGCTCGAGACCCGCGCAGGCTTGCGATAGAAAAGATGCACCCCGATCGAGGCCGTTTGGACAAACCGTTTTGCCCAGCGCGGCGACACAGCCGTCGAATGGTAAAAGGTTGCCCCTTGCGTCAGACTTCGGGTAGCTCCGTCAAGCATAGCGCGCGCCACTTTGCCGACATTGATAAAGGTTGCATGATCGGAAACAGTTTCCGATTGCCCGTCACAGGTATAGGTGAACTGGCACTGGAAACGCCTTCCGGTACCTTGATTGATGACGCCGCAAACGCTGTTAGGAAATTCAGAAGAATCTACCCGGTTAAGGATCACCTCGGCAACCGCAAACTGGCCCCTGATAGTTTCCCCACGGGCCTCAAAATAAAGCGCCTCGCTCAGGCATTTCCAATCCGCAGCACCCGACGCCGCAGGTTGTACGTTCAACCATTCTCGGGAATAAGAAAAATCCCCTGGCTGGCCTGGCTGAGAGGGCGTGGTGCCAAGGTAACCAAGGTGCCCGGGGCCGATACTGGCAAGCCCACCGCGTTCAATTCCCAATACGCCCGACACAACCGAAGAGGTCGTGGCCTCTGCATGTGCCAACGACGCCCACAGCCCCATAACAAGGCCCGTAACAACCAACCCAAACCGCATATCAACAGCCCTAATTATCCAGACATCCCAGTGTCAGAACCACCATTATATTCGCTTTCGGGCTTTTGGTCCATATTTCACGGCTTGCCTGTGGATAAGTGCCACAGGGACCGACCTACCCCCCATTATAAAACCAGGGTATAAACCGTATAATAATAAGAGCTTAGGTGGATTATTGCTTGATTTTGTCCCGGATAGCCAGTTGGGCCGCTGCCAGGCGTGCAACCGGGACCCGGAAAGGTGAGCACGACACATAGTCGAAACCGGCATCACGACAAAATGCAATAGATTCGGGGTTACCACCGTGTTCGCCGCAGATTGACAGGGTTATACCCTGATCGACCTTGCGGCCCCGTTCAGCGCCAAGCATCAGCAGTTCGCCCACCCCGTCATTATCCAACATGTGAAACGGGTCTTCGTCATAGACACCAAGGCGCACATATTCGCCCATGAACCGCCCGGCATCATCTCGGCTTAGCCCATAGGTCATCTGGGTCAGGTCATTGGTGCCAAAGGAAAGGAAATCGGCGTGATGAGCGATATCGCCGGCACGCAAGGCAGCGCGGGGTGTTTCGACCATTACGCCGAGGGTATAAGAAAAGTCCGCCTCGGTCTCGATCCTGACTGCTGCTGCGACCGCGTCAATGCGTGCCTTGACGATCTCAACCTCGCGCCTTGCCGAAACAAGCGGGATCATGATCTCGGGTACTACCGGATCGCCACCTTTCGAGGCTTCTATAGTGGCTTCGAATATGGCGCGCGCCTGCATGTCGTAAATCTCAGGCACGGTCAGACCCAGCCGTACGCCGCGCATACCCAACATCGGGTTAAACTCGCGCAGACCCTCAACCCGGCTGTTCACGTCCGAGACCGGCAGGTCCAGTGCCTCGGCCAGTTCGCGCAGGCCCTCGCGACCGTGAGGTAAAAACTCATGCAGCGGTGGGTCAAACAGACGAATGCAGACCGGCTTTCCAGACATAATACGAAAAAGTTCGGCAAAATCCGCGCGTTGCATTGGCAACAGGCGCTCAAGGGCGGCGCGCCGATCATCAGAGTGATCAGCAAATATCATCTCGCGCATTGCCAGAAGGCGGTCGTCATCGATAAACATGTGCTCGGTTCGGCACAGGCCAATACCTTCAGCCGAAAACATCATCGCCTTGCGCGCATCATCTGGAGTATCAGCGTTGGCTCGCACCCCAATATCGCGCGCCGCATCAGCCCACCCTAAAAGTGTGTGGAAAGAGTTCCCAAGTTCGGGCGGCAGCATTTTCACAGCACCCGCCATCGCCTCGCCAGCAGTGCCGTCAATGGTGATTGTATCACCTGCGCGCAGCACCCTTCCGTCGGCAAGAATGACCTTTCCTTTTTGCAGATTAATCACCATGTCCGCCGCCCCGACCACACAGGGCAAACCAAGACCACGGGCAATCACTGCTGCATGGCTGGTGATCCCGCCCCTTTTTGTCAGAACGGCCTTTGCTGCATGCATGCCTCGGATGTCTTCGGGGCTGGTTTCGCGACGCACCAGAATGCAGGCTTCGTCACGCGCAGCCGAGGATTGCGCGTCACGCGCGGTAAAGACGATGCGCCCGGTGGCGGCACCAGGGCTGGCAGCGATGCCATGGGCGATCACGTCGCGCGCGCCGTCCGGGTCAACCTGGCTGTGCAAGAGTTCGGCCAGGGCGCGGGGTGGTATCCGGCATATCGCCTCGTCCGGGGTAATCACCCCATCTTCGGCCAGCGCCACTGCAATGCGCACATTGGCCCGTTCGCTACGCGCTACACGCACCGCATCGAGGATGAAAAGTTCTTCATTTTCAATGGTAAACTCGATCTGCATCTCTTCGCGCAGGCGGCTTCTGATCAGCTCGCCAAATCGCAACAGGTCAGCATAATTCTGCGGCAGCACCTCTTCGATTGAGCGGCCTCTATCGTCTCGGGTCAGGTACATGACATCGCGCTCACCCGCCCCGGTCAACGCATCGCGACCCTGGCTCTTACACAAATAGCGTCCGCGCACTTCGCGTGTTCCGGTCGAGCTTTTGACAAACTGGATCACCCCGGACCCGCTTAGCCCCATGCCGACACCAAGCGCCATTTTCTGCACCACAAGGCCAAGGCCCGCATCCGCCGGCGCACCCTTGGCCTGTCGTAAAAGCCGAGCGGTCGTACCCTCCCAAGCCCGTGCCATCGACCTTAAAACTTCGGCCAATTGAAGTTCAGGGTCCTGAGGAAACGGCTCTTCCGTTTCTTCGGCATAAGTCCGCAAAGCTTCGGCCACCGCGTCCGGTCCCGACAGGTCCAGCCGGGTAAATTCATCAGGGTCAAGGCGCGCCACGTGGGTCGCGTAGGATCCGATAAAGCGCAGATAGAGCGCATCCGCCGCCGCCGCGCCGTGGCTTTTGGTAAGGCGCGCATGCGCTTTGTCGTTCATGCCAATATTCAGTATCGCCCCCGGGCCGCCCCAGTCTTTATCCTGACTGGAAGGGCGAACCGAGATCAACGCCTCGTCCCCTAATAAAGTCAACATTGCTTTAAGATCCGGCATATGGCCGGCGGAAATACCGTGCACAGCTTCAAAATCCAAAGCTACGGTTGGCGGCACCGGCATTTCAAGCCGGATCAGCCGTTGCAGGCATTTGGCACGTCCACCATGACGCACGGCGTCAATCGCCGCCGACGGTGTGATCAGGGTAAAGCTGGATTTCGACTGTTTTTTTTGCACTTTTCTGCACTTTTTCTGCACTGCGGCGTCTATTGTTCGCGTGCAGCATAGCGCCCAAATGCGCCCAAGCAAGCTTTCCCCGTTTTCTTCTAAGAAAACGGACCGGAATTTTTGAAAATTCCGCGCTCTAACCTTCGATCCGGTTAAGATCAGCAACCGAGCGACAAATATCCCTGATCCGCGCCAAAAGGTTAAGCCTGTTGCGGCGAACTACCTGATTGTCGGTGTTAATCTGTACGGCCTCAAAAAACGCGTCGATCGGCGCACGCAAGGTGGCAATCGCAGCCATTGCTTTTACAAAATCCTCATCACGGATCGCAGGATCAATTACCACGCTGGCCTTGTCCAAAGCTGTAAACAGCGCTTTTTCCTCATCGCTTTCAGCGAACTTCGCATCTGCACCATAGGAATACTCGACCCCATCCGCCTTTTCGGCCTGCGCCAGAATATTGGCCGCTCGGCGGTAGCCCTGCAACAGGTTCTCTCCGTCTTCGGTGGCTAAAAATGCCGACAGAGCCTGCGCCCGATTGACCAGCAGCGTCAAATCATCGCTCGCGGGCATATGCAGGCAAGCGTCAATCACGTCATGGCGGATGCCTTCAGACTTCAGGTAAACTTTCAAACGGTCGTGGAGGAAATTCAGCAGATCGACCGACAGGTCAGGCATTTTAGCGCCGATCTGACCCAAAAGGCTGCCCTCGCCGGTATCAGGCTTGTCATCGCCATCCAGTTTTTCCAACACTGCACGGTATGCAGCCCCGAAAACACCATGATCCGCGATTTGATCCAGTATGTCATCCAGCGCTTTCAATTCACCTTCGCCTGCTTCGCGCCGGTTGAGGGCAATCTCGTGCTTCAAAAGCTGGCTATCGATGAACCGGTCCAATCTCAGGCGCAACCGGTTCGCCAGGATGATGCGGATCACCCCAAGGGCGGCGCGGCGCAAGGCGAACGGGTCTTTTGAGCCGGTTGGCTTTTCGTCGATCGACCAAAAACCCGTTAGCAAATCCAACTTGTCGGCAAGTGCCACCGCAACGCTGACCGGTCCCTCAGGTACTTCATCCGAAGGGCCAAGTGGTGCATAATGCGCCTCGCATGCGGTTGCAACTTCATCCGGCAAGCCCGCTGCATTAGCATAATAACGCCCCATCAGCCCTTGCAGGTCCGGAAACTCGCCAACCATTTCCGAGCTTAGGTCGGCCTTGGCAATTCCTGCTGCCTGACGTGCGAGGACCGTGTCAGCGCCGATCTGAGGCGCGATTTCGCCCGCCAGGGCAGTTATGCGCCCAATCCGCTCGGACTGAGATCCCAGCTTGTTGTGGAAGGTGACATTATCCAATTTGGCCGCCATGTCTTCCAGCGAGACCCGCAAGTCGTTTTCCCAGAAAAATTTAGCATCTGACAGGCGGGCAAACAGCACCTTTTGATTGCCGGCGAGGATAGCCGCGCCGTGATCCGCAGTTTCGCGATTGGCCACGGTAATGAATTTTTCGATCTGCCCTGTTTTGGGATTACGGAGCGACAAATATTTCTGGTGCTCGCGCATAGAGCTTTTTAGCACTTCCCACGGAAGCCCCGCAAAATCTTCAGCAATGTCGCCCATTAGCACTACCGGCCATTCAACCAGCCCGGCAACTTCTGCCAAAAGCGCTTTGTCTTCAACAAGTTCCAGCCCGGCGGCAAAGGCAAGGTTTTGCGCCTCGTGTTCAATTTGCTCGGCCCGCGCTGCTGCATCAAGAACCACAAAATTTTTCGCCAGTTTTGCCTCGTAATCTTCAAACGAGCTGACGGTAAAGCGCCCAGCCCCCATGAACCGATGTCCTTCGGTGCTGTCCCCGGCTTTGATCCCGTCCACATCAAACGGTACAACGTTGGCCCCGGCCTCGTCACTGAGGATACACAGGATCGAGTGGATCGGTCGCACCCAGCGCAACCCGCCGAACCCCCAGCGCATCGACTTGGGCCAGGGAAAATTGCGAATGGCTGCTTCAAGCACTTCTGCGATGATGTCACCTGCAGGTCGGCCCTTTTTTTCAATCATGGCGAACCAGACCGGTCCCTTTGGCGTATCGCGTTCAACAAGGTCTTCGCGCGCCACGCCCGCACCGCGCAAGAACCCCTCAAGCGCCTTGTCCGGCGCGCCAACCTTCGGCCCTTTGCGTTCTTCGCTCGTGTCGGGGCTGGTGGCGGGCAGATCGCCCAGCGCCAGCGTTAAACGGCGCGGCGTAGAAAACGCGGCGGCGTCGCCATATGTCAGCCCGGCGCTTACCAGCCCGTCCGTGACCAGTTTTTTAAGGTCGTCCGCTGCACGCGTTTGCATGCGGGCAGGGATTTCTTCGCTAAAGATTTCTATCAGCAGATCAGCCATGGCTCACTCAGCATATCTTTCATTCAGTTGGTGCCAGGAAAAAACCCGGTCATTGGGGAAGACCGCTATCACACGATCAACGCCCTGGTGAATTTCCTTTTGCCCAAGAAAGGCAATCACATCGCCCTGTTCCTGCGCGTGGCCGATGGTAACCGCATCAAAGCAGTCGAACCAGCGCGGAGCCACCGGAGGCACCGCGTTGTCACGGGCAACATAGGTCTCGTTTAACAGCGCAACGCTCATGGGCGCGCCCCATTTCCACCAGCATCAGTCATTACAAATGCGTCGGCGCAGGCCTTGGCCAATGCGCGCACCCGACCGATATAGGCCTGTCGTTCGGTGACCGAGATTACCCCGCGTGCGTCCAGCAGGTTAAACAAATGCGACGCCTTGATACATTGGTCATATGCCGGGTGGGCCATGATTATCTGTTTGCCAGTGCGCGGATCCTCGGCCGGATGGGCCAGGATCGCTTTGCATTCCGCCTCGGCATCCTCAAAGTGGCGCAGAAGGATTTCAGTCTCAGCCACATCGAAATTAAAACGCGAATACTCCTGCTCGGTCTGCATGAACACGTCACCATATGTCAGCGCAATGGGGGCATCGGGATCATTAAACGGCATTTCCATCACGTGATCGACGCCAAGAACATACATTGCCAGACGTTCAAGGCCGTAAGTCAGTTCGCCGGAAACCGGCCTGCAATCATGCCCACCAACTTGCTGAAAATACGTGAACTGGCTGACTTCCATACCGTCGCACCAAACCTCCCACCCCAACCCCCAGGCACCAAGCGTAGGACTTTCCCAGTCGTCTTCGACGAACCGGATGTCATGCAGATCCATGTCGATGCCAATTGCCGCAAGGCTGCCCAGATAGAGCGCCTGCAGTTCCGGCGGGCTGGGTTTGATCAGCACCTGAAACTGGTAATAATGCTGCAAGCGGTTGGGATTTTCGCCGTAGCGCCCGTCAGTAGGGCGGCGCGAGGGTTGTACGTAGGCCGCAGCCCAGGGTTTTGAGCCCAGTGATCGCAGGGTGGTCGCCGGGTGAAAAGTACCCGCGCCGACTTCCATGTCATAAGGCTGCAGCAAAGCGCAGCCCTGCCCGGCCCAGTATGTTTGCAGCCGGAATATAATATCCTGAAAGCTTGTCGGAGTATGCTTCTTAGTACTGTCGGAACCGCTCATCTGACCCTCATGAACTGGCATGTAATGTTGCGGTTTCTCAATAGGCTGTGGACCTCAAAGGGTCAACGGCTGCGAAAGCGTTATTGACCTCCCCCCCCTAAATGGTGTGTACCTTTGCGGAACTGTATTTTAATGAGAGGGCCCTTTCAGGGTTTCTGGTGGAATGATAAAACGAATTTGCGCAACCCTGTCGCTACTTTTCACATTGCTTTTTACCAATATTGCCCTGGCTCAGGAAGCTGCATGGATCCAAGTTGAAGCACTGCAAACACTTCGCGTGGCCGAAGCTTCAGTTCGCGCACGCTCGGGCGGGCCTGATGCGGTTGCAGGCTTTACCATTGCCGGCGGCTGGTACGCCGTGGCGCTGGGCCCATACACTCATGCGGACGCGCAAACACGGATGCAGGCCCTGAAAGCAGAAGGCACAATCCCGTCCGATGCGTTTATCATGTTCTCGAGCCAATATAGTCGACAGTTCTGGCCGGTCGGTGCCAGTGCACTTACCAGCACTCCGACAGCTCTGCCTGAAACTGGGACCGAGGTTGTAAGCGAAGCCGTAACTGAACCGGTCGATAACGGCATCACCGAAGTTGTAGCCCCACCGACGCCGCCAGAAACCAAAGCCCAGGCCCGCGCCAGCGAACGCACCCTTGGTCGTGACGCACGCATGGAATTGCAAAGGGTGCTTGAATGGGAAGGTTTTTACCGCTCTGGCATCGACGGTGCCTTTGGCCCCGGCACAAGAAAAGCGATGGCCGAGTATCAGGCCTCGTTGGGCTATGATGCCACCGGCATATTGACCACGCGCCAGCGGGCTGAGCTTTTAGCAAATTATCAGGCAGTCATCGACAGCCTCGGCTTGCAAGTGGTGCGCGATGAGCGTGCAGGAATTGAAGTGGCCATGCCTACCGCAATGGTTGGCTTTGGCCGCTATGAGGCTCCGTTCGCCCACTATGACAGCAAGAATAATTCTGGTGTACGGGTTGTTCTGATCAGCCAGACCGGTGACCAGAACACTTTGTTTGGCCTTTATGACATTCTGCAAACCCTTGAAATTGTGCCGTTAAATGGTGAACGCCAACGCGGAAACAAAGATTTCACCCTAACCGGGAGCGACGACGACATTTCATCGCACACCTATGTGCGTCTGGTCGACGGTGCAGTGAAGGGATTTACCCTTATCTGGCCTGCCGGGGGCGATGAGCGCCGCCGCGAAATGGCGCTTTCGCAAATGAAAGCCAGTTTTAACTCGGTGGCGGATGTGGCACTGGCGGATAATGCCGGGCTGGACGAAGCCGTGCAAAGCCTTGATCTGCTGTCAGGACTGGAAATCCGCCGCCCGTCTATCTCGCGCTCGGGCTTTTATGTGGACCTGAACGGCTCGGTCTTGACCACTTCCGCGGCAATTGCGGGTTGTCAGCGCATCACCATTGATGAAGTTTATGAGGCCAGCGTGGCCGGCGAAAACAGCGAACTTGGCCTTGCGGTCTTGCAACCAGCCGAGCGGTTGGCACCATTAGTGGTCGCAAAATTCCTGACCCACGACCCGCGGTTGCAATCGGACATTGCTGTTGCCGGTTACCCCTTCGAAGGGGCTTTAAGCGCGCCGACCCTGACCTTTGGCAAGCTGGCTGACCTGAAGGGACTTGGAGGCGAAGAAAACCTGACGCGCCTAAACCTTCGTGCCGAGGACGGCAATGCGGGCGGTCCGGTCCTTGATAGCGGCGGTGCTGTTCTGGGTATGCTGCTGTCTCGTGGCACCAATGAAGGGCGGCAATTGCCGCAGGACGTTAACTTTGCCGCCGACGCGGGTAGCATTGCGGCCTTTCTGGCAGAAAGCGGCATAACTGCCACCGCCACTGACGCCGAAGCCTCAATGAACCCAGTAGAAATGAGCGCAATGGCAGCTAATATGACAGTATTGGTAAGCTGCTGGAATTAAGGGGTATTTCCGGGCGGAACATTCGCCCGGAAGGCCTCCTGCTTTCAGGTTACAATTTCGGGCGTCACACGGATAAGCGTTGGCACGCCCGCAACGAAACCCGCATTAATTTCGTCCACCAAGGCCTGAAGGCTTTCCGGTGCCCGCGCTTTGGCACCAAAAGCACGCGCCAGCGCCAGAAAATCCGGATTGCGGGCGGTGACGGCGTTGGGCGCGATTTGCGCGCGCACCATGCTGTCCTCGATCTCTTTCAGCTTGGAATTGTCCCAAAGCAGAATGGGTAAAGATAATTCCAGCTCAACTGCCACGCCAAGCTCCTGCAAGGTGTACTGAAACCCGTAATCCCCGGCGATGGCCATGGTCGGCAATCCGGGCCTCGCCACCGCCCCACCAATTGCGGCAGGCAGCGCATAGCCCAGTGTTCCAAAGCCAAACGGATGATGCCAGTGACCCGGACGGTCCATATCCCAGACCTCTTTGGCGACATAAGCAAACTGGGTCATGTCGGAATAATACATGGTATCACCCGGCAGCCCCGCCGCCAAAGCCTCAACAATCGGCACAATACCGGGGCGCGCGGCATCGGTTTCGGCGCGAAATCTGGTTCGGGCAACAGTAACCGCATCCTCCGACCAGTCAGTGTCGCCCGAACCATCCTCAAGCACCTGCGCAACAGCATTCATCAAATACAAGGCATGTGCATTATATAACCCGTCCCCCGCTACTGAGGTCGCACCAAGCACGCCT
>JAAEUB010000149.1 GCA_024227755.1 Paracoccaceae bacterium | reverse complement strand
TCGCGCAGGGTGGCAAAAAACTTCTCAGGATGCCCAATTCCGGCGAAGGCCACAACCTCGGCCCCGTGCCAGTCGATACCAGTGGGAAGAGGGTTGAGGATGCCCGTTATTTGCGGGCAAGGAACGGCCGTTTCCAAGTCAGCGTGAAACTTTTCCTGTGCCAGGCTGAGCCCGATAGACACCAGCATATCGGCGCGTTTGAGGCCTACACTGGCGGGCTCGCGCAGGGGACCTGCGGGGATGCAGCGCCCATTGCCAAAGCCCTTTTCGGCGTCGACCACAACGATTGACAAATCATAGGCCACTTCGGGGTTTTGAAACCCATCATCCAACACGATCACGCGCGCCCCGGCTTTTTGCGCCGAACGCACGCCGGCAGCGCGGTCTTTGGCCACCCAGACCGGCGCAAAGGCGGCAATCAAAAGCGGCTCATCCCCGGTTTGATCTGCCGAATGCGTACGCTCACAAACCTGCACCGGTCCGGCAAGACTGCCGCCATAACCGCGTGTCACCACATGGGCAGAAATCCCGCATGCGGTCAGGTGGCCAACCAACGCTATTACTGTCGGGGTTTTGCCGGTGCCTCCGGCGTTGATATTTCCAATGCAGATCACCGGAACGTCCGCCTTAAAAGGTGCCCCGCGCGCCAGACGCCGCGCCGTCGCAGCCGCGTAAATCCAACCCAAAGGGGCCAACAGACGCGTTTGCCAACCGGGGCGGGTTTTGGGGTTGAACCAAAAGGAAGGTGCCTGCATTCCTACACCCCGCGCGCGTCTAAGGCCGCCAGAACCAGTTCAATGATCCGGTCGGTGGCTTGTGCCCCGCTGGTCGAAACCTCCCACGCGGCGCGGGCCATTTCTGCAACCTTATCGGGTGCCAAAAGCGTTTCCAGTTCTAACGCGAGCACCTTTTCCCCACTGACCTGACGCGCCGCGCCAGCCTTTTGCAGTCTGGCGTAATGCCTGGCAAAAACGCCGTAGCGGGGCCCGTGCAGAACCGCCGAACCCAGGGCCGTGGCCTGGTAAGGATCGCCCGCATTACCGTCGCTTTCGCCCAGTGTGTGACCCATGAAGACCAAAGGGGAAAGGCGCAGCCAAAGACCCATTTCGCCCTCGTGGTCAGCTATGTAAATCTGGGTTTCTGGCGCTGGTTCCTGCCCGGCTGAGCGCAAGGCAACGGTCCAGCCCGCCTGTTCAAGTTCTGTGGCAAGTTCCGGACCGCGCGCCTTGTCATCAGGCACAAGTACCAAAAGCAGCCGGTGTGAACGACGCGAAACCTGTTTTTGTGCGTGCAGCACCGGTTGTTCTTCTTCCCTGGTGATCCCCGCGGCAAGCCAGATCGGTCGCGCCGCCAGAAGCGCCGCCATTGCCTCACGATCGCTTTGCACACAGTCCAGAGGTGGCGCACCCTCCTGCAAGTGGCCCAGAACCTCAATTCGGTCGTCGCGAACACCTTGCCGCTTCATGTTTCGCGCTGAACGCCCGTCGACCGCCAGTAAATGCTCAAAACACCCAAGGGATTTGCGCGCTGACCCGGCAAACCATCGCAGCTTGTTTTGTTTTTCGTCAACCAGCGTGGCGTCGGCCATAAACAAAGGAAAGCCCCGTTCAGCGGCGGAACAAATCACCGGATTGCGCAAGGTCGAGTCTAACCAAAGGCAGCAATCAGGTTGCCAATGGTCCAAAAACGGTTCGACCCCAACCCCTTCCTCAAAGGGCAGAAACTGGTGACTGCAGCGATCGGGGAGATAGGTAAGCAAAGGCTCCTGAGGGTCAAAACCGGATGTGGTTATCAGGTAATTCAGATCATCACGTTCGTGGCGCATCTGATGGATCAGCGAAAGGTATCCCAGGGCGGCATCGTCATCGCGGCAATGTATCCAGATCAGCGGCCCCGCAGGGCGAGGGAACGAGGTTTCCCCCAAGCGCTCGCGCCACCTTAACGGATGCTCCTGCCCGGCGGACAAATCATGCTCAAGCCGTTGGCGCACCCGGACCTCGGCGCGACGGTCCTTTCTGGTCGACTTGCCCTCGGAACCATGCGCCTTGTCCATATGTGCCTATCCGCCCAGTTCTTCGGTCGAGGACACCTCGGTCGCCTCGTCACGCAATCGATGCAGGTGGGCAATGAAATATCGCATATGGGCGTTATCGACGGTCTTTTGGGCCTCGGCCTTCCAGGCATTATAGGCGCTGTCGTAATCTGGGTACATGCCGACTATGTGGATATCGTCGACGTCACGAAAGACGTTGGTCGATGGATCGGTCAGCTCGCCACCGAATACGAGGTGCAGGCGTTGGGTCATATTACTCTCCGTAGTTTTAATTCCCCTGCTTTTTAGCGGGTCACAGGTCCGGGGGAAAGGGTTTGCCGTGGCCCAGAGCGAGGATTGTGTCAATGATCCGGGTAAAGCTTGACCGTGCCCGCGCAACCGTGTCACGCGCGCGCAAATAGCCGTGTACCAACCCTTTTTCCTCGATCCACACGGCCTGCCCGCCGGCGGCGCGAATGGCATCGCGATAAGCGCGGCCGTCATCGCCAAGAGGGTCGCACTCAGCTGAAATGATCAAGCTGGGTGGGAGGTTGGAAAAGTCGGTATCATGCAGGGGTGCGGCGGTCGGGTCATTGTCCGGTGCGCCACCCTCAAAACGCACATCCATATAAAACAGCACATCGTCCAACGTCAGCATCGGGGCGTTCGCGTGGCGCAGATATGAACCTTTGTCCATATTACCACCAAATGCGCCATAGATCAGAACCTGCCCGGCAATGTCGATTTTCCCCCGCGCATGATGCGCGACGGCTGCGGCAAGGTTGGCGCCCGCTGAATCTCCGACCAACAAAAGCGTTCCTGGCCATGTTTGGGTCACATATTGCACGGCTGAAAACGCGTCATCGAAGGCGGCTGGGTGTTTGTGTTCCGGGCTGAGGCGATAATCTGCTGAAATCACCCGAAACCCGGTGCGGTCGCATATTTCGGCGCATACATCGTCATGGCTGTCCAGCCCGCCAACAACAAAGCCACCACCGTGGAAATAGGCAATATTAGTGTCTGTTTCGCCCTTCTCATAGACCCTGACAGGCACACCAAAAGCAGTTCTGTCAGTGGCAGTAACGCCCTGCGGGTAACCCTGAAAAAACGCACGGCACATTCGATCATAGACCCGCCTTTGATCCGCGATTGTCATCGTGACCGCATCTGGTGGGTAAAAATCTGCAGTGCGCCTGATGAATTCCCAGGTCTCTTCGTCGATAAGCCTTGAATAATCCATAACGAAGGCTAACTCCCAGCCATCGTGTTGAGAACCCACTTTCTCTTCATCTTGGCCGAAATACTCCGGGGGTTTGGGGGCAGCGCCCCCAAGCAAACCCTCTCGTGCCATTTTGCGTTGCAAGGTGGCCCTGCCGGGGAAAGCGATTTTTCGTAAGAAAAATCGCATCTGTCGGTGCAAAGCACCGAAATACCACAAGCCTACAGCCCCTCGCGTGCATCCAGCCCCAGTGACACTTGCTGTTCGCGGATGCCGTCAACATTCAGCTTGTCGCGCATGGTCACAACGTCTCCCATGATGATCAAGGCAGGACCACCCAGATCTGCCGCGCCCGCTTCGCCCTCGATGGTTTCTAAAGTGGCCGTCACCACGGTTTGATTAAGCCGCGAACCATTGTCGATGACCGCCACTGGCAGGTTGGCGCGAACGCCCTGTGCCAAAGCGCTGGTGGCAATAGCACCTAACGAACCAAGCCCCATATAGACCACCAGTGTTTGACCGGGGCGGGCAAGCTTGGTCCAGTCATGGTCCAGCACCCCACCTGCGCCATGGGCCGTAACGAATGCAACCGATTGGGCATGGTCGCGGTGGGTCAGGGGTATACCCGCGCAGGCACCGCAACCGGCCGCAGCAGTTATGCCGGGGACGACCTGTACGGGAATGCCTGCGACCGCGACCTCTTCCAGTTCCTCACCACCACGGCCAAAGATGAAAGGATCACCGCCTTTAAGGCGCAGCACCCGGTTGCCGTCTTTGGCAAGCTTGATAATCAGGGCGGTGATCTCGTCCTGGCCCATGGCGTGGCTGCCAGCAGATTTGCCGACATTGATACGCTCGGCGTCACGCCGCGACAGTTCCAGAATGCCGGGGCCGATAAGGCGGTCGTAAAGCACGATGTCCGCATGCTGCATCAGCCTGAGCGCCTTGAAGGTCAGAAGGTCCGGGTCACCCGGCCCAGCGCCGACCAGCCATGCCTCGCCGGTAAGCGGTGCGGCATTTCCCGCGGCCTCAAGCCCGGCGCTGATCTGCGCTGTTGCATCATCCTCAAAGCCTGCCAAAAACAGATCCCCTGCCTGTCCTTCGATCATATCTTCCCAAAACCGCCGCCGTCCGCGCCCGTCTGGGATTGCCGCGGCGATGCGGTCACGAAACCCGGCGGCATATGCGGCAAGGCGGCCGTAACCTTCGGGCAACATCGCTTCGATACGTGCCCGCAGGTTTCGTGCAATCACCGGGGCCGCGCCGCCGGTTGAAATGGCGATGGTGATCGGGTCACGCTCGACCACGCTGGGGGTGATGAAGTCGCAGTATTCAGGCACGTCTGCCACATTGCAAAGCGCACCAGCCTGACGCGCGGCGTTTGCAAGCAGTTTGTCACGAACCGCGTCCTCGCTGGCGCCGTATGCAACCGCGCAACCTTCAAAATCCGAGCTTTCCGGCACCCGCGCTTGGTGGGTCAGGTTCTTATGTCCAAAAAGCGCGGTCAGTTCGCCCCCCGGCTTGGGATCGAACGAGGCGACGATGGCCCCCGCTGACAAAGCACGCTCGACCCGGCGCGCGGCGACTGTTTGGCCACCATCAACCACGACCAAACGTCCGGATATATCGAGAAAAACGGGAAGGTGATCCATCAGCCCTGTTCCTTTGCCCAATTCAGCATGGCATTCGCCATTTCGGTGACTTTTTCGGCGTCTATGTCAACCTGAGTGATCCGCTTGCCTTCACGAAGCACCAGCCGCATCATATTCATACCGCTTTCAAAGCTGATTTCGCGCAATTCAGCCTTGCGGCCATAGGGCAGTTCATAAAGCGCCAGTTCACGGATTTGCTCAGTCATATTTCAGCCCCCGCGTAAACGCCGCCTCCAACAGCCACGCCCATTTGCGCGGGGTGTCGCGGTAGTCAGGTTTGACGTCAAACTCCATATGCATCTCGCCGCTTTCGCCAAGATGCGACACCAGCTTTTCCAGTTCGGGAAACGAGGTCACATCAGGGTTTGAGATGATCAGGTCACTCAGTCGGGCCATGTCAGCTTCCTTTTACACGGTTGGTAAAGCGCACGCGGTACATAACGCGTTTGGATTTCTGTGCTGTGTCAGCGTCAAAGCCGGTGCGGTCATGCAAGGCATTATTCGTCAGCACGCCCTGCCCCGACTTGAACTTGACAGAGATGGTCAGGGGATCGGGCGTTTCAAGAGTGGCCTGCAAAAAGGCCACGGCCTCACGCGTCAGGACATCGTCGCGCCATTCGATTGAGCGGGTACGGGCGGTATAACGCATCTGCATCGCGCCGGTTTCGGGGTCGGGATAAAACACCGGACCAACCGAGACCGGGCGCACGGAGCCGTCAGGTTCTTTGTTCTCGGGAATGGACATTGCCTGATCATGCATCAGGGCGCGCACATAATCGGGATTTTCATCCCAAAGGCGTATGAAAGCAATGGCCGGGTCCAGCGCCTGATTATGTCCACCCTCTTCGGCGGGATGGGCGCAATGCAGGACCATGGCACTGATAAGTTCACCGGGGGCATTGTAATAGCCATCTGTATGCCAGCCGATTTTGCGCTTTGTATAGGGAATGTACCCGCGCTGGCTGGGGGCGTCGCTTTCAGTGAGGGCAACAATGCCTTCTTCACCGGCTGAGCGGTGACGCTCGGCAATTCGCAAACCGAAGGCCCCGGTAAAAGCGCGCAGGTCTTTGCGCAGATCATCACCTTGCGGTGCCTGATAAACTGCCAGATTCGTCGCCCGGCAGCGGGAAATAATCTCGGATTTTTCCGAATCTGTGGGATTTGCGAGGTCAGAAAGTTCAACGAATCCCGCCGTTTTGGCCGATTCGGCTGCTTTCAGCTTTGCTGCGCGCCAATCCTGATAAAATCCATAAGTTTTAGGGTTATTCCAAGAAAAACCGTTATGTTCAAGCGTGTTAATCGGTCCTACTCCCAATCTGTTGCCATTGTGCATCCGCAGCATTATTGCGCCCATTTTGGTTTTTCCGCAAGAAAGCCACTTTTTGCTTACATTCGTTTATCTTGATGTATAGATTATTGGCAATGCGTTCGTCGCAGGGCGGACTGGTATGCGTTTACGCTGTACTAACCTGCACAGTGGAGAAAGCGCCAGACCTAGCCGGGTCTTTAATGGGAATAGCACGTGTATTCGTGAGGGAGAAACGACATGAAAGATGACAGCAACAAGGGCCAAAACCCGACGCCGATGCTGGACGAGCTTGAAGGCGGCAAATGGCCAAGCTTTGTCACTGGCCTCAAGCGCCTGCGCGATGAGGGTGCGGAAAGCAACCAGCGGATCATGAATGACCTTCTGGGTCAGCTTAATCATTCGTATGAGGAAAAGCTGGGTTTCTGGAAGGGTGGGACGCTGTCAGTTCTGGGTTACGGTGGTGGTATCATCCCGCGTTTCTCGGAAGTTGCCGACAAATTCCCGGAATCAAAAGAGTTTCACACGCTGCGCATCATGCCGCCAGCGGGTAACCATTATACTACCGACCTCCTGCGCAAATTTGCTGATATCTGGGAACGTCACGGATCCGGCCTGATCGCATTTCACGGCCAGTCCGGTGACATCATGTTCCAGGGTTGTACCTCGGAAGCTGCCCAGCCTGCTTTTGACGAGTTGAACGAGCTTGGTTTTGACCTTGGTGGTGCTGGCCCGGCGCTTCGTACCGCAATGAACTGTGTCGGTTCGGCACGCTGCGAGCAGTCTTGCTTTAACGAGATCAAAACCCACCGCGCCATCATCAACCGTTTCATTGATGAAATGCACCGCCCGGCCCTGCCTTACAAATTCAAGTTCAAGTTCTCGGGTTGCGCAAATGACTGTGTGAACGCCATTCACCGATCGGATTTTGCGGTGATCGGTACCTGGCGCGATGACATGAAGGTCAACCAGGAAGAAGTGAAGAAGCACGTTGCCAAAGTCGGCCGCAAATACACCATTGATACGGTGATTTCCATGTGCCCGACCCGCGCACTTAGCCTGAATGATGATGACACGCTGGAAGTCGACAATGCATCTTGCGTGCGCTGCATGCACTGTATCAACGTGATGACCAAGGCGCTTAGCCCCGGTGACGATCGCGGCGCCTCGATTATGATCGGCGGCAAACGCTCGTTGAAGGTTGGCGACATGATGGGCATCATGATCAAGCCTTTCGTCAAGCTTGATACCGACGAGGACATCGAAGAGCTGGAAGAGTTCGCAGAAACCGTGATCGAATTCTTTGCTGACAACGCGTTGGAACATGAACGTGTGGGCGAAACCATTGACCGCATCGGCATGCCTGCTTTCCTTGAGGAGGTTGGCGTTGAAGCGGATCCGAACATGGTCAACCACCCGCGTACCTCAAGCTATGTTCGTACCGACGACTTCGAAGAAGAAGCCAACAAGTGGTTCGAGCGTAAGGCAGCCGAAGCCGGGATGACAGCAGACGCAGAGTAATCTGCGTCGCAGCCTATGATTTACACCTTCGTGTTCGCCCTTTTGGCCCACACGAAATGGGAGGAAGAGAATGAAAGACCAAGCTGAAAAACCCCGCATGCCAACCGAGTCAGGTGTTCCGGACCCGTTTCCCTATATGCACCCGACCCTGAAAGAGAATTACGGCAACTGGGACTGGCATGACCGCCCGCGCCCCGGTGTTCTGCACCATGTTTCAAAGACTGGCGCTGAAGTCTGGACAGTGCGCGCTGGTACACAGCGCCAACTGGACGTGTTCACCGTCCGAAAGCTGGCGGATATTGGTGACGAATTTGCTGATGGCCACCTGCGCTTCACCACCCGCTCGAATATCGAGTTCATGTTGGCGGATCAGGCCAAAGTTGATCCGCTGATCGAAAAACTGACTGCCGAGGGTTTCCCGGTTGGCGGCACAGGTGCCTCAATTTCGATGATCAGCCACACTCAGGGCTGGTTGCACTGCGACGTTCCCGGCACCGATGCTTCGGGTGTTGTTAAGGGCATGATGGACATGCTGCATGACGAGTTCGTGCAGGAAAAAATGCCTAACCGCATGCGCATCACAACAAGCTGCTGTCAGATCAATTGTGGTGGCCAGGGCGATATTGCGATCAACGTGCAATATACCAAGCCGCCAAAGATCAACCACGATCTGGTTGCCAATGTATGCGAACGTCCGACCGTTGTGGCCCGCTGCCCGGTTGCCGCTATTCGCCCCGCAATGGTGGACGGCAAGCCGTCGCTGGAGATTGACGAAAAGAAATGCGTTTGCTGCGGGGCCTGCTATCCGCCCTGCCCGCCGATGCAAATCAACTCAAACGAAGGTACCAAGATTGCGATCTGGGTTGGTGGCAAGCACTCGAATGCTCGCTCAAAACCGACTTTCCACAAACTGGCCGTTGCCGGCCTGCCTAACAACCCGCCGCACTGGCCGGAAGTTAAGGATGCAGTTGGCAAGATCGTCAATGCTTACAAGAAAGACGCCAAGCACTGGGAACGTGTGGGCGAATGGATCGAGCGTATCGGCTGGAACCGTTTCTTTGAGCTGACCGATCTGGCTTTCACCAAACACCATCTGGATACGTGGACAGGGTCGCGCAAGACCATGAACACATCCGCCCACGTCCATTTCTAAGGAGAGACGCCCGTGAAATTCGGAGTTGTTGTTAGCGAGGGGCCTTATACGCATCAGGCGGCAGATTCTGCCTACCTGTTCGTCAAGGCAGCCCTGGAGGCCGGGCACGAAGTGCCGCGGGTGTTCTTTTACCATGACGGCGTCAATGTCGCCACGCGGCTGAGCGTTCCGCCGCAAGACGAGCGCAACATCCAGGAAAACTGGACTGCTCTGGCCAAAGAGCACGAGCTTGACCTGGTGGTCTGCATCGCGGCAGCGCAGCGCCGTGGTATGCTGGACGAAAACGAGGCGAAACGTCAGGGCAAAGACGCTGACAACATCGCCGATGGCTTTCGGATTTCCGGGTTGGGCCAGTTGATTGAAATGGGTATCCAGACCGACCGTCTGGTTACTTTTGGGGATTAGGGGAACATCATGACTACGAAAAAATTCCTCTATGTGAACCGCAAGGCGCCTTATGGTACCATTTATGCGCTGGAAAGCCTGGAAGTGGTATTGATCGGTGCCGCGTTTGAACAGGATGTCTCAGTTGCCTTTCTGGATGACGGGGTGTTCCAACTGACCAAGGGCCAGGACACTGGCGGCATTGGCGTCAAGAACTTCAGTCCGACCTTCCGCGCACTTGGCGATTACGACGTCACCAAGCTTTACGTCGAGCGTGAAAGCCTTGAGGAACGCGGACTGACCGAAGCTGACCTGCAAGAGGTCACGTATGAGGACGAGGACGACGACTGGGCGGAAAAGCCCTCGATCAGGATCATCAGCCGCGCTGAAATGGCAGATGTGATGGCCGACCAAGACGTTGTACTTAGTTTTTAAGGAGGAGGGAAATATGTCTACACTACACACAGTAAACAAATCGCCCTTCGCAACCCAGGCGCTTCTTAGCTGCCTGAACCACTGCAAGGACGGCGACGCTGTTTTGATGATTGAAGACGGCGTTTACGGCGGCATGGCGGGCTCGGGCCTGTCGGAAATTGTCGCTGAGAAAGGGAAGTCGGTAGCACTTTTTGTGCTGTCGCCGGATATGACCGCGCGCGGTATCGACGCATCGCGTTTGATCGCGGGCGTTGAAGGTACGGACTATGCTGGTTTTGTTGATCTGGTCGCCAAACACGACCGCACGCAAAACTGGCTGTAACAAACGCGTTAAAACAGAAGGAAAGCGAACATGGATTATACAGTAAACGGCGAAACAATCGCAGCTGACGAAGAAGGCTATATCACCAATCTTGGCGACTGGTCGCAGGATCTGGCAGGCGTTATCGCCGAAGCCGAAGACATCACAATGGATGATGAACGCTGGGAAGTTGTGAACTTCCTGCGTGACTACTATGACGAATACCAGATCGCTCCGGCTGTTCGGGTGCTTATCAAGGCCCTGAAAAAGACCATGGGTCCGGAAAAAGGCAACAACAAATACATGTACGAGCTGTTCCCTTACGGCCCTGCCAAGCAAGCCTGTAAAATTGCAGGTCTGCCCAAGCCTACCGGCTGCGTCTGATCTGACCAAGATTTATGTTCCGGGGCGGATGACTGCCCCGGAATACACCACAAAACGCACTCGTCCTGAGGATTGATATCATGGGGCGGGCCGATGGGAGGCTGTCGCGTGCTGGGCATTATTTACGCATTGCTGTTTTATGTAGCGACCCTGCTGTTGGTCGTGGGTCTTGCATTCAAGATCTACACATATGCGCGCATACCCGCGCCGCTGAAAATTCCGACAACTCCAGCCCCGATCACACGTTTTGGCGTGGTATTGCGGATGCTGCGCGAGGTCGTGTTCTTTGAAAGCCTGTTCAAATCGAACAAATGGATCTGGGCCTTTGGCTGGGTCTTTCATATGTCGATGTGGTTGGTTCTGATCCGTCATATCCGCTATTTTACCAAGGATGTTTGGTGGTGGGTCGAGATTGCCCAACCCTTCGGCACCTATGCCGGTCTGGCGATGATCCTGGCCCTTGGTGGCCTGCTGGCGCGGCGTTTTCTGGTCAACCGGGTGCGCTATATCTCGAACCCGTCCGATTATCTGATGCTGCTTTTGCTGATTGGCATAGGAGTTTCCGGTGCCAGCATGCGTTTCGTGGCCCATACCGATATTATCGCGGTCAAGGCCTATATGTTGGGCCTGACGAGGCTGCAAATCGGATACTTGCCCGCAGATATCAACCTGCTGGCGCATCTTGGCCTTGTCGCCTTGTTGATGATCATCTTTCCGATCTCGAAGCTTTTACATGCGCCGGGCATTTTCTTCAGCCCGACCCGCAATCAGGTCGATAACCCGCGTGAAAAACGCCACCTGGCCCCCTGGGCCGCCAAGCTGGAGAAATAAGCATGGCCGACGGCGACACCGATATCCCGAAAATGTCTCATCCGCTGGAACTTCCTGAGTTCAAATGCGGTGCGATGGAGGGTCTGGAGCCATATATTGCTTCGCCCGACCACCAGACGGCGCTGGGCTTTCCCGGTGAACTTGTGCCGGACTGGAAGGAAAAGACCATCGAGAAGATGGGCGAGCTGGCCGAAAAGAACCGCGCCTTCAAGGTCTATCTGGATATTTGCGTCAAATGCGGTTCATGCACCGACAAGTGCCACTATTACCTTGGTACCGGTGACCCCAAGAACATGCCAGTGGCGCGTCAGGACCTTCTGCGTTCAGTTTATCGCCGCTATTTCACCTTCGCCGGTAAGTATTTCCCGTGGCTTGTGGGGGCGCGTGATCTGACCGAGGAAATCCTGCACGAATGGTACTCGTACTACCACCAGTGCAGCGAATGTCGCCGCTGTTCGGTGTTTTGTCCGTACGGTATCGACACCGCGGAGATTACAATGGCCGCGCGGGATATTCTGGCACATGTCGGTATCGGCATGAAGTATTCGAACGAGATTATCGGCAAGGTGCACCAGATCGGTAACAACCTTGGCCTTCCCGCAAAGGCATTGGGCGCGACGCTTGAGGACCTTGAGGAAGACATCGAGGACGAAACAGGCGTTTCGGTCCGCATTCCGCTGGACGTCAAGGGCGCCGACATTCTGCTGATCACGCCCTCGGCCGATTTCTTCGCCGAGCCGCATATTGACGGGCTTTTGGGCTATGCCAAGGTCTTCCACGAGGCAGGCGTCAGCTGGACGGTAAGCTCGTACGCCTCTGAGGCCGCGAATTTCGGTATGTTCATCGGCAATTATGAGCAGATGCGCAAAATCAGCTTGCGTATCCGCAAGGCAGCGCAGGATCTGGGTGTCAAACGCATCGTATTTGGCGAATGCGGTCATGCATGGCGGGTGGCGTACAGCTTCCTAAATACCCTTGCCGGACCGTTTGATTTCCTTGACCAGAATTATCCGGTGCCACAGCATATCCTCGATTTCACCTGGAACGAGATCGAGAAGGGCACGCTCAAGTTCGACAAGTCGAAAAACGATCACTACCGCATGACGTATCACGACAGCTGCAACGTGGCGCGCGCCACACGCATCGGTGATTACCCCGGAAGTCAGTTTGAAATTCCGCGCAATGTGATCAGGGCCGTGTGCAACAATTATTTCGACATGCCACGCGAAACCACGCATGAAAGCACGCTGTGCTGTGGCGGCGGCGGTGGGCTGCTGACCGATGATCTGATGGACCTGCGCCTCAAGGGCTCAAGCCCGCGTATGACTGCGCTGCAGCAGGTCACGGAAGAACACGGCGTAACCCATATGGCTGCTAGCTGCGCCATCTGCAAAACGCAGTTTTCCAAGGTCATGCCCAAGTTTGGTTATGAGATGGATTCAATCGTCTCGGTGCACCAGTTGGTGTCAAATGCCCTCATCCTGAAGGGTCAGGACGGATATGACGACGATAATCAGGATGAAGACGAAAATACGAACAATACGGATTTGGGAGAGTGAATATGGACGGCGATAAGCTTACATTTCGGCGCTACAGCGAAGGGGAAACTCCGGACGACTGGGATCTGGAGGAAAAGATCTTCGTTCAGGACACGAGCTATAAATGCCCGACCTACATCCAACGCACACCACCCTGCCAAGGTTCTTGTCCGGCGGGCGAGGATATTCGCGGCTGGCTGAATATCATTCGTGGCATCGAGCTGCCTTCGAGCGATGATGGTGAAGCCCCGGAATGGGCAGATTATGCCTTTGAGCGTTCGACCGACGCCAACCCGTTTCCTGCCATCATGGGCCGTGTTTGCCCCGCACCTTGTCAGGACGGTTGCAACCGTAATGAGGTTGAAGACCACGTTGGCATCAATGCGGTTGAGCATTTCATCGGCGACCATGCCCTGAAGAACAACCTGAAACTGCGCAAGCCTGGTGCTGACACCGGCAAGAAGGTCGCCCTGATCGGCGGCGGTATCGCCAGCCTGACCGCGGCCTACCAATTGCGCCGCAAGGGCCATGCCTGCACAATCTTTGAAGCCCACGACAAACTGGGCGGCATGATGCGTTATGGCATCCCCGGTTACCGGACCCCGCGTGACGTATTGGACGGCGAGATTGCCCGCATCATCG
>JAAEUB010000148.1 GCA_024227755.1 Paracoccaceae bacterium | reverse complement strand
TATGCGACCACGGCAGCATTGGGCGGGCTTCTGGCTTTTGCCCTGTTCACGCTTTACCCGACGTTTATGGGCTATATGGCAGGCATCTTCAAGGATGTCATGTTCATGTATGCGCTTTTGTTTTTCGGTGAAACATTTGCGCTTTATCTTTATTATTACGGCTGGAAGTGGCTGAAAAGCGGGAAGCCGTTTCCGGTGCACTTCCAATGGGTTTGCAAGGGTGCCAGTCTGGCGTTGGCGGCATTTGGTGCGGCACTGCTATTGGGTCTTGTCGGACCTGACATGCGCACCGATACGCGCTGGTTTATCATCCTTCTTTATATCCTGCCCGTCGTCATCGGCCTGTGGATTATCCGTGGCCGCAAGACCATGCACATCTTTATCGGTATTCTGTTGAACGTATTTGGTACCGCCATCATGCAACTGGCCAACAGCTGGGCGGGCTTCATGATGTCTCCAACCGGCGTCGATGGAGAGGGTGCCTTTGTCGGAACGGTCTGGCAGGCATTTGAGAATATTCTGGCAACCCCGATTGCCATTCACCGTATGCTCGGCAACCTGGCATTTGGCGGGCTGGTGGCCGGATCCTACGCGGCGGTGAAATTCATCAGCGCCAAGACCCAGGAAGAAAGTGCCCACTATGACTGGATGGGCTATATTTCCAACTTCGTTGCCATCGCAGCACTTATTCCGCTGCCTTTCGCGGGCTACTATCTCGGCCGTGAGGTCTATTCGACCAGCGCTGTCATGGGCAACAACATGATGGGCGGCGATTTCTCCTGGACCTTCATCATTCAGGCAATGCTGGTCGGTTCGCTGTTTTTAATCTCCAATTACTATCTGTGGAGCGGCATGACGCGGATTCCTGGCGCCGAACGCTATTACAAGTTCATCAAGTGGATATTGCTGGCGCTGATCCTGTCGCTGGCAATCTGGCTTACCCCGCACAACCTGCCACTGAGCGGCCAGGAGGTCGGCGAAATGGGTGGCAGCCAGTATCATCCGGTGCTGAAATTCCTTGGGCTGATGCCTGCCAAGAATGCCGTGGTCAACCTGATCATTCTGGCGACATTCTTCTCCTTCCTGCTCTACCGTCGCGGTAATATGGAAGGCGCCGTTTCCATTCGCGCGCAGGGCAAGGGTGCGCAAATCACCATTATTGTAATCGGTGCTGTGGCGATTGCCATGGTGGCGCAATATGCATGGGTGATGCTGAATATGGATCCGGCCGAACTGGATCTGCCGGCCGACCGGGCTGAATATATCAGGACAATCGGCTGGGCGCTGGTAGCCGAGTGCGTTGTCGGCGTCATTGCCATCATTCTGGCGCTGGTCGACCGGGGCAAGCTGGGGCAGGGGCTTTATCTCGCTGCAACCGCCATCAACGTGACGGGTTTTTTGGGTGTTTACGGCTTTGTGGTGATGGAAAAGGCATCTCCAGTATTGCGCAACGTGGCGGTTTCGCAATTCCTGCAACTGATCTCGTGTCTGATACTGGTTGCTGTCATCGACGCATTCCTGTTCAAGCGGGCGAAGTCACTCGGCACCATGCAATGGGGCAAGATGTCGGTGCGCTCACAATATGCGCTGTTGCTGCTGACCTTTGTTATCACCATGAATATGGGCCTGATGGGCTTTATCCGATCAGGCCTGCGCGGCGACTGGCATATTTTCGGTGTAATGCGCGATACTTCCCAATGGGCCCATACACCGAGCAATTTCGTTATGACCCAGCAGGTCAGTGCTGCCGTGCTGCTATTCATGATCGGTTGCGCCTTCATGTTCTGGCTTGGTGGCATCGCCGCCAGGAAAGAGGAGGAGTAGGATCATGAACAACGCTGTTGCCAAGGTCTTTGTGTTCCTTCTTATCGTTCTGGGTACATATTTGTGGATAGGCTATTCAATCACCAGCC
>JAAEUB010000147.1 GCA_024227755.1 Paracoccaceae bacterium | reverse complement strand
CGGCACGGCATTGGGCGGTGGTTTGGAAGTTGCACTGACATGCCATTACCGGGTGGCACTGGAATCTGCCAAAGTTGGCCTGCCTGAAGTGTTGCTGGGAATTCTGCCTGGCGCAGGCGGTACTCAACGTTTACCGCGTATTGCGGGTGTGGAACTAGCACTGGATATGATCACCAGCGGCCGTAAGGTATCGAGTAAAGAAGCCGCCAAGGCAGGCTTGATCGACAAAGTGGTAAGCGACGATCTGCAAAACGCGGCGATTGCGTTTGCTAAAGAAGTGGTAAGTAATAATGCACCGCTTCGCCGTATAAGCGAGTTAACGGCAACGGTGTCTGACCCTGCGATATTCGACCAGTACCGCGCCAAGCTGGCGAAAACCCGTCGCGGTTTTGACGCGCCCCAGCGCTGTGTCGATACCGTGCAGGCAGCGGTAGAGCTGGATTTTGCCGATGGCATGAAAAAAGAGCGCGAGCTGTTTCTGGAATTGATGCAAGGCACCCAGTCGAAATCGCAACGTCATATGTTCTTCGCGGAACGCATGGCTGCTCAGGTGCAGGGCCTCGCTAAAGGTACCCCCACTCGCGATATCAATAGTGTCGCTATTATTGGTGCGGGCACCATGGGGAGTGGCATTGCCATTAACTTCACCGATAAAGGTATTCCGGTGACCATGCTTGAGCTGAGCTTTGAAGCACTGGAGCGCGGCATTAAGCACATTCACCGTTATTACGATGGCCAGGTAGCTAAAGGGCGCATCAGCGAAGAGCAGGCCGCGGCCGCAAAACAACTGGTGTCGGGCACCGACAACTATGCCGACTTGGGCGACGTGGATCTGGTGATCGAAGCGGTGTTTGAAAGCATGGCGGTTAAACAGGACGTGTTCACCAAACTCGACAAATACTGTAAGCCCGGTGCCATTCTCGCAAGTAACACGTCTACCCTTGACGTAAACACCATTGCGTCAT
>JAAEUB010000146.1 GCA_024227755.1 Paracoccaceae bacterium | reverse complement strand
GGCGGCAACTCGCGCCAGGCCGGCTACTGGGCGCCCTATCCGTTGACGATAAAAAGCGCATCCGGCGCCTGGGTAACGGATACCGATGGTAATCGGTATATCGATCTGCTGAATAACTACACCGCGCTGGTGCATGGGCACGCCTATGCTCCGATCACCGAGGCGGTGGCGAAACAGGTTGGAAACGGAACCTGTTGGGCTGCCATCAACGAGGCCCAGACCGATCTGGCGGAACAACTGACGAATCGGGTTTCATCCGTCGAACAGGTGCGCTTTACCAATTCGGGCACCGAGGCCGGAATCCTGGCACTGATCATCGCGCGCGCGACCACCGGCAGAAACAAAATTCTCATGGCAAGAGGCGGCTATCATGGTTCTTTGATGGAATTCGATTGTGGTTTTTTCGGCAAACCTGGCCCAATGACCTATCTTGGTGAATATGGCGATAGCGACAGTTTCAAGCAGCAGTTAAATCAGCATGGCGATGAAATTGCGGCAGTGTTCCTGGAGCCGGTGATGGGCGCCTCGGGCATTATCCCGGCAACCGCTGAGTTTCT
>JAAEUB010000145.1 GCA_024227755.1 Paracoccaceae bacterium | reverse complement strand
GGCCGTAGCGACCTGGCTTTCAGGCGCAGCGATTCTGGCGAAAATGGGCATCCTGGGTGCCGCTTTTACTTTCCAGCCTGGCGCAGCGGTAATCGGCGTCGGTGCATGGCTGGGAACAATCATGGCCATTAACGTATGGGTATTCATCTGGCCAAACCAGAAAAAAATACTCGGCCTGGATGGGCAAACCCATGAACCGGATGTCATTGCCAAGGCCAAGTCCGTCGCCTTGATGGCATCGCGTACCAACACGGCTTTATCCATCCCGATGTTGCTGTCGATGACTGCTTACGCACACGGGGGCTTCCCTTTCTAAACAGCCGACCAGCCAGATCTAAAGCCCCGTTTACACGGGGCTTTTTTTGCCCTAAAAACTTGTAATCGTTGAAAATCACTGTATGTTTGAGCGTTTTTTTCACGCAGCCAGACAATGTCAGACCATCTCGTCAACGCATATCAATCCCTGCCCGTCACTTTTACTCATGGTGACGGTTGTTACCTTTGGGACGCTGAGGGTCAGCAATACCTGGATGCACTCTGCGGCATATCTGTCACCAGCCTGGGCCACAACTACCCTCCTTTAACCGCGGCGATTCAGGAACAGGCGGCGATCCTGCTACATACATCGAACCTCTATTCGATCACCTGGCAACATAAACTCGCTGATCTGCTGTGCGCAACCGCAAACATGGACCGGGTCTTCTTTGCCAACTCGGGAGCTGAAGCCAATGAGGCTGCAATCAAACTGGCGCGCCTTTATGGTCATCAGCAAGGAATCAAGAATCCGCAAATCGTGGTCATGCAAGATGCATTTCACGGCCGCACCATGGCAACCCTCAGCGCCACCGGAAGCCGCAAGGTACAGGCGGGCTTCGAGCCACTGGTCACCGGTTTTGTGCGTGCTCCATACAACGACATCGCCGCGATTGACGCAATCGCGGAAAATAATCGCAATGTTGTCGCGATCCTGGTCGAACCGGTACAGGGTGAAGCTGGTATTGTTATTCCGGATTCGGGTTATCTTGGCGCACTACGTCGCATCTGCGATCAAGACAACTGGCTGCTAATGCTGG
>JAAEUB010000144.1 GCA_024227755.1 Paracoccaceae bacterium | reverse complement strand
TGCGGGTCTTTACTCGGACGCGGACATTGCCAATCACCGCATCGTTACCGACAAAGTGCATGCGGCGGATGGCAAAATTGCGATGCAGATCCTGCATGCGGGGCGTTACGCCTACGGCCCCGATTGTGTCTCATCCAGTGCGGTGAAAAGCCCAATCTCGCCTTTTCCACCTAAGGAGCTGGACGAGGAAGGAATTCAAAAACAAATAGCTGACTTTGCCACTGCTGCCACCCGTGCCCGCGAGGCTGGGTATGACGGTGTCGAGGTGATGGGATCCGAGGGTTATTTCCTTAACCAGTTTCTTGTTCGCCACGTCAACAAACGCACGGATCGCTGGGGTGGATCATATGAAAACCGTATGCGCCTGCCGCTAGAGGTCATGCGCGCAGTACGGGCGGCGGTGGGCGAGGATTTCATCGTCATCTATCGCCTTTCGATGATTGATCTGGTGCCTGACGGGTCCACTTTTGACGAGGTGGTGACCCTGGCAAAGGCTGTCGAAGAGGCCGGGGCAACTATCATCAACACCGGTATTGGCTGGCACGAGGCACGAATTCCCACCATCGCAACATCGGTGCCGCGCGCGGGCTTTGCCTGGGTGACGAAAAAGCTGATGGGTAAGGTCGGCGTGCCGGTCATCACCTCAAACCGCATCAACACACCTGATGTGGCCGAGGGGCTTTTGGCCGGTGGTGTGGCCGACATGGTGTCGATGGCGCGGCCGTTTTTGGCAGACGCGGATTTTGTTGCCAAGACCATGGCGGGCAGGGCGGACGAAATCGCCCCCTGCATTGCCTGCAATCAGGCATGTCTGGACCATACATTCTCGGGCAAAATCTCGACCTGTCTGGTCAATCCCCGTGCAGGATTTGAGACCGAGTTAAGCTATGCTCAGGCAGCTACGCGTAAACGCATTGCCATTGTTGGCGCGGGGCCAGCGGGATTGTCGACCGCTCTGGTTGCGGCTACTCGTGGACATCAGGTGGTATTGTTTGACAAGGCAGACGAAGTTGGCGGCCAGCTGAACATGGCCAAACGCGTGCCTGGCAAGGAAGAATTCTATGGTCTGGTAGACTGGTATGCCGCCATGATGGAACGGTTGGGCGTTGAGCTACGGTTGGGGGTTGAGGCGAATGTTGAGGATCTGGCCGGCTTTGATGAGGTTGTGGTGGCCACCGGCGTGATCCCGCGTGATCCCGGTATTGACGGTGATGACCTTCCCAATGTGCTTTCATACATTGATGTGCTGCGTGGTGGTGCTGAGGTTGGTAAGCGCGTGGCCGTCATAGGTGCCGGAGGTATCGGCTTTGACATGGCTGAGTTTTTGACCACTGGTGAAAGTCTTACAGATGACGCACCGGCGTGGCGGCGTGAATGGGGCGTTGGTGATCCGCAAGAAGTGCGTGGCGGTCTGGCACCTGCGGGACCGCAACCTGAACCACCCGTGCGCCAGGTGACCCTGTTGCAGCGCAAAGCCGGGCGTCCCGGTAAGGGCCTGGGAAAGACCACCGGATGGATCCACCGCGCGGCTTTGAAGATGAAGCACGTGAAAATGCTGCCGGGGGTGAATTATGAACGGATTGACAGTGCAGGGCTGCACGTCAGCTTTGGTGAAGGACACGAGAACCCGGAACTGATTGCGGTTGATACGGTTGTGCTTTGTGCCGGGCAGATCAGCAACCGGTCGCTGGCGGATCAGCTTGAGGCGGCAGGCATAAAGCCCCATATCATTGGTGGTGCAGATGTGGCCGCCGAACTGGACGCCAAGAGAGCGATCGAGCAGGGCGCGCGACTGGCCGCCGGGCTGTGACCACATAAAGGGGACCGGTACATGCTGGAAAAAGAAAGCTTCGAGATCGAAAAAATATATGTCCCGGTTAAGCGGCTTAAAACGCTGGACCCGGACAAAGTGGCCGAGATCGCGGAAAGCATGCTGGAAGAAGGACAATTGACGCCGATCCGCCTGCGCGCTGGTAAGGACCGGTTTGTGCTTGTCGAAGGCCTGCACCGGTTAGAGGCGCTCAAGGCACTTGGGGAAACCAGTGTTGACGGCTATCTGGTACATGCACGATTGCATTAGAGCATCTGGCTAGTTCCAAAATGGCTTAGGGGCTAATCGCCCGAACCGGTGACTGCACCCGCCTGAATTCGGGCCCGGAGCGGGAAAACTACCAAAGCGGACTTGCCGAAACCCAGGCCCGCGCAACGACTGTGATAACTCGTGGAATTGCAACCGCCCCAGCCGGGTAACTGGCCCGAATTGGTGCCATCCTCTGTTTCCACTCTCAAAACGATCTGCCTAAAAACCCCCTTATTGTCGGTTTAACTCCACAAAGATGCCCGATTTCAAGTCGATACATTCCGAACGAGGGGCCAAGATTGTTGAGAGTATTGAAATGGATCGACTGACTGAAATGGAAGCCTTTGCAATGGTTGTGGACCAGGGCGGGTTCACGGACGCGGCAAAGAAAATGGGCATCTCGAAGTCCGCCGTATCCAAACACGTCTCATCGCTGGAGGCCCGCCTTGGTGCGCGGCTTTTGAACCGCACGACAAGACGCGTCTCACCGACCGAGATCGGGCTTGCCTACTATGACCGCGCCCGCCGTGTGCTGAATGATGCGGGCGAGGCGGATGCGCTTGTCACGTCGATGCAGAGCGAGCCTTCGGGGCTTTTACGTATCAGTGTCGCCACCGACTTTGGCGTGAATCACCTAAGCCCGGTGCTGGGTGACTTTTTGACGGATTTTCCGGAAGTTAACGTGAATATGGTGCTGAACAACCGCTTTGTCGAGTTGATCTGCGAAGGTTTTGACATGGCAATCCGGGTGGGTGAGCTTGAAGACAGCTCGCTTCGTGCCCGAAAATTGACCGAGACGACCCGGCGTATGGTCGGTTCGCCAGCATACTTCCAGAAATACGGCCGCCCCATGCGTATTGATGATCTGAATGAGCATAAGCTTTTGCATTATTCCAGCCAGTCCTCGGGCAATGTCTGGAAGGTTCCCGCACCTTCGGGGGAAGTTCGTCAGGTTCGTACCGCCGGTTGGCTGAGCGTCAATGACGGGCAATCGCTGCTTAACGCGGCTGTGGCCGGGCTTGGCATCGCCTATTTGCCCAGTTTTCTTTATGCGGATGCGATGGAGCAGGGGCTGGTTGAAGACGCAGTCCCCGAACTGCCGATGGACCGGCAAGGCATTTACGCGGTTTACCCGCCGGGCCGGTTTACCCAACCCAAAGTGCGTGCCTTCATAGACTTCCTTGTCCATGCCTTTGGCGACAAAGGTCCGGACGTCTGGTAAGAATAGTCGTACGAGTGAGCAGGTTATCGGGTCGAGGTGAGAACCACTTCGACCCGCCTGTTTTGGGTGCGTCCAGCGTCGGTCAGGTTTGAACTTAGCGGGGCCAGAAAACCAACGCCCTCGGCCACCATTTGCTCACCTGGCAAGTCATGTTGTTCAATCAACCGCGCCCGAACCGAGGTCGCACGGCGTTTCGACAGGATGATATTGATCGCCAAGGGTCCTTCGGCGTCCGTATGGCCGACAAGGGCGACTGAGCGGTCGGGATGGTCCGCCAGATAGGCTGCAAGCTGGCTCAGGCTGTCAAATGGGCCGCTTCCCAGATCGGACGACCCGGTTTCAAAAACCAGATCCGTAAGGACAGCAAAGCCGTTCAACTCAAGTTGCTCGGCTATTTTTGCGTCTGGGTCAGCAACTTGGTTTGCTGGTTCTGTCATGGTCGAGGTCAGTGTTGGGTTATCTATGGTGACGGCTTCACCACGTGCCGGTCCAACGCGGGCGATTTGAACAAATCCGGCCCCCAAAGAGCGGCTGATCAAAAGAGCGGTATAATCCCCGCCGTCTTCCCCAGGTTTGTGTGCTGCCAAATACTGATAGTCGCCAAGGTCAACATGCATTTTTGGCTCGCCCGCCACCAAGGTGCCAAAACGAAAGTCAAAGCCACCGCATTCACTGTCGGCACATTGATACAGAACCTCATAGCCTGCGGCTTTTAACTGCCCGGCAAGATTGTTCATCATTCTCTGGCTCGCATGCCCGTTGCCAGCCAGCCGCCAGGCCTCAAGGCTAAAGGTGCCGCTCAGAGGCAGGGTTTCAATTCTGCCCTCAAACCAGGGGCCTACCGGCATGGAATAGGCTCCGTCTACCTCGACCTGCTCAAAGGTGCGGGTGGCCGGGGCCGGAAGCTCCAACCCTTGCGCACCCGCCTGTGCTGCGAAACAGGAAAGTCCCGCACTTATGAGCGTTACCCACCTCATCTGGCTTGTGCGTGGTATTCTGCATTGGGCTGCATGCCAGTGGCTGCGGCGACCCGGTTGGTCATGTTGAAAAAGCCAGAGACCGAAGCCACATCGAATATATCGCGATCACTCAGCCCCGCATTTCGCAAGACCTGCCGGTCAGCCTCTTCAATGGCGGCGCTGGCTTCGGTCAGCTTCATGGCAAAGTCAAGCATCGCGCGCTGGCGTACGGTGATATCCGCCTCGCGGTAATTCATAACCATTGCCTCGCCCAGTTCCGGCTTGCCTGAAAGGGCGCGTACCGCCGCACCGTGGGCTACCTGACAATACCAACAGCGATTATGGGCGCTGACCACCACCGCAATCATCTCACGTTCCAGCTTGGAAATCCCCGAATGGGCCAGCATGACATCGTTATACATTGCGGTGAAGGCGTTCAGCTTATCGATGTCGAAGGCATAGGCGCGCAGCACGTTTGGCACCATCCCCAGCTTGTCATCGCAAAGGTCAAAATATTTCTGCGTATCTTCGGGCAGAGGATCAACCTGTGGCAGATTCAGTGCGGTCGGTTCTTTTTTTTCAGTCATTTCATTATCCCGGAGTGAGTTTCTTACGGTAATTATAATGCCCCACGAGCCGCATTCCAAGTGAGGCATAAAGCGGATTGGCCGCATGATTGCCTTTTGTGACGATGAGCGAGAAAACTTCGGCACCGTTTTCGGCTGCCCACGCGGCCGCGGTCAGCAAGATATTACGCGCAGTGCCAAGGCGACGCAGGGCTGGCACGACCTCAAGCGCATGAAGCATGGCAATGCCGCCCTGGACAGCAACAAAGGCAACCCCGGCGGGCTGATCGTCTGAGCGGCCAAAGAGCGCGGTTTTTGGCATTGGTGCGCGCTCCATTACCGCCCGGCGGCCAGCGTTGATGCCTGCTTCTTCCCAAAGCTCCGTCATGATCGCCAGCGGTGGCCAGATCTGAAAACCCGAAACCAATGGTGCCTTTTCGACCAGCATTTCCTCGATAGGAATCGCATAGATGTTAACCGGATCAACGATGTCATAGCCATGATGTGCCAGCATTTCGTCAAGCGCTTCCTCACCTGGGCGGATCTGAAAGATCAGGTCTTGGCCAAGGGCGCGCATTGCGGCCTCGGCTATATGCAGGTCTGCTTCTGTAGTGGGCCAGTTTTCGGTGGCCGATGATACACGCTGCCCACCGCCCTGTCCTTCGCGGATGGTCCATGCGCCATGCTGTGTGGCACTTGCCGGAGGCCAGGTGGAATCGCAGACCTGCAAAAGCGTTTTTGTGTCAGGCAGGGCGCGCGGGGCGGTCATGTTGCAGCCTCAAATATAATTGCCAGGCGGGACATGGCTTTATCCAGGTCGGATTTGTCAAAGCCGCGGATCACGATATTTGCGCCAAATGCGCCAGCCTTCCAAAACGGATAGGATCCAATTGACAGCGTGGGGAAATCAGCCGCCAGGTTCGCCAACGGCCCGGCAATTTCGCCTTCGGGGCGGTTGATCTGAAGGCTTTGGCTAAGCAACGGGGCACCGCCCTTAAGCGTTGGCAACAATCCCGCTAGCATTGCCTGAAACACCTGTGGGACCCCGGCCATCACATGCACATTACCAAGACTGAACCCCGGCGCGGTCGAGATCGGGTTATCAATAAGATCGGCACCTTCAGGGATGCGCGCCATGCGTTTGCGGGCATCGTTAAACTCAATACCCTGCCCGTCATAAAACGCAGCCAGCAAGGCCCGCGCATCATCGCGTATACCAATGCTGGCACCCATCGCCCGCGCTACGCAATCGGCGGTAATATCGTCATGGGTTGGCCCGATACCGCCAGAAGTGAAAACGTGGTCGCAACTTGCCGACAGGGCCTGGACCGCATCGACAATTGCCGCTTCGTTATCGGCAACAACCCGCACCTCGTTCAGGTCAAAGCCGTGCTGGATCAACTCACCCGCCAGATGGTACATGTTTGCGTCGCGGGTGCGGCCAGAAAGAATTTCATCCCCGATCACCAGCATGGCGGCGCTTGGGTTGGATGGGGTGGATTTTGGCATTACTTGCTCCTTTAGCGCCCTAGGTATAGGCCCGGCGTCATGGAGTTTCAAACCCCCCTTGTTCCCGCCCGCCTTACCCGGCGCTATAAGCGTTTTTTGGCGGATGCGGTTCTTGAGGAAGATGGCCACGAAGTGGTCGCTCATTGTGCCAATCCCGGATCAATGATGGGGCTTGCGATGCCCGGTATGCGGATCTGGCTGGAACCCAATGACGACCCGAAAAAGAAACTGCGCTTTGGCTGGCGGTTGGTGGATCATGAAAACGGCCATTTCACCTGCGTTGATACAATGGTGCCGAATCGCGCCCTCAAGGTGTCCCTGATGGCGCGCGAAGTGACCGGACTGGCCGCGTATAAGCTGGTAAGGCCAGAGGTAAAGTATGGCGAGGCAAGCCGCATTGATTTCCTGCTGTCGGGTGATGGCCTGCCCGATGCTTATGTCGAGGTGAAGTCGGTTACTCTCAGCCGCCAGAAGGGTCTGGGGGAGTTTCCCGATTCGGTGACCAAACGCGGGGCGAAACATCTGGCCGAGCTAAGCGAAATGACCCGGCAGGGTCACCGCGCAATCATGTTCTATCTTGTTCAGCGGACCGACTGTGACCGCTTTGATCTGGCCCGCGACATCGACCCGACCTATGCCGTTGCCTTTGATCTTGCCCGCAAATCAGGGGTTGAAGTGTTGTGCTATGACACGCGCATATCCCCCAAAGGGGTATGGCTTGGCAAACCTCTGGTATCCGCCGCGTGAAGCGCCTATTTAGTGCGAAACGTAGGAGAAAAGCCTTGGACGAACCGCGTGCCCGCCTTACCCGTGAAGGCATCCGCCTCTATGACCCCGCCGATTTCGCAGGCATGCGCAATGCGGGGCAGCTGGCGGCTGAAATTCTGGATCGCACGGCACCTTTGGTTGTGCCCGGTGTCACAACAGCCGAGCTTGATAAAGCCATCGAGGATATGGTGGATGAGGCAGGGGCCAAGTCTGCCACCATTGGCTATAAGGGTTACAAACACGCCAGCTGTATCTCGATCAATCACGTGGTTTGCCACGGCATCCCATCAAGTAAGCGCCTGAAAGACGGTGATGTACTGAATATCGACGTCACGGTGATTGTTGATGGCTGGTATGGCGATACATCACGGATGTATGTTGCCGGCAAGCTACCGCGCAAGGCCGAGCGTTTGATTGAGGTGACCCATGAAGCGCTGATGAAAGGGATCAGCGCGGTGCGCCCCGGTAACACATTCGGCGATATTGGCCACGCCATTCAGGCCTATGCGGAGGCACACCGCATGTCGGTGGTGCGTGATTTTTGTGGTCACGGGTTGGGCCGGGTGTTTCATGCCCCGCCCAATGTGCTGCATTACGGACGCGCGGGCACAGGGGCAACGCTTGAAGAGGGTATGTTCTTCACCATCGAGCCGATGATCAACCTTGGCCGCCCGGAAACCAAGGTGCTAGGCGATGATTGGACCGCAGTAACCCGCGACAAGTCGCTTTCGGCGCAGTTTGAACACTCAATCGGGGTGACAGCAGATGGCTACGAGATTTTCACCCTTTCCCCGGCAGGCAAGTTTCATCCGACCTGGGGGTGACCATTCAGGCGGGACGTTAGCGGCCTTTAGTCACCCCATTTTCAGGATGGAAATAACCGAGCCGCCATATCTGCGCTGATCCAGTATTTCAAAGCCTACGGGCGGAGTAATTTCAGCACTTTCCTCCCAGACCACCAACGCATCATCGGCCAACCAGCCCCCCGCAAGGGCTGATTTTAACGCCACTTCCCCCAATCCTTTGCCATAGGGTGGGTCAAGAAATACCAGATCATGCGGCGTTCCGGCCCCCAGCCGGGTTGCGTCTTTCACTATCAGATTGGTCTCACCATCAGCCCGACATTTTGCTACATTTTCGCGGATCAGTCCCAGCGCCTTGCGGCCATTTTCAACGAAGGCGACATGAGCGGCTCCGCGCGACAGAGCCTCAAGCCCCAACGCACCAGTGCCGGCAAAAAGATCAAGCACCCGCGCGCCCGCTAGGGGTTCGCCAAAACGCCCGCCTGACAACATCGAAAACAGGCTTTCACGCACCCGGTCAGATGTCGGGCGCAGATGTGCGTTTGCGTCGCCCTTGCCAAGTTCCGCCAGCCGTGTCCCCCTGAAGCGCCCCGAAATAATCCGCATTTTACATCAAAGACTTAAGGTCAGTTTCCGGGTTTTCCACCAAGGCCTTACCCGGCGATTTACCGGCCTCGATCAGACGCTTGCCCATCATATAGGCACGCGGTTCGTTCATCGCGTCCACTGCCAGCAATTCCGTATCGCGGTAATACCAAAACGACACAGCGCCTTCGCGCGCACCGGGTCGCTTCACAATATCATCATAGCCAGTATTTAGTCCGGCGATTTGCAGTTTTACGTCATATTGATCAGACCAGAACCAGGGCCGCGCCACATATTCCTTGCCCGCACCCAACATGTTTTCTGCCACGCATTCAGCCTGATCTATGGCATTCGGCACACTTTCCAAGCGGATACGAGTACCCCTATAGGGAAAGGATGCGCAATCGCCCGCAGCCCAGATATGTGCGTCAGAACAGCGGCCAAAAGCGTCCACCTTGATGCCGTTGTCAATCTCCAGTCCGGCCTCTTCAGCCAGAGCGGTCGCTGGGGTGACACCTATGCCCACAATGACAAAATCCACTTCAATTTCGGTCCCATCACTTAAACGCGCACCACTCACGCGGCCCTCGCCTGTCAACGCTTCCAGTTTTGTATTCTCGCGAATGTCCACCCCATGCGCCCGGTGCAGTTCGCGAAAGAAATCCGAGGTCTCGCATGCCGCGATCCGTCTGAGTATGCGTTCGCTATGGTTGATCAAAGTTACTTTCAGGCCCTTTTTGGCTGCAACCGCCGCTGCCTCCAGCCCGATATAGCCACCGCCGATAATAAGAACCCTGCGTTCAGCGACATATTCCGGCTCAAGCCTGTCTATGTCATCAAGTCCGCGTATGACATGGATGCCATCCAGATTTCCGCTAAGCGACTTGGGCAATCTGTTGACCACAGCCCCTGTGGTTAACGCCAGCATGTCATATAAAACCTCACCGTCGGGAAGCACCAGCTTGCGTGCCGCGCGGTCAATCGACCGGACGCGCGTGTTCAGGCGCAGTTCAATCTGCTGCCCCGCATAATATGCTTCAGGGCGAAGATACAGCCTTTCGCGCGCCATTTCCCCAAGCAGATATGCCTTGGATAGAGGCGGGCGCTGATAGGGCGGATGCGCTTCCGCACCAATCAGCGTGACTTGCCCGTCAAACCCTGACCCTCGCAGCTTTGCAACCAGCGAAGCCCCAGCCTGACCGGCCCCAACGACAACAATATGTCTCACTGAAACTTCCTTCCTCTTGCCGAAAATATCCCCGCCGGAGGCAAAAAATCTTCCGAGCGAAGTGAGGCAGGCGCAAAAATGCGATAGCTTTTTTGCGCCACGCCCAACTGTCGGAGCGCCCCGTCAGGGGTCGACGACGGGCGGGAGCACCCCCTTTTTTTTAAATGGCCTCGACCACCTTGCCCAGCATGTCGCGCACCTGCCCGGCGACAACATGCAGTTCGTCATTATCAATCGCCGCCATCGAGGCCACCGGATCAACAGCCGAAACCTCAATTCCACCCTCGACCTCACGCAAAATGACGTTGCAGGGCAGCATCACTCCCAGACGTGCCTCCATACCGATCGCCTGCCATGCCATGTTCGGATTGCACGCCCCCAGAATGCGGTAGCCGTCCATATCCTTGTCTATCTTCTTTTTCATCGTTGCTTGTACGTCGATCTCGGTCAGAACTCCGAAACCGCCATCGGTAAGTGCGGCGCGGGTACGGGCGTCGGCGTCGTCCAAACTGATACCTGCCAAGACTCGGTTGATTGTATATCCCATCTGGCTCTCCTCCTGTCGGGTTACAGTGGAATGTGGGCAAAGGCCACGCCCACGTCAATCACTCGGTGCTGCGAAACGGACCCATAGCGGTCAATATCTCGATATCTTCACCAACTGCCGGTGCTTCCGCACGCAAAAATTCTGACACCGCGTCTCGAAACCCCGGTTCAGCGATCCAGTGGAGCGAATTTGTCTGCACCGGGCGGTAGCCGCGCGCGATTTTGTGTTCGCCCTGCGCGCCGGCTTCTATGCGCTCAAGACCCTGCGAAATGGCCAAGTCAATTGCCTGATAAAAGCAAAGCTCAAAATGCAGGCAGGAATGGTGTTCGCTCGCGCCCCAATATCGCCCAAACAGTGCGTCGCGGCCAACAAAGCTTAACGCGCCCGCGATCCAGTGCCCGTCGCGGCGCGCCAAAACCAAAGCCATATCCTTGCGCAACCGCTCCTGCGCCAGATCAAAGAACGCGCGTGTCAGATACGGGCTGCCCCATTTGCGCGCACCGGTATCCTGATAGAAATGCCAGAAGGCCTGCATATGCTCTGTCTCAATTTCGTCGCCGCTCAGATTGATGATCTCTCCGCCAAATCCCTGTGCTATGCTTCGTTCGCGGCGGATGTTTTTGCGTTTGCGGGCGCTGAGGTCGGCCAAAAACCCGTCAAAATCTGCATATCCCTGGTTCTGCCAATGGTATTGCTGGCCGATCCGACGCATCAGGCCAAGCTTCTCGCCCGTTGCCGCCTCGTCATCGGTGCAAAAGGTGATGTGCAGCGAAGAAAGACTGTTCTCGGCGGCCAGATCAATCGCACTTTCGATCAGGGCAGCCCGCCCCGAAACCTCAAAGCCGGGCCGTGTTAACAGACGCCTGCCGGGAACCGGAGTAAAAGGCACGGCGATTTGCAGCTTAGGGTAATAGTGGCCACCGGCGCGCTCATATGCGTCAGCCCAGCTCATATCAAAAACGTATTCGCCCTGAGAGTGGCTTTTGGCAAAAAGCGGCGCAACCGCGATAAGTTCCCGGCCCGCATACGCGCTTAGATAATATGGTTGCCAACCGGTTCCTTCGCCGACAGATCCGCTTTCTTCCAGCGCCAGCAGGAAGCGGTGGGTTGTGAAAGGATCAAAGGGAAACCCGGTGTCCGCAGTCTCGGGGCAGGCGCAGGCGTCCCAGTCGGCTGCGGAAATGGCGCTCAGGCTTTGGTGCAGCCGTGTGGTGATCCGGGCCGGGCTCACACCGGCTGGTAGCCTTCAAAAGTGATATTGTCGGCAACCTGACGCGCCCGAAGTTCCTCTTCGCTACTGCGAATGGTCCAGCACAGGATTGGCACGCCCCTGGCCTTGATCGCCGCCAAATGCGGGCTGGTCAGGTCATCCGCCCGATGGCTGATAAAACTTGCCCCTACCCGTTCGAAATCCGGGATGGTGCGCAGTTCTTCTAATCGTTTTTTCGGCACCAAAAGCCAGTTTTCACGCGCGAACGCCCCGGTGACCAGGCCACGCGGAACATGTGGGGCATGGATGGCAAAAGCGGCGATTGCGTGCGGGTTGAACGACATGACGGCGACCGGGCCATCATAGCCCTCAAGCGCCTTTGCCGTCGCTTGCTCGAGGATCCCGGTTTCGGGTCCCAACGCCCCGTCCTGATCCTTGATTTCCAACAAAACCGGCACCTTTCCAGCGACTAAACCCAGCACCTCTTGCAAGGTCGGGATTTTTTCGCGCGCAGCACTTCCTGCCAGCGGGATGTTTTGCAACTCGGCGGCGCTTCGCATTCGCACCGGGCCTTTCTCACCTGTCAGACGGTCCAACTGGTAGTCGTGAAAGACCATCGCCTGACCATCGTTTGAAAGCTGTAGGTCAATTTCGATCCCAAAGCCTGCCTTCACCGCCGCGCGGATTGCGGCGGGCGAGTTTTCGGGCCGCCCGGCATCCATGTCATGCAAGGCCCGGTGGGCAATGGGAATGGTCAGGAAGGGGGTCGGCAAAGGTATCATTTTATCTGAAAAATCCCTTCGATCTCGACCGCAACGCTGAATGGAAGGGATGCAGCAGACACCGCCGAGCGTGAATGGCGCCCCGCTTCTCCCAAAGCCTCAACCAGAAAGTCGGACGCGCCGTTGACCACCTTTGGTTGGTCGCCAAAATCGGCGGTCGAGTTGACAAAGCCCGTCAGTTTGACCACCCGCACCAGTCGGTCAAGGTCACCCCCACAAGCGGCTTTCACCTGTGACAGCAGGCCAATGGCGCAGGTTTTTGCCGCCGCCGCACCCTCCTCGGCGCTCATGGTTTCACCGAGTTTGCCAGTGATGAACCCGCCTTCGTTCATCGAAATCTGGCCCGAGACATAGACGATGTCGCCGACTTGAACATATGGCATATAATTGGCGGCAGGTGCGGGTGCATCGGGCAGGGTGACGCCAAGTTCGGCAAGGCGTTTTTCATGTAAGCTCATCGGGTTTCCTTTCACGGGTGTTTTTGCGACGCTATCCGGGATGGCGCTGCGGGGGAAGTGGCAAATGTGCTGGCTGGCCACGCGGAATTTGCGCTTGCCACCGCCTATTTTTCGCGAAACGCCTTGTTGAAATAATCCGTCAGCGGTTTCACCAGATAGGCCAGAGGCGTGCGATCTGAGGTGCGAATATAGGCATCCGCGGGCATGCCGGGGATCAGAGCCAGGCCCTCAGGCAACTTGGCAGCCTCGCCCTCCGCCAGATTGATGCCTGCGCGATAAAACCGCATGCCGGTTGCTTCATCGGTAAAGGCGTCCGGTGAAACCGTGATCACGCGACCAAACAATTCGGGTGTGGTGCGGCTATCGAATGCAGCGAAACGCACCACCACTTTCTGGCCCACAAAAACTTCGTCAACGTGGATTGGATTTACTCGGGCAACAATCAACAATTCGCGGTCTTGAGGCACCAGATAAAGCACAGGTTCGGCCGGGCGGATGACCGCGCGTTCGGCAAAAACAGTAAGACCATGTACGATTCCAGCGACCGGCGCGCGGATATCCAGCCGATCCAGTTTTTGTTCCAGACCTCGCAATTCCTCGCTTAATTCCAATTGGCTGAAACCAAGGTCGCGCAGTTGGGTAATCGCCTCTTCCCGGCGCAAGGTGGCAAGACGCAAAATCTGAATTTCAACCTCGGTGATGCGGCCTTCGTTTTCTGCACGCAGGGCGATCAGGTTACCTTGCTGGCCCAAAATTGAAGCTTCCTCGCGCTGCAGTGCCAACACCCGCGCCGCCTGTGTCAAACCCTTTTCCAGCAGGGTTTGTTGGCTGACTAGTTCTTGCCTGATAAGGGCCAGTTGAGCGTTCAGGGCAGTACTTTGTGCGTCCTGACCCGCGATCTGACTGTTGATCTGACCGATGCGTTTTTCCAGTTGGGAAACCTCTGACGCCATGGACCAAACGCGCGATTGAAACAGGCGTGTTTGCCCGTCAGTAAGCGCGCGGACATCTTCGCGGGTGTTTGCCTGTGCCATAAGCTCAGGGTCAAAGTTGACCTCGTCCAACCCGTCGCGTTCCGCCTCAAGCCGCCCGCGCCGGGCAAGCACCTCGAACAACGACCCCTCTGCTACCCGGTGCTCGATCGTCAGCAGGCTGGGATCAAGGCTGATCAGCACATCACCGAGTTTTACAAGATCACCTTCGTGAACTTCAACCGAAGCAACAACGCCTCCATCTAGGTGCTGCACGACCTGACGGTTTTGCTCAACCTCAATCTCGCCAGGGGCAATGATGGCGCCCGAAATATTAGCAGTGACGGACCAAAGCCCGAAACCACCGACAAGTATGGCTATGGTTAGAACGCCAAGGAAAACGTAACGGCGGGCGGAAAAGACGGATGGACGGCTTGCCATTATGTGACCCCCCCCTGTCTGCTGCCCGACTTTATATCGCCCGCATTTTTTACGGTTTTTGCCAGTACTTCATCGCGTGGCCCAAAGGCACGGGTCTGGCCATTGTCCAGCACCAACAGCAGATCGCATTCCTGAATTGCCGCCGGGCGGTGGGCCATGATCAGGACCGAATGCCCTGCGGCCTTGGTCGCCTTTATCGCGTTGTTCAGGGCCTGACTGCCTTCGTTGTCCAGGTTTGAATTAGGTTCGTCCAGCACCAAAATTACCGGATTACCATAAAGCGCGCGGGCCAGGCCAATACGTTGCATCTGGCCACCGGAAAGCATTCCGCCCCCGGTACTGACACGCGTGTCATAACCGTCCGGCATGCGCAGGATCATCTGATGAGCGTCAGCCTTTTGTGCCGCCTCCACCACCGCCTTGTCATCGGGCTTCAACTCCAGCTTGGCAATATTTTCGGCAATGGTTCCGTCAAAAAGCTGCACGCGTTGTGGCAGGTAACCGATATGCTGGCCCAGTGTCGCAGGGTCATATTGCTCAAGTGCGGCGCCATCCAGTCTGATTTTACCACCTGCCGGGCGCCAAACGCCGGTAATGGCTCGCGCCAGCGTGGTTTTGCCTGCACCGGATTGCCCTATGATGCCAAGCGCCTGTCCGGGCTTAACTTCAAAGTTCACCATTCTCAGCGATGCCTGGCTTTGCCCCGGCGGCACCACGGTCAGGTTTTCCGCCTTCAGGTGTGCCTTGGGCACTGGCAGTTCGGTACGTTGTGTCGGCGATGGTATTTCGGCCAAAAGCTCGCCCAATGCCTGCCAGCCCTTGCGCGCACCCTGGACCATTTGCCACTGGCCGATGGCCAGGTCCACCGGAGCAAGTGCCCGGCCAAGCAAAATGGACGAGGCGATCATCGCGCCCGCCGAAACTTGATTTTGCAGCACCAGATACGCCCCAAGACCCAGCATCGCCGATTGCAAAAACATGCGAAAGGTTTTTGACATGGTGGTAAAACGCCCACCCCGGTCAGAATGTTGCAAGCTGGCCTCGGCGGCCTTTGCCCGTGCCATTTGCCAACGCTGAAACCCGGCCTCTTGCATACCTAACGAGCGTACCATCTCGGCCTCGTTTTTAAGCTGCAACGCCAAAAGCTCGGCATTTATCATGGCGGCGTTGGAACGGGCCGCCGGGTTTTGGGTAAGTAGCTGATTGAGGGTTGTGATCAAAATCAAAACCAGCCCGCCAAAAAGCGCCAGCATACCAAGCCAGGGATGAAAAATCAGGATGCCAGCCAGAAAAACCGGCGTCCAGGGAATGTCGTAAGCCGCCGCAAAAACCGGCGACCCCACCAGTTTTTGCACGGCATCAAGATCACGCAGGGAATTTGCCACCTGATCCGGGCGTGGCGAATGCGATGCTTTTGCAAGAACAGCGGCGAAAACCCGGGTTTCAAGGCGATTTTGAAAAGTGATGCCAATTCGCGCCAGCACCCGGCCGCGCAGGAAATCCAGCATGCCCATCGCCGCAAACAAGAACCCCATCAGGATAAAGAGCGCTAGCAAAGTCTCCTCGCTTCGGCTGCCCAGCACCCGGTCGTAAATCTGCAACATGAAAATCGGACCGGTTAGCATTAAAAGGTTCACAAACACGGAAAAAACAGCGGCGGCATAAAACAACCACCGGCTTTCGGACCGGGCCTGACGCAGTTCTTCGCGCCCTTGTTCAAGTTTGGCCCTATTCATTCAGCCATTTCCCAGTTACCCAAAAATCATCTGTTTTTGCCTCAATCGCACCGGTCTTGCGTGTGTACCGGCAGGTTTTCGCGTGCATTTGTCGCCAAATAGTCACATATTTATCCTGCCGGATGGTTAAGGGATAGGCATGCCGCCGTCATCCCTTATGTGTACCTTTAGTCCAGAATGGAACACAAACTGAAGAATGCTATGGTGAAACGGTCAAATCAAAGTCCAGCCCTGCACCTTGCGATGCTGGTTTTACTTGCGGTCGCCGCCTGTTCCCCGGCCCCGCAGGCGACGGGTATCAGTGACCCGAATGAGGCGGCCAACCGGCGCATGCATGCGTTCAATCTGCGACTTGATCAGGCGTTGTTCAGTGCTGCGTCAGATGAGGATGAAACCAAATCCCCTTCGCTTTTGTTGACACGGGTTACCGATTTTGCCTCGAATACTGCGCTGCCCAGCCTGATTGTGAATGACCTGTTGCAGGGCAATATCGAGGATGCAGCGCACAATTCCGTGCGCCTGCTGTTTAATACAACCATCGGCCTTGCCGGGTTGTTCGATCCGGCAACCGGTGTTGGGCTTGAGCAACGTTCGACCGATTTTGGTGAAACTCTGCATGTGTGGGGTGTTGCGGAAGGGGATTATGTGGTGCTGCCGTTTTACGGCCCGTCGACCCAGCGCGACGCAGTTGGCATCGCGGTCGATTTTTTCACAAACCCGCTTTCCTATACGCTTCCAAATCCTGAAAGCTATCTGCCCGCGGTGGCAAAGGTTGTCGCCCCGCTTGGTGGTCGCGTCGCCTATGCGTCGACCGTCAATGATATCCTTTATGGCAGCGAAGACGGCTATCTGACGGCGCGCCTGTTCTACCTTGATAATCGACGCTATAATCTAAGCGGCGGGGAAAGCTCAGACGAGCTTTATGATATTTATGAGGAAGCCTATGACTAATCTACACCGTCGCCGCGCATTAACCCTTTTAGGTGGCTTTGGTGCGGCGATCATGCTGGCCCCGTCTGCCGCTTTTGCCTTCAGTGTCGATAAGGCGCGCAAATTGATTGACGATGTAATTGCCGATATCATGAAGATCATCAATTCCAGCAAATCCGAGGCGGCGAAGCTACGCGATTTCGAGGGTATTTTCCGGGATTACGGCGATGTGAATGTCATTGGCCAATTGGTGCTGGGGGCCGATGGACGGTCTGCCAGCAGCTCTCAGAAACGTGCTTTTGCCAAAGCGTTTCAGGGCTATATTAGCCGCAAATACGGCCGCCGTTTTCAGGAAATGGCGGGCGGAAAGGTTGAAATCATAGACGCGCGCGCGGTGAAAAGCTTTTACGAGGTGACGACCAAGTCAATCTTCGTTGGCCAGTCTCCGTTTGAGGTTATCTATGTGGTGTCGGACAAATCCGGGCGTTTCATCGACATAAAAATCGAGGGTATCAGCCTGATCAAATCCGAGCGCAGTGAAATCGGCGCGATGCTGGACAAGCGTCGCGGTGATCTGGACCAGCTGATCGCGGATCTCAAAGACATGTAGACGCGGGCTGCGTCAGGCGTCCGGCAACACCTTGCCGGGGTTCATTATGCCTTTAGGGTCAAGTGCCGTTTTCACCTGCCGCATAAGCGCCAGAGCCACCGGGTTTTTACGCCGCGCCATCGATGGTTTTTTGGAAATGCCGATCCCGTGTTCGGCTGAAAACGAACCCCCCATCGCCACAACCACCTCTTCGACCTGTTCGGTGATCTGATCCATCAGGGCCGGATCGTTTCGACTGCATAATACCGAAAAGTGAATGTTACCGTCTCCCAGATGCGCAACCTCCAGATGGCGGGCATCGTCGTCAATACTCGGTAGGATTTCTTCCATCCGTTCAAGGAACGTCGCAACCCCATCCAGCGGCAGGGCGATATCGGTGTCGACGCGTGGGCTGATCCGGGTCATCACTTCGGCCGCAGCTTCGCGCCGCGCCCACATCTCATTGCGCTGGGCATCCGACTGGGCAATCACTGCGTCGAGCACTGCACCTTCCTCCATCAAGCCCACCAATACCTCTTCAAGGTAGGTCACAACTGGCAGGCTGCCATCTTCAGCAAGCATGGCGTCGCGCGGGGCAGTTGCACCAACCTCGACCAGAATATTGACATCGTGGCGCGCTTCAAATGGTGCGCGGGCCTTGGGAAAAGCCTCCAGATGGGCGTCGACAAAGCTGCCCGGCATGTATTCAAATGCTTCAACCGCGCCACCTGTTGCTTCTTGCAGGCGGTTTAGCAGCACCAGGGCGCCGGAAAGGCTGGGGGCTGCAACCATCGCCGTTGCATGGGCGCGTGGCGCAGGAACCAGCTTCATCACTGCTGCGGTGATGATGCCAAGAGTTCCCTCGGCCCCGATAAACAGGTCCTTGAGGTCATAGCCGGAATTGTCCTTGTGAAGTTCGCTCATGATATCAAGCACCTGACCATCGGCCAACACGACCTCAAGCCCCAGACAAAGGGCGCGGGTGTTACCGTAACGCAGCACGTTAGAGCCGCCCGCATTAGTCGATAAAAGCCCGCCCAGCATTGCAGATCCACGCGCGCCAAAGGTCATGGGAAAGCGCAAGCCCTGCGCATCCACCGCGTCATGCAAACTGGATAAGATCACCCCGGCTTCTACAATGGCAATGCGTGCATCTTGGCGTATCTCGCGCACCTTGTTCATACGCCCCAACGACAGCATCAAAACGCCATCGGCATTGGTGCCACCAGCAAGCCCGGTATTTCCGCTTATGGGAACGACGGGCATCCCGGCCTCGTGCGCCAGTCGCATCACTGCTGCGACCTCGTCGGTGTCAGCCGGGCGCGCTACTGCTAAAGGGTGCCATGAGTATTTGCCCATCCAGTCGGCGCGATACGCTTTGGTATCATCGCCGCGAAGCAGATTGGCCTTGCCCAAAACGCCCTCAAGCTCTTGCAGTAAATCCATGACGCATCCTCCCACCGGCCACGCTAACGCGCAAAACCCAGCGTTTCCAGAGCGTTTCTGCCCAACAGGCTTGACCTTCCCGGCCTGCCCCCTCACTTTGCCCGAAAACCCGGAGTTTACATGGCCAGAACCGCGCCCTTTAGCCGTTTCGAATGGATGATCGCCTGGCGTTATCTGCGCGCGCGCCGTGCCGAGGGCGGGGTCAGTGTGATGACATGGATCAGCCTGATCGGCATAACACTTGCTGTTGCCGCCCTGATCATCACGCTTGCAGTGCGCACCGGCTTTCGTGATGAATTTGTTGACACCATCCTTGGTGCCAATTCCCACGTCACGGCCTATTCGCAGCTTTATGTCACTGAAACTGGCCAAACCTCGCGGGTGATCACAGATTATCAGGGCTGGGCTGAACGCATTGGCCAGGTTCCCGGCGTGACCCGTGCCGCACCCCTGGTGAAAGGTCAGGTTATGGCCAACAAAGGCGGTTCAAACGCCGGGGTTGAGGTTTTTGGCATCGCTTACGCTGATCTTCTGACCATTCCTCGCATTGCCCACCCCGAAGCGGCGCAAGGGGACATCGCAAGGTTCGATCAGGGCATCGCTATCGGTTCTGGCGTGGCTCGCGAACTAGGAGTTTTTGTCGGTGAGCGGATCAAGATCATCTCGCCCAACGGCGTCAAAACCGCGTTTGGTACCAGCCCGCGGGTCAATGCCTATGAGGTCACTTATATCTTCACCGCGGGCCGCTATGATATCGACAGAACCCGCGTATACCTGCCCTTTGACGAAGCGCAGTCGTTCTTTAATCGCGAAGGCGTGGCGGATGAGATTGAGGTCATGGTCGAAGAGCCCGAGGCGGTTGATGATCTGCTGATTGATTTGATGCGTGCCGCTGGTGAAAAATCAACCGTGTGGACGTGGCGCGACCGCTCGGGATCGTTCCTGCAGGCGTTGAAGATGGAAGATAACGTGATGTTCGTCATCCTCTCCATCCTCGTTCTGATCGCATCGCTGAATATCATTTCCGGCCTGATCATGCTGGTCAAGAACAAAGGGCGCGACATCGGTATTCTGCGCACGATGGGATTGACCGAAGGGTCGGTGCTGCGGGTGTTCTTCCTGTGCGGCTCGCTGACTGGGTTGGTTGGCACACTGGCCGGTGTGGTGCTGGGATGTGCCTTTGCCATCTATATCGACCAGATATTCGCCCTTGTGGATTACATCGCCGGTGGCGGTGTCTGGGATCCGTCCATTCGCGGCATCTATCGCCTGCCTGCGAAGCTTGAGTTTTGGGATGTTGCCTCGGCGGTCAGCCTGTCGCTGTTTCTGTCCTTCGTGGTGACGCTGTTCCCGGCGCGCAAGGCGGCGCGAATGAATCCCGTGGAGGCGCTGCGCTATGAGTGACGCCGTGTTGAAACTGAATGCGATTACCAAGGTCTATAACCAGGGCGCGCCGGGCGAGGTTTCGGTCCTGAGGGACGCGTCCCTAAGCCTGAAGCCGGGTGAAGTGGTGGCCTTGGTTGCCCCGTCAGGTGCCGGTAAGTCGACGCTTTTGCATATCGCTGGTTTGCTCGACACACAGGATGCGGGGCAGGTGATGATCCGTGGCAAAGACATGGGCAAGCTGAGCGACCGAAAGCGCACCGAAACTCGGCGCGAAGAGGTTGGCTTTATCTACCAGTTTCACCACCTGCTGCCTGAGTTCTCTGCCTTGGAAAACGTGGTTTTGCCTCAGCTAGCCAATGGGGTTTCGCCGGGCAAAGCCAGTGAACACGCCATGAAGCTACTTGAAAAAACCGGGGTTGCCGCGCGTGCCTGCCATCGCCCGGCCGAGCTGTCGGGCGGCGAACAACAGCGCGTCGCCTTTTGCCGCGCTCTGGCCAATCAGCCAGCGCTGCTTTTGGCTGACGAACCCACCGGCAACCTTGACCCTGAAACCGCGGATCTGGTGTTTGGCGTGCTGATGGAACTGGTGCGTGCTTCAGGCCTGTCTGCCCTCATCGCCACCCATAATATGGAACTTGCGGCGCGTATGGACAGGGTCTTGCGGTTGGAGGATGGCCACATCGTCTGAGTTAAATCATGGTACGCGCGATTACCCCGTGCAATACTGTGCAATAGTTACGAAAACAGGAGGTGAGCATGAAGATTATCCGACCAATCGTGGCTATCGCCCTGGTGACTGCCTGCACCCCGATGCCCCAGACCGGGGCCGAGCTGTTTTCGACCAATTGCGTCGCCTGTCACGGTGTCGATGCACGCGGCGGTGCCATGCCCGGTGCCCCCGACCTGACCACCCTTGCCTCGCGTCATGGCGGGGCTTTCCCGCGCACCTATATCATGTCCACCATCGACGGCTTTTCGCGTGATGTAACCCACGGGCCGATGCCGATCTTTGGGGATGTGCTTGAGGGCGAAATGGAGGTCTGGACCGACGAAAACGGAGTAGAGACCCCAACCCCCGCAGTCCTGCTGCGGCTGGCGGAATATCTGGAAGGGTTGCAGGGGTAGAAGCGTTGCTGAACTTTGTTGTCGTGTCTGTCTTTGCCGGCCTGCTGTTTGGCGTGATGGACGGGCTGATCAACGCCAATCCAATGGCGCGCAGGCTTTATTCAGTCTACCAACCGATTGCTAAAACCACGATAAACGTGCCCGCAGGTATTGCCATAGACCTTGCCTATGGCGTGATCATGGCTGCGATATTCTGGCTGATATCAGCGGCCCTGCCAGGGGAAACCGGGCTGGTCAAGGGGCTTCATTATGGCCTGATCATGTGGTTTTTCCGGGTAGTGATGAACGTGGCAACAACATGGATGACCCAGCGCGTTCCGGGGCGATTACTGGCCTATCAACTGATTACCGGACTGGCTGAAATGTTGATATTGGGCGCGGTATACGGAGCATTTCTACGAATAGCATAAAGCCCCCACCTCCTGTCCCGCTCGGCTGGTAAGCCGGGCAGCGCCCGACCCTCCCC